>DASVJU010000306.1:0-17922 GCA_036385755.1 Thermoanaerobaculia bacterium
ATCCGCGAGTCGATCCTGAATCCCGCCGCGAAAGTCGTCAACGGTTACCAGCCCGTCATGCCGACCTTCAAGGGACAAGTGTCCGAGGAGGAGCTCATCCAGCTCGTGAAGTACGTCAAGTCGCTCAAGGCCGCATCCACGGCGGCGCCATCTTCGGCGGCGGAGGCCGGGAAATGAACACGACACCGGACGTCGGCCCGCGCACCCACTATCTCAATGCCGCGTACGGCATCAAGTCGTGGCTCCTCACGCGCGACCACAAGCGCATCGCGCTCCTCTACCTCGTTTCGATCAGCGTCTTCTTCGCGCTGGGCGGGCTCATGGCGGTCCTCATCCGGATGGAGCTCGCGACGCCCGAGGGCGACCTCTTCCAGCCGGACATCTACAACCGCCTGTTCACGATGCACGGCGTGCTGATGATCTTCTTCTTCCTGATTCCCGGGATCCCGGCCGTCCTCGGGAACTTCCTGATCCCCCTCATGATCGGCGCGAAGGACCTCGCGTTCCCGCGGATCAACCTGCTCTCGTGGTACCTCTACTCGGCGGGCGGCCTGCTGACGCTCTGGGCGCTCCTGCACGGCGGCGTCGACACCGGATGGACGTTCTACACGCCGCTCTCGACGAACTACGTGAACACCTCCGTCCTCACCGTGGGCGTCGGCATCTTCATCGCCGGCTTCTCCTCGATCCTGACCGGGCTGAACTTCATCGTCACGATCCACCGGATGCGCGCGCCGGGCATGACGTGGTTCCGGCTGCCTCTCTTCGTGTGGGGCCACTACGCGACGAGCATCATCCAGGTTCTCGGGACGCCCGTCGTCGCGATCGCCATCCTTCTCATCGCGGCCGAGCGCCTCTTCCACGTCGGCATCTTCGATCCGAAGATCGGCGGCGACCCGGTGCTCTTCCAGCATCTCTTCTGGTTCTATTCGCACCCGGCCGTCTACATCATGATCCTGCCGTCCATGGGCGTCATCTCCGAGCTCGTGGCCACGTTCGCGCGCAAGCCCATCTTCGGCTACAAGTTCGTCGCGTTCGCGTCGATCGGCATCGCGGTCCTCGGCTTCCTCGTGTGGGGGCACCACATGTTCGTGGCGGGCCAGTCGATCTATGCGGGCGTCGTCTTTTCGGTCCTCTCGATGCTCGTCGCGATCCCCTCCGCCATCAAGGTCTTCAACTGGACGGCGACGCTCTACAAGGGCTCGATCTCGTGGGACACGCCGATGCTCTATGCGCTCGGCTTCATCGGCCTCTTCACGATCGGCGGCCTCACGGGCGTGATGCTCGCGACGCTCGGGATCGACGCCCACGTGCACGACACGTACTTCATCATCGCCCACTTCCACTACATCATGGTCGGCGGCGCGATCATGGGCTACCTCGGAGGCCTGCGCTTCTGGTGGCCGAAGATCACGGGCCGCATGTACCCCTTGTTCTGGTCGAAGCTCTCGGCGATCGTCATCTTCATCGGCTTCAACGTCACCTTCTTCCCGCAGTTCATCCTCGGCTACCTCGGCATGCCGCGCCGCTACCATTCCTACCCGCCCGAGTTCCAGGTGCTGAACGTCATGTCGTCGGCCGGCGCCACCGTGCTCGGGCTCGGCTACCTCATGCCTCTCATCTACTTCATCTGGTCGATGCGGTACGGACCGAAGGCGCCCGCGAATCCGTGGGGCGCGACGGGTCTCGAATGGCAGACGACTTCGCCGCCGCCGGTCCTGAACTTCGAGACCCCTCCCGTCGTCACGGCGCCTCCGTACACGTACCCCGAGCGCGCGTCTTCGTCGGGGGTGACCCGTGTCTGAAGACCACGGGGAGCGGCCGGGCCTCGCCCACCACTTCGACAGCTACGAACAGCAGAAGGACGCCGCGACGCTCGGGATGTGGACGTTCCTCGTCACGGAGATCCTCTTCTTCGGCGGGCTCTTCGCGGCGTACGGCCTCTACCGCACGAGCTTCCCCGCGGCCTTCCGGGCGGGGAGCCACGAGCTCGACATCACGCTGGGTTGCTTCAACACGGTCGTCCTCATCGCGAGCTCGCTCACGATGGCGCTCGCCGTGCGCGGGGGCCAGACCGGCCGGGGGAAGCTCGCCGCGGCGTTGCTCGTCCTCACGATGGTGCTCGGGACCGTCTTCCTCGTCGTGAAAGGCTTCGAGTACCACCACAAGTTCGTGGACCACCACGTCCCCGGACCTTCGTTCCACTTCGAGGGGCCCGACGCGACCCACACGCAGATGTTCTTCGTCCTCTATTTCGCGATGACGGGCCTGCACGCGCTCCACATGATCATCGGAATCCTCCTCGTGGGCTACGTCGCGACGCGGGCCTGGTCGGGCGCGTACACGCCCCGGAACTACAACTTCCTCGAGGGGACGGGCCTCTACTGGCACTTCGTCGACCTCGTGTGGATCTTCCTGTTTCCGCTGCTCTATCTCATCGAGAGGCACCACTGATGATTCTGATTCCGGGCCACGTCCAGCCTCTCAGGGTCTACTTCGGCGTCTTCGCGGCGCTCATGGCGCTCACGGCGCTCACGGTCTTCGCGGCGTTCGTGAACCTCGGCCCGGCGAACAATTTCGTGGCGCTCGCGATCGCCGTCGTGAAGTCGACGCTCGTCATCCTGTTCTTCATGCACGTGAAGGGGAACACGAAGCTCGTGCCGGTCGTCATCCTCTCCGGCGTGTTCTTCCTCATGATCCTGTTTCTTTTCCTGGCCGCCGACTACGGCACGCGCGGCTGGCTCGGCGTCCCGGGGCGTTGAGCTAGGCCCGCGCGACCTCGGCGAGGCATTCCTGCCCGCAGTCCGCTTTCTCCGGCCAGCGCGAGCAGTCCTTCAGCCTGACATCGGGCGGGCCTCCCCACGCGGAGACCGCGACGCGCGCCGCGTCGACCTCGACTTCGGCGGCCTCCCGCGTCTCGGGGCACGTGACGGCGCGCTTGCCGCGGACAGAGCGCCAGGCCGGCAGGACCCACAGGAGGCCGACAGCGCCGAACGCGATCACCAGAATGACCAGTCCCGCTCCGAGCATCGTCATGGCCTGCCTCCTTGGATCTTGGCCAGCTCTTCGCTAGCTGTAGAGATGATCCCGGTCAGGGCGAACGGTCACGACGTCCGGGCGCTCGCGGACGACGCCCTGCACGATGTGGCAGTCCCAGCAGACGGGCTTGTGCGTCGAAAAGACGTCCGGCAGGTTCTCGGGTTTCACGTCCTTCCACGAAACCGTCGCGCCGTCCGGAGCAAGGAGCGCGGGACGATGCTCTGTCCACGTCACTTCCGGAATGCGCTTCCCGCAGAAGACGCACGACTGGCCCCGGTACCAGCCCGCCACGAGGTTGCGCACGAGGCAGGATTCCCCGTCGCGCTCGACCTCGCCGAGGCATTCCTGTCCGCAGTCGGCCTTCTCGGGCCAGCGCGAGCAGTCCGCGAGGTGCAGCCGCCCGGGCTCGTCCCCGAACAGGGTGAGGGCGGCGCTTAAGGCATCGATCTTCACGGCGGCGGGCCGTTTCGTCTCGGGACACGCCACGAGGCGCGTCCCGCGGTACCTGCGCAGGACCGGAGCCAGGAGGATCGTCGCGACGATCAGGACGGCGGCAAGGGCGGCGAGGACGAGCGGAACGCTCATAAGCACCCCCTTTTCTAATGGGGCCGGGCGCGCCGCGCGTCCATGATGCTCCGGCATCAGAATCGTTCCTGTATATTTCGACCCGGCGCCGCCGTGCACGTACGCCGGGCGCGCGCCCCCCATTTCATGAGAGACCTCCCCCGTTTCTTCCGCTATTTCCGCAGGCGCCCCGGCGCGTACACGGCCGGCTTCTGCTCGATGCTCGCGTCGACCGGCCTCTTCCTCGCGATGCCCGGCATCGTCCGGCGGGCCATCGAGGAGCTCGGCGCCGGCGTGACCCGCGAGAGGCTCTTTCGCCTCGCGGGCCTCATCGTCCTCCTCGCCGTGGGCGACGCGATCGCCCTCTTCCTGACGCGCCGCATCCTCATCGGCGCGTCGCGCGACATCGAATACGAGATGCGCCAGGATCTCTTCGACCACCTCCTCCGGCTGCCGCCTCCCTGGTATCGCCGGAACCGGGTGGGAGACCTCATGAGCCGGGCCGTGAACGACCTCTCGGCCGTCCGCATGCTGCTCGGTCCCGGAATCATGCAGGCCGCGAACACGCTGTTCGTCGGGATCGCGGCGCTCGTGCTCATGTTCATGGTCTCGCCCGCGCTGACGCTCGTCGCCCTCGCGGTGTTTCCGGTCATCGCGGTCGCCACGAAGGTGATGGGCCAGGCCACGCACAAGCGCTTCACGACAATCCAGGAATTCTTCAGCGAGATCTCCGCGGAGGCCCAGGAGAACTTCTCGGGCGTCCGCCTCGTCCGCGCGTTCGCGCGCGAGAAGAGCGAGGAAGCCCGCTTCGACGCGAACAACCGCGAATTCATGAAGCGCAACCTGGGCCTCGCGCGCCTGAACGCCCTGTTCTTCCCGCTCCTCCAGTTCCTCGTCGGCGTCGGATTCGCGCTGACGCTCTGGGCGGGAGGGAGGTTCATTCTCTCGGGGAAGCTCTCGGTGGCGCGGTACGTGGAGTTCAACCTCTACATGCTCGAGCTCATCTGGCCCGCGATCGCGCTCGGGTGGGTCGTGAACCTCGGGCAGCGCGGGGCCGCGTCCTGGAACCGCATGATCGACATCTGGAACGCCGTTCCCCTTCCCGCCGAGGAAGACACCGGCGAGCACCTGTCGGGCGACGTGGAATTCCGGGAATTGTCCTTCGCGCACGGCGAGCGGGCCATCCTGAAAGACGTCTCGCTCCGCGTCGCCCAGGGGACGACGGTCGCCATCGTGGGGCGCACGGGTGCCGGAAAGTCCACGCTCCTCAACCTCCTCCTGAGGCTCGACGACCCTCCGAAAGGCACGGTTTTCATCGGAGGCCGCGAGCTCACCGGGATTCCGCTGCCGGTCCTCAGGCGCAACGTCGCCGCGGTCCCGCAGGAGACGTTCCTCTTCTCGGACACGCTCGCGAACAACGTCGCGTTCGGCAGGCCCGACGCCTCGCGCGCAGAGATCGAGCGCGCCGTCCGGGCCGCCGGCCTCGCGCCCGACGTCGCGCGCTTTCCGAAGGGACTCGACACGATCGTCGGCGAGCGCGGGATCACGCTCTCCGGAGGCCAGAAACAGCGCACCGCGCTCGCGCGCGCCCTCCTGACCGACGCGCCGATCCTGGTCCTCGACGACGCGTTCTCCTCCGTCGACACGGAGACCGAGGCGAAGATCCTCGAAGGGCTGAAGGGCGCTGCCGGCGGCCGGACGGTCTTCCTCGTCTCGCATCGCCTCTCGACTCTTCAGAATGCCGACGTCGCCGCCGTGCTCGAGGGCGGCCGCGTCGTGGAGACCGGGACGCACGCCGAGCTCCTCGCGAGAGGCGGCGTCTACGCGGCGATCGCCGAGCGCCAGCGGCTCGCCGAAGAGATGGAAGCCGCCTGATGGCCGAAACCCCCCACGAGGAAGAGACCCTCGGAAAGGCCTTCGAACCGCGACTCGTGCGCCGGCTCTTCTCCCTCGCGCGCCCGTACCGGCGCTATGCGTTCGGGGCGGTCGTCGTCCTCCTGCTCGAGTCCGTCGCACAGCTCGCGAGCCCGCTCCTGACGGCGGCGGCGATCGACCTCCTCTTCACGAAGGAAGCCACCGGGGCGGGGGGCGCCGCGCGCGGCGTCGACGGATTCTTCCGCTTCTTCGGCGTGGATCTCCACGCGGGGCACGGGATCGAGTGGATCGCGGCGCTCTCGATCCTCATGGCGGCCTTCGCCTTCGTCTTCATGATGGTCATGGTCTGGTGGACCTCGACCATGGGACAGGGCGTCATGTTCGACCTCCGCACCCGGATCTTCGGCCACCTGCAGAGGGCCGACATCGCGCTCTTCGACCGGACGCCCGTGGGCCGGCTCATGACGCGTCTCACGACGGACGTCGACGCCCTCAACGAGCTTTTCACATCGGGCTTCGTGGCTCTGCTCGGCGACGTGGCCGTTCTCGCCGGGATCGTCGCGATCCTCTTCACGCTCGACACGACGCTCGCCGCGATCACGTTCGCGATCCTCCTCCCGATGCTCTGGGTCACGAACTGGTTCCGGAAAGGCGCGCGCGACACGTACCGCGACGTGCGCGTGAAGATCGCCCGCGTGAACGCGTTCCTTCAGGAGCACATTTCCGGGATCGCCGTCGTCCAGCTGTTCCGCCGCGAGGCCGTCGCCCGCGAGCGCTTCGCCGAGGTCAACGACGCGCACCGCAAGGCGAACATCGACTCGATCTTCTATTACTCCATCTTCTACCCCGCGCTCGACTTCCTGTCGGCGGTCGGCATGGGGTCGATCGTGTGGTACGGCGGCGGCGAGGTGATCCGGGGCCGCATGACGCTGGGGGCCGTCGTCGCGTTCCTCCAGTACAGCAAGCGTTTCTACCGGCCGCTCATGGACCTTTCGGAGAAGTACAACATCCTCCAGGCCGCGATGGCCTCGTCGGAACGCATCTTCCAGCTCCTCGACGAACGGCCGGCGATCGCCGCGCCGGCAGACCCGGTCATCCCGCACGAACCGCTGCGCGGCGACGTCGCGTTCGAAGACGTGCGCTTCTCGTACACGGCGGGCGAGGAGATCCTGAAGGGCGTCTCGTTCCATGTGCCGCCCGGCCGGACCGTCGCTCTCGTCGGCGCGACGGGCGCCGGGAAGTCCACGATCCTGAACCTCCTCCTGCGTTTCTACGACGTGACGTCGGGCCGGGTCCTCGTCGACGGCGTCGACGTGAGACGCTACGACGCCGTAGAACTACGTAAACACTTCGGGATCGTCTTGCAGGACACGTTCCTCTTCACGGGCACGATCGCGGAGAACGTCTCGTTCTTCGATTCCGGGATGCCGCCGGAGTTGATTGAACGGGCCTGCCTGGAGGTGGGGCTCGGGCCGCTGCTCGCGCGCATTCCGGGCGGCCTAGACGCGAAGCTGTCCGAGCGCGGAGGCGGCCTGTCCGTGGGTGAGAAGCAGCTCGTCGCCTTCGCGCGCGCGCTCGCGCGCGACCCGCGCGTCCTCATCCTCGACGAAGCCACGTCGTCCGTCGACCCCGAGACCGAGAGGACGATCGAGCACGCCGTCGCGCGGCTCCTCGCGGGCCGCACGTCGATCGTGGTCGCGCACCGGCTCTCGACGATCGTCCGCGCGGACCAGATCCTCGTTCTGTCGCATGGCGAGGTGAAGGAGGCCGGCACGCACGCCGAGCTCCTCGCGAAGGACGGGCTCTACGCCCGCCTCTACGCCCTGCAGCTCAAGGACCGCGAGGCCGCCGCCTAGGCCGGCGCCGCCGCCTGAGCGAGGGACTACCGGTTCGCCCCCGGCATCCCTTCCTGCTTCGCGTAGCCCGCGGGCACCTCGAACATCGCGGCCGGAAGCGGCTTCTTCTCCGCCTTCGTGAGCTCCATCGTCGTCAGGGGCTCGGGCTTGCCCTTTTCGCGCGTGACCATCTTCACGAAGAAGCCGTCCGCCCCGGCGTCCTTGAGGGCCTTCATCATCGAGCCCTCGTCCTGCGCTCCGCGGCGCATGAGACCCTTCATCGTCTCGTAGCTCAGTCCGGGGAGGTCCTTCGTCGTCCAGGCCTCCGTCTCCGACTTGTCGCCCGGGCGCGAGAGAAGGACGTGCTTCGTCCCGTATCCATGCACCCTCTCCGAGCCGAGGACCTTCACGGAATAGGCCTCTTTGCCCATGTCACCCGGCATTTTCGCGGCCTGTTCGCGCGCCTTCTTCGTGTCCATCTCGCTGTACGTCCTGGCCTTGTCGTTGATGAGGACCATGACGTCCGGCGCCGAGGACTTCACCAGAGTCGTCATGTGAATCGGCATGCGCGCCGTTTCCATGTCCATTTCCGTGCGCGAGCCCGCCTTCGAGACGAACACCTTGCCGGTGCCCACGACACCGCCCTGAGCGGTGATCTTCATGTCGATCTGACCTTCGAACTGGGCGAGCGCGGGAGCCGCCGCCAGCGCGGCACCCGCGAAGACACTCAACACGACCCTCTTCATGAATGCTCCTTTGTTTCCTAGACAGCGCACCTGAACAACCCGCGCCTGAACAACCGCTGATTCTAGCTCAGCTCGCGCGCAACGCGACCACCTGGCGGTCCTCGAAAGACACGACGACGAGCGTCTGGTCGTCCTCGGGCGGCCGGTTCCTGGTGAAGCTCTTCACGGACTCGAGGAGCGCCTGCTTGAGCACGTCCGCGCCCTGCGCGCCGCGCGAGAGGATGACGCCCTCGAACCGCTCGAAACCGAACGGCTCTCCGTCGTCGTTCAACGCCTCGATGAGCCCGTCGCTGTAGAGGACGAGGCGGTCGCCCGGATCGAACCGTACGACCGCCTCGTGGAAGGGCTCGCGGCGTTTCACGCCCAGCGGGAAGCCCCATGAAGACAGCAGCTCGAGCTTCTTCTCGCGAGCGCGGAAGACGTACGGGTCGAGATGGCCGGCCGACGCGAAGCGCAGCGACGAGTTTTCGGAGTCGAGGACGCCGAAGAAGAACGTCATGAGCATGCGCTTCGGTGCCGTCTTCATGACGATGTCGTTCAGGACCTCGAGGACCCGGACGGGGGACGCGTCGTGCTTGACCTGGACGAGGAGCGCCGCCTTCGTCATCGCCATCACGATGCCGCTCGTGAGGCCGTGGCCTGCGACGTCGCCGAAGGCAAGACCGAGCTTCCCGTCCCCGAGCGGGAGGAAGTCGAAGTAGTCGCCGCCGATCTCCGTGGCGGCCCGGTACGAGGACGCGAGCGACGCGGACCCGAGGTCGGGATGCGAGGACGGCAGGAGCGCCGCCTGGATGCGGTTCGCGGCGTCGATCTCGGCCTTGATGCGCTCGCGCTCGACGATCCGCTTCACGTGCGGTGCGAGATCGTCGTACGAATAGGCGATCGTCCGGCGCGTCGCGAGGCCGGCGGCCGCGAGGAGGGCGAGGCCTCCGATCGGGATCGCGATCCCGAGGAGCGGCCCCGTCCGCGCGGGCCCCGACTCGGCCAGGAGAAGAGGAAGGAAGTACAGGGCGAGACCGCCCCCGAGGACGGCCGTCGCCGCCGTGAGAAGGTCCGAGAAGGCGAAGACGACGAGGACCGCCGCGATGCCGCCGATCCCGAGCGCGAATTTCGTCAGGAACGGCGCGAGGGGCGGGGGGAGGATGCCCATCAGCGCACCGAACACGGCCGTGAGGGCCACGCCAACCGCAAGGAGGCGGCGGCGGTGGAAGAACGACAGGAGGAACAGAAGGCCGACGCAGGCGAAGAGAAGGGCGTCGAGGGTCGCGGAGAGCACGACGACCGCCGGGCCGGCGATCGCGTTCAGGGATTCCCGGGTTCCGGAGCCGACGGTCGCCCACGCGGCCCCCGACCGCATCGCCAGGGCCGGCACGAGGAGCGCGCAGGCGGCGACCGCGGGCGACGCGAGGAGGCCTGCGAGGAGCGAGCCGCCGACGGTCGCGTTGAACGCGTCGCGCCTCAGAACGGCGTCGAACGACGCGAGCCGCTCGCCCCATCGCTCGCGCGCGATGCTCTCGCCGACGGACCATGCGAGGAACACGAGGAGCGAGAGCGGAATGTCGTAGAAGAGGAACTTGAAGCCCGCGACCGCGAACGTCGTCGTCCGCATGTCGGCGCTCCCGAGGGCCGTGCCTGTCGCCGACCACGTGGCGACGAGCACGGTCGAGGAGAGGCAGAGCGCGATCGCCGCGGCGAAGAGCACCGCGCCGGTCTCGACACCGACTTCGCCCGCATGGTACTTCTTCAGGAAAACCGCGAGGAGGACGAAGAGGAGCGCGAAGATCCCCGCGAAGCGCAGAAACGTCTCGCCGACGCCGGAGTCGTACGCGAAGCGCCGGCCGTCCCGGTACTCTTCGACGAGCTCGTAGCCCGCGGGCTGGTCGCCGGTGAAGGAGACCGTCAGGTAGCACACGACGTCGCCCGTCGGGAACGTCGAGGGCACCTTGTAGCGGAAGACGTTGTCCGTACGGGACCTGAGGACGTTCGGCCGCACGTCTTCGTAGACCGGGTTCGGCGCGCCCGGGAACGCCCGCGAGGCGACGAACGCGTCCGCCGCCGGGCGGAGATCGTCGGCCTTCGGCGACGCGCCGGTCTCTTCGGTCCGGGCCTGTCGCCGGACCGTGAGGATCTCGCCGGTGCGGGACACGGCGACGTCCCCGAAGGGCGGGTACTTGTCGAACCCGTTGCGCCAGTACGTGACCCGGAAGCCGAAGAGCCGCGGGCCGACCACGGGGTCCAGGTCCGCCTTCCTCCTGAGGTCGGGCTTGTCCCGAAGCTCCTTGTCGAGCAGCAGGGAGCCGTCCTGCGTCGTGACGACGAAGGCCTTGTCGACCGGGATCCCCCATTTCCGGGCCTCAGCGTCGGCCACCTCGCGGACCCGTCCCCGGGTGACGCTCAGGCCGCGCGGCTGAGGCGCGTCGTAAAGCGGGATCAGGACCGCCAGCAGGGCCGCCCCGGCGGCCCCGGCGGCCGCAAACGCACCTCTCCGCATGGACGCACGCATCATATCCATCGAACGAAAACCACCCCGAGAAGGTTTCGCGGCCGAAGCGTCAGGCCCCGGGAACGTTCGGGAGGTGCGTCATCGCCTCCTCGACGGCATGGTCGGGATAGTCGAAATCCTGGAGCCGCCCCGCGTGATAGCTCTGGTAGGCGGTCATGTCGAAGTGCCCGTGGCCGGAGAGGTTGAAGGCGATGACCTTCTTCTCGCCCGTTTCCCTGCAGAGGAGCGCCTCGTCGATCGCGGCACGGATCGCGTGCGCGGACTCCGGCGCCGGAAGGATCCCCTCGGCCTTCGAGAACCGGACGGCCGCCTCGAACGTCTCGAGCTGCCGGGCCGAGCGCGCCTCGATGTCACCGTGGTTCACGAGCGCGCTCACGCCCGGCGCCATCCCGTGGTACCTGAGGCCGCCCGCGTGGATCCCGGGCGGGACGAACGTATGCCCGAGCGTGTGCATCTTCACGATGGGTGCCGTGGCGGCCGCGTCCCCGTAGTCGAAGGTGTAACGGCCCTTCGTGAGGGTCGGGCACGACGCGGGCTCGACGGCGACGATTCGCGTCTTCTTCCCCTGGGTGAGATTGCGGTGGACGAACGGGTACGCGAACCCCGCGAAGTTCGAGCCGCCGCCCGCGCAGGCGATCACGACGTCCGGGTACTCGCCCGCCATCTCCATCTGCTCGAGCGCCTCGAGCCCGATGACGGTCTGGTGCATGAGGACGTGGCCGAGGACCGAGCCGAGGCTGTACTTCTTCGCCCCGCCGCTCGTCGCGGCCACCTCGACGGCTTCCGAGATCGCGATCCCGAGAGAGCCCGGCGAGTCGGGCGACTCCGCGAGGACCTTCCGGCCGAACGACGTCCGGTCCGTGGGGCTCGCGAACACCTGCGCCTCGAAGTTCTCCATGATGTACCGGCGGTAGGGCTTCTGGTCGTACGAGACCTTGACCATGAAGATCTCGAGATCGAGCCCGAAGAAGTTGCAGGCCATCGCGAGCGCCGAGCCCCACTGGCCCGCGCCCGTCTCCGTCGTGAGCGCCTTCGTCCCGGCCTCCTTGTTGTAGAAGGCCTGCGCGACGGCCGTATTCGGCTTGTGCGAGCCGACCGGGCTCACGCTCTCGTTCTTGTAGTAGATGTGGGCCGGCGTGTCGAGCGCCTTCTCGAGCCTCACGGCGCGGCACATCGGCGTGGGGCGCCAGAGTCTGTAGATGTCCCGGACGGGCTCGGGGATCTCGATCCAGCGCTCCTGCGAGACCTCCTGCATCACGATATTCATCGGGAAGAGGACCGACAGGAAGTCCGGCGTGACCGGCTCCATCGTCCCGGGGTGCAGGACCGGGGACGGAGGCACCGGCATGTCCGCGTTGATGTTGTACCAGGCCTTCGGAAGCCGGGATTCGTCCAGCAGAAAACGCCCTTGGTCTCCCATGCACCCTCCTCCGCCGGAAAGGCGGGACGATAGCGCAGATGCGGGTCGAGTTCGATATCCTTCCGCCCGCATGGACTCCCTCCTCGTCACCGGCGGAGCCGGCTTCATCGGCTCGAACTTCGTCCGCCTCGCCCTGGCGGAGACTTCGGACCGCGTCGTCGTCGTCGACAAGCTGACGTACTCGGGCCACCGCGCCAGCCTTGCGGACTGCACCGGCGACCCGCGCTTCGCGTTCGTCGAGGCCGACATCGCGGACGCCGCCGCGATGAAGGCCGTTTTCGAGGCGCACCGGCCGCGCGCAGTCCTGAACTTCGCGGCCGAGACCCACGTCGACCGCTCGATCGACGGGCCGGGCGCCTTCATCCACACGAACGTGACGGGGACCTACACGCTCCTCGAGGCGTCGCGGGCGCACGCCGCAGCGCTCTCGCCGGCCGAGCGCGACCGTTTCCGCTTTCTCCACGTCTCGACGGACGAGGTGTACGGGACGCTCGGGCCGGACGGCCTTTTTTCCGAGGACACGCCCTACGCGCCGAACTCCCCCTACGCCGCGTCGAAGGCCGCCGCCGACCACCTCGTGCGCGCCTGGCACGAGACGTACGGCCTCCCGACGCTCCTCACGAACTGCTCGAACAACTACGGCCCGTACCAGTTCCCCGAGAAGCTCATCCCGCTCATGATCCTCAACGCGCTCGAGGGCAAGCCCCTGCCCATATACGGCGACGGTGGAAACGTGCGCGACTGGCTCTACGTCGACGATCACTGCCGCGGCATCCTGATGGTTCTCCGCAAGGGCGCGCCCGGCAGCAAGTACAACATCGGCGGGGACAGCGAGAGAACGAATCTGCAGATCGTCGATGCGCTCTGTTCGATCCTGGAAGACGAGCGACCGGCCAAAGAGAACCCGAGGATTTCGGAAATTTCTTTGAAGGTGAAGAGGAGCTACGCGCAACTCAAGACGTTCGTGCCAGACCGGCCGGGGCACGACCGCCGCTACGCGATCGACGCCAGCAAGATCCGCCGGGAGCTCGGCTGGCAGCCCTCTTACTCATTCGAAGAAGGTCTTCTTCGAACCGTGAAGTGGTACCTGAGTCACCCGGACTGGTGTGCGACCGTGCAGGCGGGCAAGGACGCTCGCGCCCGCGTCGGCCTTGCGGGAGTGCGCGCGTGAAGGGGATCATCCTCGCGGGCGGCTCGGGCACGCGCCTCCACCCCGTCACGCTCGCCGTTTCGAAGCAGCTCTGTCCCGTCTACGACAAGCCCATGGTCTATTACCCCCTATCGACGCTCATGCTCGCGGGGCTGCGCGACATCCTCATCATCACGACGCCCGAAGACGAAGCAGGCTTCCGGCGCCTCCTCGGCGACGGCTCGCAGTTCGGCGTCCGGATTTCCTACGCGGCGCAGCCGAAGCCCGAAGGCCTCGCGCAGGCGTTCGTCATCGGGCGCTCGTTCGTGGGCGAGGACTCCGTCGCGCTCGCTCTCGGCGACAACCTCTTCTACGGCCACGGCCTGCCGGAGATGCTCCAACGCGCGGCCGCGCGGACGGCCGGAGCCACGGTGTTCGCCTACCGCGTGCTCGACCCCGACCGCTACGGCGTCGTGGAGTTCGACGCGAGCGGCCGGGCGATCGGCCTCGAGGAAAAGCCGAAGGCGCCGCGCTCGAACTACGCGGTCACCGGCCTCTATTTCTACGACAACCGGGTCCTCGACGTCGCCACCGATCTCAAGCCCTCGCCGCGGGGCGAGTACGAGATCACCGACGTCAACCGCGCCTACCTCGAGACCGGAGATCTGCACGTCGAGATCCTCGGCCGCGGCATGGCGTGGCTCGACACCGGCACTCACGAGGCGCTCCTCATGGCATCGAACTTCATCCAGGCCATCGAGGCGCGGCAGGGCCTGAAGATCGCCTGCCCCGAGGAAATCGCCCACAAGGCAGGCTGGATCTCGACGGCCGACGTCACGAACCTCGCGAAGAAGATGAAGAGCGAGTACGGACGCTATCTCCTCCGAATGCTGGAGGACGGGGCCGCCTGAGGCGAAACCCCGCCCGGCCCGGATGCGTACTTCCAGCCCACAGGAGCCCACATGACGACGAGACGCGATTTCGTGAAAGACGCGGGCCTGGCCGCCGCGGCTGTGGCGACAGCAGGAGCCGCTGCCGCCGCCGCCTTCGGGACGAAGGCGTTGTCCGCCGGGACGAATCCGCGGAAGACCCTCCTCATCCTCGGGGGGACCCGCTTCCTCGGGCCCGAGATCGTCGACGCCGCGAAGGCCAGCGGCTGGACGATCACGCTTTTCAACCGCGGCAAGACGAACCCGGGGCTGTTCCCCGACCTCGAAAAGCTGCAGGGAGACCGCAACGGCGACCTCAAGTCGCTCGTGGGGCGTTCCTTCGACGCCGTCGTCGACACGTCCGGCTACTTTCCCCGCCAGGTTCGCGACTCGGCCACGCTCCTCGGCAAGCAGGGCGCGAAGCAGTACGTCTTCGTGTCGTCCATCTCCGTCTACGCCAGCCTCGGCAAGCCCGGCGTCGACGAATCGTCGCCCGTCGCGGTCCTCAAGGATCCGACGGTCGAGACGATCACCGAAGGGACGTACGGCGGCCTCAAGGCGCTGTGCGAGGCGGCCGCCGAAGCGGCCATGCCCGGCCGCGCCACGAACGTGCGCCCCGGCCTCATCGTCGGGCCGAACGACGGCACGGACCGCTTCACGTACTGGCCCGTCCGCGTCGCGAAAGGCGGAGAGGTCCTCGCGCCCAACACGCCCGCCGATCCCGTCGAGGTGGTCGACGTCCGCGACCTGGGCACCTGGATCGTCCGGACGATCGACACGAACGCCTTCGGAGTCTTCAATGCGACCTCGGCTCCGATCCGCGTGGGCGACATGCTCGACGCCTGCAAGGCCGCCAGCGGCAGCGACGCGCGCTTCACCTGGGTGAGCGCGGCGTTCCTGAAGGAGCAGAAGGTCGAGGAGTGGAGCGATCTGCCCGTCTGGACCTCGCCCGAGGGGGACGACGCGGGCGGCGGCCTCGTCAGCAACGCGAAGGCCGTCGCGAAGGGCCTCACGTTCCGGCCGCTCAAGGCGACGGCGAAGGACACGCTCGACTGGTGGAAGAAGCAGCCGAAAGAGCGCACCGCAAAGCTCAAGAGCGGCCTAAGCGAGGAGCGCGAGAAGTCCGTCCTCCTGGCCTGGCACGAAGCGCAATCCAAGAAGGCTCCGAAGGCCGGCTGACGGCGTGGAGGCCCGGAGCGTCCTTTCCCGCCTCGTGCGGTTCGAGCCGGGCGAGGGTGCGGGCCTCGCGTGGTCCGCGCTCTCGTTCTTCTTCATCCTCGGCGGCTACTACGTCATCCGCCCCCTGCGCGACGAAATGGGCGCCTCGACGGGCGGCGGCTTCGCGCTGAACTGGCTGTTCTTCGGGACGCTCGCCGGCACGCTCGTCGTCAATCCTCTCTTCGGGGCGCTCGTCGCGCGCACGCCGCGGCGGGTCTTCGTTCCGGCGGTGATGCACGCCCTCGCCGCGAGCTTCGTCGTGTTCTTCGGGCTGCTGACGCTCCTCCACGGCGCGCCGCGGCTCAACGCCGGACGGTTCTTCTTCGTCTACGCGAGCGTCTTCAATCTCCTCGTCGTGTCCGTCTTCTGGGGGTTTCTCGCCGACCTTTTCCGCTCCGAGCAGGCGAAGCGGCTCTTCGGATTCATCGGTCTCGGCGGCACCGTCGGGGGGATCGCGGGCGGGCTGGTCACCGTCGCGCTCGCGCGGCGCATCGGCCCTCTGCCTCTCCTCCTCGTGGCGGCTGGCCTCTTCGAGGCCGGCGTCCTCTGTCTCCACCGGCTCGCCCGGATCTATCGGGTCGATGCCGGTGCCGCCGAGCGCGCGTCCCTTTCGGGCGACGACGTGCCGCCCGGCACGGGCGCCTTTTCGGGTCTGACGCTCTTCGCGAGGTCGCGCTACCTCCTCGGCATCGCGGGGTTCCTCCTCCTCTTCACGATCGGCTCCACATTTCTCTACCTCGCGCAGGCGCGCATCGTGCGGCTCGCCTTTCACGACGCCGGCGCGCGCACCGCCTTCTTCGCGAAGGTCGACCTCACGGTCAACGTCCTCACGGCCGTGACGCAGCTCTTCTTCACGGGCCGCATCCTTCCCGCCACCGGCCTCGGCCCAGCCCTCGCTCTTCTGCCGATCGTCACGGCCGCCGGCTTCTTCGCGCTCGGCGCGTCACCCGCGGCGGGCACGCTCTTCTGGGTCCAGGTTCTCCGCAGGGCGGCGGAATTCGCGCTCGTGAAGCCCGCGCGCGAGGCCCTCTTCACGGTCGTGCCCCGCGAGGAGAAATACACCGCGAAGAGCTTCATCGACACTTTCGTTTACCGCAGCGGCGACGCCCTGGGCGCGCTCGCCGACCGCCTCGTGGCGTTCCTCGGGCTCTCGCCGCTCGGCTTCGCCTGGGTCTTCCTGCCGGTGGCCGGCGTCTGGATCGCGAACGCGCTCGCCCTCGGCCGAAGGCAGCAGGCTCTCGCGCGCGCCGCGAATCAGGAAGGCGGCGCCCCCGGCTCCGTCTCGACGATGCCCTCCTTCCGCATGTAGGCGGACAGGGCATAGTCGGTCCCGCGCAAGTGGTCCGCGAGCGCGCGCCGGAGGCGGTCGGCCAGGTCCCGCGTGATGTCGAGCGTGCCGGCAGCGTTCTCCTTCAGCAGCCGGTGCATTTCCTCGAGGAGCCTTGCGTGCTCGTCCGCGTGCTCCTGGTAGGCCGGGTACTGGTGGAGCTGCATGACGAGCTCCTCGGCGAGGAAATGCATCTCGGAGAGCTCGGCCATCTGCTCGAGAATGCGTCCGGCCTCGGCGCGCTCGTTGGCGCTCGCGGCCCTTTCGAAAGCGTCCACCAGAGCGATCTGGAGCTGATGTTCCCGGTCGATCGCCGGAAGACCGACGATTTCCCCTCTGCCGGCCGCCTTGTCCACCGAACACCTCCTCGCGCCGGGCCCATGATAAGACGTCGCCCCCGCGCGGCAGCCCGGGACTTCACGACCACCTGATTCAGGTGGCTCATGGCGCGCGCCGCGCACGGTCCCGATCGTATGGGGGGAGGCTCCGATGCGAGTCCACGAAATCATGACCCGTCGCGTCCAGACGGTCGCTCACAACGAGAACGCGGAAGCCGCCTGGAACCTGATGCGTTGGAAGCGCATCCACCACCTCGTCGTCACCGGGGAGGGCGGCGTCGTCGTGGGCGTCGTCTCCGCGCGGGACCTCGGTGGAAGGGACCGAGACGAGCTCCGCCGCATGCGTCCCATCTCCGCGATGATGACCGCGTACGCGGTGAAGGCGACGCCGGACATGCCGGTGCGTCAGGCCGCGAACGTCATGCGCGGCTGGAACATCGGCTGCCTGCCCGTGATCGAGCCCGACGGCACGCTCGCAGGCATCGTCACCGTGTCGGATCTCCTTCGTCTCCTCGCCGAGCAGGTTTCCTCTCCGGCGCGCGCCAAGCAAGCCAAACCGGCCAAGCCGGCCAAGCCGGCCAAGCCGGCGAAGGCGACCAAGCAGTCCAAGCAGTCCAAGCAGTCCAAGCAGTCCAGGAAAGTCGTGAAGATCGGGAGGGCCGCGAAGACCAGTGCTGCGAGGAAGTCGCGCCCCGCACGGGCGTGACGTTCGCGAACGGAGCGAACGGGAGAGCCATGTGATGCCCGGAACCGTCTTTCTCGGAACGGACTTCTCCCCTGCCTCCGAAAACGCGTTCCTCCTCGCGCTCGACGAGGCCCGGCTGCGCTCGGCCGTGCTCGTCGTCGCGCACGTGATCCCCACCGAGGTCCTGCTCGACTGCGCCATCTCGGAGGTGGCTCCGCTCCGTGCGATCTGCCTGAAGAAGCTCGAAGCGCTGCGCCGCCGCGCCGAAGCGGCCGGCGTCAAGGCGCGGATCGAGCTCCTCGACGGCACGCCCT
>DASVJU010000307.1:0-10439 GCA_036385755.1 Thermoanaerobaculia bacterium
GAGTACGTCCTGAACGGCACGAAGCAGTGGATCTCGAACGGCGGTTTCGCACGGTTCTTCTCGGTGTTCGCGAGGATCCCCGGGGACCCTGCCGAGAAGGACGGCCACAAGGAGATCGCCTGCTTCGCCGTCGTCGCGAAGGAGGACGGCACGCTGCCCGGCCTCTCGCGCGGGCCCGAGGAGAAGAAGCTCGGCCTCTGCGCGTCCTCGACCTGCCAGATCATCTTCGAGAACTGCCGCGTCCCGGCCGCGAACCTCGTCGGCGAGAAGGGCCACGGCTTCAAGATCGCGCTCGAGACGCTGAACACCGGGCGGACGTCGCTCGGCGCGGGCTCCGTCGGCGGCTCGAAAATGATGATCAAGCTCGCCGTGGACCATGCGACCCAGCGAAAGCAGTTCAAGACCCGCATCGCCGACTTCGAGATGATCCGCCACAAGATCACGCGGATGACGGCAACCACGTACGTTCTCGAGTCGATGGTCTACCTGACCGCGGGCCTCGTGGACCGGCACGTCGGCGACTATTCCCTCGAAGGCGCGTGCTGCAAGGTCTTCGGCACGGAAGTCCTCTGGCAGAACATCAACGACGGCCTCCAGATCGCCGGCGGCAACGGTTTCATGAACGAGTACCCCTACGGGCGCGCGCTCCGCGACAGCCGCATCAACATGATCTTCGAGGGCACGAACGAGATCCTCCGCCTTCTCATCGCCCTCTCGGGCATGAAGGAGCTGGGCGACTCGCTGAAGGAAGTCCAGAGCGCCCTCAAGAGCCCGCTCGCGCAGCGCGGCATCCTCACGGAGTACGCCCACAAGCGCCTCAAGGGCGTCATCACGCACGACAAGCTCACGAAAGTTCACCCGTCGCTCGCGCCCGAGGCGGATCAGGTCGGACGGTACGCCGGCATTTTCACGAACGCCTGCGAGACGATCCTGCGCAAGCACGGCAAGAAAGTCATCGACAAGGAATATCAGCAGGAACGCATCGCGGACGTCCTCATCGATCTCTACGCCCAGATCGCGACGCTTTCGCGCGTGACGGCCTCCATCGCGAGAAGAGGCGAGGAGAAGGCGGCCGGGGAGATCGAGATCGCGCGCTGGTTCTGCGCGCATGCCCGGCACCGCATGGTCGCGAACCTGAAGGCGCTCGAGAAGAACCGCGACGCGGATTGCACGTCGATCAGCGACCGCGTTTACGAGGCGGGCGGTTATCCCTACGACCTCTGGGCCTGATCGCGATTTCATCCGGACGCTGACCGTCCCGACCCCGTTTCCGGTCGGGCCGGTCAACGTCCATGTGATCCTGCGCGACCCCGTCACGCTCGTCGACTCCGGACCGTTGACGCAAGTCGCCTGGGAGGCGCTCTCGGCGGGCCTCCGGGAACAGGGGCTGGCCGTCAGGGACGTGAAACGCGTCCTCCTCACGCACGGCCACCACGACCACTACGGCCTCGCGGCGAAGGTCGCGGACGCTTCGGGAGCGACGGTTTTCGGGGGCCGGCTCGACCGCCGGAACTTCCGGCAGGACCGGAACCGCAAGCTCCTCCTCAACGAAATGTCGCGATCGGGCTTCGGCCTCGTGTCGCGCCTCGCGGTCGTCGCGTCGGTCGCGGGTGTCGATCACTTCGCGAAGCCTCTCGAGGCCTGGGACGAGCTTGCCGGCGGCGAGACGCTCGCGGGCGACGGCTGGTCCGTCGTCGTGCGGTCCACACCGGGCCACACACCCGGCAGCCTGACGTTCGAGATTCCGGAAGCGGGCGTTCTCTTCACGGGCGATACCGTGCTGAAGGAGATCACCCCCAATGCGGTCGTGGACGAGGACCCCGAGGATCCCGGCCACCCGTTTCGCAGCGTCACGCGCTACTTCGAGACGCTCGACGCCTTGAACCTGTCGGCGGGAAACGCCACCCTGCTCACGGGGCACGGCGCGCCGGTCACGGACTGGGCCGCGCACCGAAAGACGCTCGACCGGCGCTATGGCCTCCGGATCGGACAGATCGAGCGCGAGCTCGCGAAGGGTCCGGCGACGGTGCGCGACCTCGTCACGGCGATCTTCCCGCGCGTGAGGACGCTCAACGTCTTTCTCGCGTACAGCGAGGTTCTGGGATTCCTGATGTACCTCCAGGACCTGGGGCGCGTCGAAAAGCTCGCCGCCGCGACCCGTGACCGCTATCGGCTCGTCCCGACCGCCTGATCAGCGGCAGACCGCTACGTTTGATATCCTCCGCGCCCGGAGGACCGCCAGATGGCCGATGAAACTACGCCTTCCGCGCCCTTGAGTGCGGGTTCGATCGCTCCCGATTTCTCCCTTCCGGCTCGCTCGGGCAAGACGATTTCGCTGCGTGACTTCCAGGGCAGCAAGGACGTCCTCATCTACTTTTACCCCAAGGACGACACGCCCGGGTGCACGCGTGAATCGTGCAGCCTCAGAGACGGGTGGGCCGAGCTGCAGAAGGCCGGCATCGAGGTCCTCGGGATCTCGCGCGACGACTCTGCCTCGCACAACGCCTTCGCCTCCAAGTACAACCTTCCGTTCGAGCTTCTGACGGACGCCGACCACGCCGTGCACGAGGCGTACGGCTCGTGGGGCCAGAACCCGAATCCGGCCTGGGGAGTCGGTCCCCTCCGCAAGTCGTTCCTCGTCGGGAAGGACGGACGAATCCGCCACGTGTTCGACAAGGTCGACACCGAGCACCATGCCGAGCAGGTGCTGCGCGCCGTCGGCGTGACCCTCGCTCCAGCCGCCCCGAAGCCGGCCGCCGCGCCCGCTCCGAAGCCGGCGGCGCCCGCGCCTGCTCCAGCGCCCGTTGCCCCGAAACCGGCAGCCCCGCCCGCCCCGAAGCCGGCAGCCCCGCCCGCCCCGAAGGCCGCTGCTCCGAAGCCCGCTGCTCCGAAGAAGAAGAAGGCTGCCCCGAAAAAGAAGGCGGCGCCCAAGAAGGTCGCAGCCAGGAAGAAAGCCACGAAGAAGTCTGCCCCGAAGAAGAAGGCCGCGAAAAAGACGGCGAAGAAGTCCGCGAAAAAGAAGGTCGTGAAAAAGACCGCGAAAAACCGGAAGCCGGCGAAAAAGTCCGGAAAGCGGAAGAAGCGCTGAGGCTGGTGGAGGAGGCGCCCCGCATCCGGGTGACGGACCGAGCCCTCGACGCGTTGCGCGCCGAGGGCTGGGACCCGGCAAAGACCTGCCTGGTCATTCGGCACATTCTCGGATGCGGCGGCACGGGCTATCGCATCACGCTTTCGGACCGGGCGCTCGAGGACGGGCGGCGGATCGACAGCGGCGGCGGGCTCGCGATCTGGACGGACGACTACACCTTCGCGCGTCTCGAAGGCGCCGCGATCGACTACGACACCGAGAAGGAGACCGGGGGATTTCTCCTCGACCACGCGGATTCGGCGTTCGCCGCATTCTGCTGAGGCGAGCCTCTCAACCGAAATGTCCAACAGACTCACGAAAAAGCAGATGAAGACGGACCAGCTCGAGCACGCGCTGACGGATGCGCGCGACTTCGTCGCGACGCATAGATCCGAGACTACGCGCTGGTCCCTCGTCGCCGGCGGCGCCATTCTCGCGATCGGCGCCGTCTGGGGCGGGATCGTTCTCCGTAGCAACCGGCTCGCCGCACGATTCTCCTCGGCGCTCGCTCTCTTCGACGCGCCTCTCGCGTCCGACGCCGCGCCTGTGCCCGGCGCTCGGGTCTTCAAGGACGTCGCGGAGCGGACCGCGGCCGCGAAAGCGGAGCTCGCGTCTCTCGCCAGGGATTCCTCTTCCACTTCCGCGGGACGCGCGGCGTCCGTCCTCCTGCTCTCGCTCGACGGCGCCAAGGCGGCGACGGGCGCGAACCTCGACGCCGCCAGGGCCTTCGCGAGATCCGAGAGCGGCACGGTGGCGGCGGGAATCGCCGCGGTGGCGGCGATCGACGCGGAGGCGGGCGCGGGCCGCCCCAAGGAGGCCCTCGAGACGGCGAAGAAGTACCTCGAGGCCAGCGACCCGCCGGTCTCGAAGGACGTACTCGTTTTCACCATCGCTCGCCTCTACGAGCAGACGGGACAGAACGTCGAGGCGAAAAGCTTCTATCAGCGCGTCGTGACGGACTTTCCGGACTCACCTCTCAGGACCGACGCACAGCAGCGCCTGGCCTCGCTGTAGCGTTCAGGGAGAACCCGCGCCCGGGTTCTCCCTTACCCTCTCCACGCCCCGGCAAGGAGACGAATCGTGAAGGGTCGAGCCATCGTGATCGTCTGCGACGGTCTCGGCGTGGGAACGGCGCCGGATGCGGCGCTGTTCGGGGACGAGGGAAAAAAGACGCTGCAGCACATCCTGCGCGACGGGAAGCCGGAGCTCCCGAACCTGACGCACCTCGGTCTCCTGCACACCCTTTACGACGAGGCGCCCTCCGGGCTCCCGGTCCCCGCCGGCGCATTCGGGCGGCTGGCCGAAGCCGCTGCGGGGAAGGACACGACGACGGGCCACTGGGAGCTGATGGGGTTGACGCTCGACGTGCCTTTTCCCCTCTATCCGGACGGTTTCCCTCCAGAGGTGGTCGAGCCCTTCGAGAAGGCGATCGAGCGAAAGGTCCTCTGGAACAAGCCCGCCTCGGGGACGACGATCCTCGAGGAGCTCGGCGACGAGCACGTGAAGACGGGTCGTCCGATTCTCTACACGTCGGGCGACTCGGTTTTCCAGGTCGCGGCGCACGAGGACGTCGTCCCCGTCGACACGCTCTATGCGTGGTGCCGGGCCGCGCGCGAAATCCTCCGGCCTCCGCATCAGGTGGGACGCGTGATCGCAAGGCCGTTCGTGGGCGCAAACGGGAAGTACCAGCGCACGCACCGTCGCAAGGACTTCTCGGTCCCGCCTTCGGGCGAGACGCTTCTCGATCGCATGACCCGGCACGGGCTGAAGGTGCACGCGTTGGGCAAGATCGAGGACATCTTCTCGGGCCGCGGGATCGCGACGGCCGTCCACACCGTCTCGAACCGCGACGGCATCGAGAAGACGATCCTCGCGGTTCGTGACCGCCAGGACGACTTCGTCTTCACGAACCTCGTGGACTTCGACACGAAGTACGGGCACCGGAACGACGTGATGGGCTACGCGAAGTCCCTCGAGGAGCTCGACGCTTTCGTTCCCGAACTGGTGTCCGCCCTGAAGCCGGGCGACCTCCTCGTCTTCACGGCCGACCACGGCGGCGACCCCTCCGACGAGTCGACCGACCACACACGGGAGTACGTCCCGATGCTGGCGGCGGGCCCGGGCGTGCGGGCCGGAGCCGACATCGGTTCGCGGAAGACGTTTGCCGACATCGGCGCGACGGTGGCGGAACACCTCGCCGTCCCGTCTCTCGGCGGCACGAGCTTCCTCGGCGCGATCCGCCGGCCAGAACAGCCGTGAGCGCCTCGACCGCCTCCCGGGCGACGGCGTGCATCGTGCTCGCTCTCTCGGCCGCGCCGAACCGCGCGCCGGCTCAGCCTGTCCGCACAACGGCCGTCGAGGCCTCGGGCCTCTCGGTCGAGCGCCTCGCGCGAATCACCGCGACGATGAACCGGTACGTCGAAGAAGGCCGCATCGCGGGAACGGTTTCGTTCGTCGCGCGGAACGGGCGGGTGGCCTACTTCGAGACCGCCGGCAAGCGGGACCTCGAGAAGAACCTTCCGATGGAGAAGGACACGATCTTCCGGATCGCATCGATGACGAAGGCCGTCACGAGCGTGGCGGCCATGATTCTCGTGGAGGAGGGGCGCCTCCTTCTGTCGGATCCCGTGTCGAAGTTTCTGCCCCGGTTCAAGAAGACCGTCGTCCTCGCGACGCCGCTGGCCCCGGTTCCCGCGAAACGTGAGATCACGATTCGGGACCTCCTGACGCACACGTCCGGCCTCTCGTACGGAACGGGCCCCGCCGAGGCGGAGTACCGCGCGGCCGGCGCTTACCTGTGGTACTTCGCCGACAAGGCGGAGCCGATCGGCGCGGTGGTGGACCGGATGGCCGGCCTTCCGCTCGACGCGCAGCCGGGCGAGAGATGGATCTACGGCTTTTCGACGGACGTCCTCGGGCGCGTCATCGAGGTCGTCTCGGGTCAGGATCTCGACACGTTTTTCCGGTCGCGCATCTTCGAGCCGCTGATGATGGACGACACGTCGTTCTTCCTTCCCGCCGCGAAGCGCGCCCGTCTTGCGACCGTCTACGCGGCAAAATCCGGCGGGGCCGTCGAGCGCGCACCCGAGGAGGGGCGCGGGCAGGGCGACTACGTCGACGGCCCACGGAAGTGTTTTTCGGGGGGAGCCGGCCTTCTTTCGACGGCCGGGGACTACGCGCGCTTCCTGCAGATGCTTCTCGGCGGCGGGGCGCTCGACGGAGTCCGGATTCTGTCGCCGAAGACCGTGCAGTTGATGACCGCGAACCAGGTCGGTTCCCTTCACGACGACGGCCGCGCGGGCTTCGGTCTGGGGTTCGAGGTCATCGAGGACGTCGGGCGCGCCGGAAAGATGGGCTCGCCGGGAGCCTATGGATGGGGAAGCGCGTACTACTCGTCCTACTGGGTCGACCCGTCGGAAAAGCTGGTCGCCATTTTCCTCTCGCAGCTCCTGCCGGCCGGAGACCTGGACCTTCAGGCGAAGTTCAGGAATCTCGTGTATCAGGCGGTCGTCGGTCCGCCGGGGCTGTCGGGGAAGTAGCTGGCGTCACGCGGCTGGGGAACGCGCCGGGACGATTCCCGGGAGCGCCGCGAGGAACGCGGCCATCTCGTCGCGCGTCCCGACGGTCACGCGCAGCCAGGTCGGGAGCGACGGGAACCTCCGCCCGACGAGGATCTTTTCCGCGCGGAACGCCTGGATGACGGGCGCGACGTCGCCTCCCACGTCCACCATCACGAAGTTCGCTTCCGACGGCATCGTCCGGCGGCCCTGCTTCGTCAGTTCGGCCACGAGCCACTTTCGCGTGTCGTTCAGGAGCTTCCTCTGGCGCGGGACGAGGTCGGGATCCGCGAGGCTCGCGACCGCCGCGGCGAGCACGGCCGCATTCGTGTTGCTCCAGGACGCAAAGGGCGCCATTGCCGCGATCGTCTCTTTCGAGCCGACGGCGTAGCCGAGTCTGAGGCCCGCCATCCCGTAGATCTTCGAGAACGTGCGGGCGACGATGACGTTCGGGTGCCGCCCGACGAGCTCGAGGCTGGAGCGATACCGGGCGTTCTCGACGAAGTGGTGGTACGCCTCGTCGACGAGGATCGCGGTCGAGGCCGGGACGGCGGCCGCGAAGGCGGCCATCTCGTCGCCCGTCACGATCGTGGCGGTCGGGTTGTTCGGGTTGCACACGTAGACGAGGCCGGTCGAGGCGTCGCAGGCGGCGGCCATTTTCGGGAGGTCGTGCCGGAAGTCCGCCGTGAGAGGCACCTTGATCCCGTCCGCGCGAACGACCTTCGCGTACGCAAGCACGGCCTCGAACGTCGGCTCGGCGGCGACGACCTTCTTCCCCGGCCCGCTGAACGCCTCGTCGGCCATCTGAAGGATCTGCGACGAGCCGCAGCCGAGGAGGATCTGGTCCGTGCCGACGCCGTGGTGCTTCGCGATCGCCTCGCGGGCTTCCTCTTCGAGACCGTCGGGGTAGCGGTTCGACGCCGCCTTCGCGGCCGCCTCGCGCGCTTTCGTGGAGAGGCCGTAAGGGTTCTCGTTCGAGCTCAGGATGACGGCGTCCGAGGGGCGCGCACGCCTCGGCGCGGCTTCGACCGCGCGGTCCACGAGAGGGGCGTCGAGGATCGCAACACCGGCGGCGACACCCAGGGTTCCGGCGAACGCGCGGCGAGACATCGGGAACGGCATGGGTCCTCCTCTGGCGGTCGCGCGAATCATCTCGCAGATGGGGGCAGCCGCGCATCTGCGACTCGTTCGCGGCTAGAATCCGGATCACACACGTGACGATCGCCGCCGGCACGCGCCTCGGACCGTACGAGATCCTCGCGCCGCTCGGGGCCGGGGGGATGGGAGAGGTCTATCGCGCGAGGGACCCGCGGCTCGCGAGAGACGTCGCGATCAAGGTGCTGCCGGAAGAGTTCTTCGATGGCGAAGAGCGGAGGCAGCGCTTCGAGCGGGAAGCGAAGCTCCTGGCCTCGCTGAACCATCCGAACATCGCAGCCATCTATTCATTCGAAGAAATCCCCTCGTCCTCCTCTTCCTCCCGCCACCTGCTCGTCATGGAGCTCGTCGAGGGCGACGGGCTGGACGCGCGAATCGTCCGCGGCCCTCTTCCGCTCGAAGAATCTCTTTCTCTGGCCCGCCAGATCGCCGAAGCCCTGGAGGCGGCGCACGAGAAGGGGATCGTCCATCGAGACCTCAAGCCCGCGAACGTGAAGCTCACGCCGGACGGGCGCGTGAAGCTCCTGGACTTCGGCCTCGCGAAGATCTTCGAGAGCGAGGCGAGCGTCTCGTCGCCGTCGATCTCGTACTCGCCGACGCTGACGGCGCGCGGCACGGCGGCGGGCGTGATCCTCGGGACGGCTGCGTACATGTCGCCCGAGCAGGCGCGGGGAAAGCCCGTCGACAAGCGGACGGACGTCTGGGCGTTCGGCTGCGTCCTCTTCGAGATGCTCACGGGGAAGAAGGCGTTCGAGGGCGAGACGGTCAGCGACACGCTCGCCGCGATCCTCCGGGGCGAGCCGGACTGGAGCGCGCTTCGCGCGCCGATTTCTTCGAAGGTGAATGAGCTGCTGCGCAGGTGCCTCCAGCGCGACCCGAAGCAGCGCCTGCGCGACATCGGAGATGCGCGAATCGCCCTCGAGGAAGAGACGGCGGCGTCGGCGAGCGGAACCGCCAACTCACCCTTCGAAGAAAAGACCGCAATTCCAAACCCCACTGTAGGTCGAAGCGGTTCGGCGAGAGTGGAAAGAGGGAGCAAAAACTCTCTCTCGGCCCTTCTCCCCTGGGCGTTCGCGGCCGCATTCGCGGCCGCCGCGGGGGCGCTCGCGCTGCGCGCTCGCGCCCCGGAGACGGCCGTCGTGCGCGCGAAGATCGCGCCGCCGGAAGGGACGAACTTCTGGCTCGAATCGAACGGCCCCGGGCCGGCGGTCGTGTCGCCGGACGGCCGGCAGGTCGCGTTCACGGCGGTCGACGCGACCGGGAAGGTCAACCTCTACGTGCGCGCTCTCGACGCCGGCGAGCCGCGGATCCTGTCGGGCACCGAGGGCGCGCAGTACCCGTTCTGGTCACCGGACAGCCGGTCTCTGGGCTTCTTCACGCCCGGCAAGCTGAAAGCGATCGACGCTGCGGGCGGGTCGCCGCTGACGCTCTGCGCCGCGTCCGAGGGTAAAGGCGCTGCGTGGAGCCCGACCGGGGTCATCCTCTTCGCGCCTGGGCCGAGCAACGGGCTCGTCAAGGTCGCCGAGAAGGGCGGAGACCCGGTCCCGGTCACGAAGATCGACGCGGCACGCGGCGACAACTCGCACCGTAACCCCCGGTTCCTGCCGGACGGGAAGCACTTCCTCTACGTCGCGCGATCGGCGTCGTCGGCCGCGGAAGGCTTTCCCGTCGTCCTCGCGTCCCTCGACGGCGGGCCCGAAAAGGTCCTCCTCCGCTCTCCGGCCGCGGCCCAGTACGCCTCGGGATACCTTCTTTACCTGCGTGAGACCACGCTGATGGCGCGCCCCATGGACGCCGGAACCGGGACGTTCACGGGAAGCGCCCTCCCGCTCGCGGACCGGATCACGATGCCCGCGGTGCAGACCGCGGTGGCCGTCTTCTCCGCCTCGCAGAACGGCGTCCTCGTCAGCCAGAGCGCGCGCGGCGAGTTGGCGTCGCGCCTCCAGTGGTACACGCGCGACGGCAAGCCGGACGGCACTCTCGGCGACGCCGGCGACTACCTGGGCGCTGTCCTTTCGCCCGACGGCAAGCTGGCCGCGGTGACCCTGATCGACCCGTCGGCCGGGACGTTCGACATCTGGATCCTCGACGTCGCGCGGGGCGTGCGCACCCGATTCACGTTCGACCCGGGCAACGACAAGCTGCCGGTCTGGTCGCCGGACGGCCGGTCCATCGTCTTCGCCTCGAACCGGAAGGGGCCCTACGACCTCTATCGGAAGGCGCTGGACGGTTCGTCGGAAGAAGAGGCGGTCGCCGTTTCCGACGCGGACAAGGAACCCACGTCGTGGACTCCCGACGGCCGCACGCTCGTCTTCACCCAGGTGGGGAAAGAGTCGGGCGCGCGGCCCGGCACGGAGATCCGGACGCTTGCGCTCGACGGCACGCACGCGTCCGAGCTCTGGATGAAGATCAAGGCCGATGCGGTCACGTCGGGCCTCTCGCCGGATGGGAAGTGGCTCCCGTACAGCTCGGACGAGGCGGGGCGGTGGGAGGTCTACGTCACGTCGTTCCCCCGCCCGGGTCGCAAGTGGCAGATCTCGACCGAGGGCGGCGCGTACGCGTTCTGGCGCGCCGACGGCAAGGAGATGCTCTACCACGAC
>DASVJU010000308.1:0-3426 GCA_036385755.1 Thermoanaerobaculia bacterium
CCTTATCCTGTGACGGTTAGAACGAGTCGGTTCGAGCGGCGTCGCCCGACCTCCAAAGCCCGGTAGTCCCGGACCACCGCGCTCTAAGCCATCCACCCGAACGAGTTGATAGGGCGGCTGACCTACTTCTTCAACTCCTCTGTCCAGTTCACGACGACCGTCAGAGGCGGCGAGGACCCGCCGACGGGACAGACGATGAGAAAGCGTTGCCCGTCGGCGCTCACGTCGAACGGTGCGATCGGATAGAGGAGAGGTTTAGTCACAGGCGCTTCGAAGAGAACCTTCGGCGGACCCGCCTCGAAACCCGAGGCCGTCGCCTTCGTCTCGACGGACATCATCTTGCCGTCCGATGACAGGTAGAACAGTTCTCGCCCGTCTCCGCGCCAGCGCGCCTGAGAGCCGGCCGAGCGGGAGACCTGCCACTTGCCGCCCGGTCCCGGAAACGGCCGGACGTAGATTTCGTACAGGCCGGACTCGTTCGATCCGTGGGCCTCCCATCGTCCATCCGGCGAAAAGAGCGGGTCGCGCTCGTCGGCTTCGGTCGCGAGCCAGGGCGCGACCTTGCGTTGGGGGAGTGAGACGAGGCTCAAGAAGAACCTCTGACCGCTCCCCGGCTTGAGGCTCGTCAGGAGAATCGAGCGACCGTCGGGAGACCAGTCTCCGGTCCAATCGAGCCTCTCGGGCGGGAACAGGCCTTCGTCACGGCCGGATCCGACGATCTCTTTCTCGCGAATTTCCATCCGGTTCCCCGACTCTAGGGCATAGCCGATGCGCTTCCCGTCCGGAGACCACGCCGGGCTCTCTGCCCAGCGAACGGACGTGACGCGCTGCTCGAGCCCGCCAGAGAACTCGACGAGCCAGATCTCCTTGGTCATCCGCTCATTCCAGACTTCGACGGCCGCTCTGCGACCGTCCGGCGACCGGCGCACGCCGCCGTATACACGCGGCTCGCCCACCGTGCCGAGCCGCTTCCCGGAGCGATCGAACCAGACCAGTTGCGCGAGACCGCGCGCCGCGTCCGACGTCTGATACGCGAGAATGCCGCTCGAAGAAACCGTGAAGAACGCGTTGCGCGTCACGGGATCGGACCCCACCCGGTCCGCGACGCGGAACGGCTCACCGGTCACCTCGAGCTTCCCGGCATCGAACGGAACCGCGAGGAGGTTCCCGTCGCTCACGACGAGGACGTGTCCGGAGGGGGAGTACACGGGCTTCGACGAGTAGCGAAGGATTCGCCTGGACTCCGTCGAGGCGAGAGAGCCGACGTAGATCCCGTCCTTGCTTTCGTCGCCCCTGGAATCCCCAGGTGGACCGAGGTAGGCGGCCGGGAGACGGCTCATGGAGACGTAGAGAAAGTGCTCGCTGTCGGGAAGAAAGTACGGCCAGCGGTGAATTCGGGCGGGATCGGCCTTCGTGACGGGCTGCGGAGTTCCACCCGAGGCGGACACGCGACGAAGGACGTCCGACGCAAAGAGGATCGTTCCGCTCGGAGACCACGTTCCAGCGGTCTGCCAGTTGCTCCCGGTGGAGCACACGACTTCCGGCGCGCCGCCCAGGATGTCGAGCTTCTTGAGCTTGTCACCGGCAAAGAAACCGATGAACCGGCTGTCGGGAGACCAGAACGGATAGCTCCCGTTGTCGGTCCCGGCAAGAGGTTTCGCATCGAGGGAGGCCATCGCTCGAAGCCACAGCAGGCTCTTGCTCGAGCTGTCGGTCGCCGTGAACACGAGCCAGCGGCCATCGGGCGATAGGGCGGGCGGCCCCGCGATCTCTTCGGTCGCGAAGGTGTAGCTCGTCCCTGCCGGCGCGGCGATCGAGAAGCGCAGAGGCCGGGCGGTCGAGGCCGGACGACGGAAGTAGATGGCGGCGAACGAGACGGCCGAAGCGGCGAGCAGAAAGGTGGCGACCTTCCAGAGCCCGTCGCCGCGGCGCGGGCGCGCCGAGCCGGAGACAGCGCTCGCGCCGCTCTGCGACCCCTCGGCGATCCAGCGCAGCTCCCGCTTCAAGTCGCCCGCGGACTGCCAGCGCTCTTCAGGATCCCTTGCCAGGCAGGTTCTGACCACCCGGTCGAGCGCGGGAGGCGACATCGGCTGCACGCTCGAAATCGCCGGCGGGTCCTGAGACATGATCGCCGTGATCAGCGATGCCTGGCTCTTCGCTTCGAAGGCCTTTCGCCCTGTCGCCATCTCGTAGAGCAAGGCGCCGAAGGCGAAGATGTCGCTGCGCGCGTCGGCTTCTTTTCCCTCGAGCTGCTCCGGCGCCATGTACTGCAATGTCCCGAGGATCGTTCCCTTCTGCGTGAGGTTCTTCGGTAGCTCCGTTGGCTGTGAGGTCAAGTCGGAGGGCTGGACCAGAGGCGCGGCGGCCTTAGCCAGCCCGAAGTCCAGCAGCTTCGTGCCCGACTTCGTGAGCATCACGTTGCCCGGCTTCAGGTCACGGTGGACGATGCCGGCCCTGTGGGCGGCATCGAGCGCGGACGCGATTTCGATCGCCGTTCTCAGAAGCTGATCGGGAGCGAGAGGCCCTTTGAGCAGCCTCTCGGACAGCGTCTGCCCTTCGGCCAGCTCCATGACCAGAACGTGCCGCCCCAAGACCTCGTCGAAGGAGTAGAGAGCGGCGATATGGGGGTGGTTCACCGCGGCAAGAGACTTCGCCTCGCGCTCGAATCGGGCAATGCTCTCTTTCTCTTCGAAGAACTGCTCCGGCAGGACCTTGATCGCGACCTCGCGGCCCAGCTTCGTGTCCTTCGCCCGGTAGACCTCGCCCATCCCGCCCGCGCCGAGCGGCGCGAGGATCTCGTAGGGGCCGAGACGAGTGCCGGCGTTGATTGTCACGAAGCTCTGGGGGGAGTCTATCCGTCAGGGGACTGCCTCACCGGTCGCCCATCTTGCGAGCCCTAGAGTTCCGGGAGCGGCACCGGCGAGTGCGGCGGCACACTCAGCGACTGTCGGACTCGCCCGCACAACTCGCTGGATAGGAACGACCTCCGGGCTGAGAACGGGTTGAATGTTCTCTGTTCGGTCTGAGAACGGTGTTCGCCTAGCCGACCGAGTGCGGAGCCAGATTGATGTCTCAGAGCGTCGAGGAGAATGCATTCCCGGCGCTCTGAGTTTTTCCAGGACCTCTTCCGGCGCGGGTCTCCCGTGGATCGAAATCTCAAGCGCGTCCTCGGAGATTTTCACGTTCGCAATCACCAGCCTGATCCCCTCACGCTGCTGGTAGGGCGGCAAAGTCTGGTACAGCGACCGGAACTTCCCGAGCGAGGCCAGCACCCCCTCCTGGTTCACGGCGTTCCGCTTGATCTGGTCAATCGTCGTCTCGATCTCGTCGATGGTTGTCTCAAGGCCGGACCTGCGCTTCCCGAGCTCTGAGAGCTTCTTCGCGGTTAACACGTACCCCGCGAGACCTCTCGCGGGGTTTCGCGTC
>DASVJU010000309.1:0-1940 GCA_036385755.1 Thermoanaerobaculia bacterium
GTCGTCGAGCATCCGGTACGTCTTGCCCACGCCCGCCGCCTGCCCGAGATAGACCTTCAGGTTTCCGCGTTTGGGATCGCGCGAAGCGAGCTTGAGGAATGCCTCGGGGTCGGGACGATCGCGTGGCGTACTCGACGGCACCCGTCGATTATGGCCCGGGTCACTTCACGACGACGATGTCGACGTTCGACGCGCGGCGCAGCACCTCGACATCGACGCTCGTCCGATGGCGCACGACGGCGAGATCGATTGTTGCTCCGGCCACCTCCAGGTTGTGGATGCGGACCTCGTTCAGGGACGCAGGGAGCCGCGGCCGCGTGAAGAGGATGCGCCGCGCGGGCGCGTCGATCTCGATCCCGATGCAGACCTGGAGGAGAAGCAGTACCGAGGCCGCCGACCAGGCCTGGGGCGCGCACGCGACCGGATACAGGATCGGACCTTCCCCCGGCTGCCGCGGGAAGCCGCAGAAGAGCTCGGGCATGCGTTGCAGCGTGAAGTGGACGCTCGCGTCGAGGAGCGCTTCCCACAACTTGAGCGCCTGGTCCACGAAGCCGTACCGCGCGAGCCCCCTCGCGATGAGCGCGTTGTCGTGCGGCCAGACGGACCCGTCGTGATAGGACAGCGGGCTGTAGCGACGCTCCGAAGTCGCGACCGTCCGGAGGCCCCAGCCGGAGAACGACTCGGGAGAGAAGAGCGTGCGGGCGAGGTGCTGCGCGTGCTCCGCGCTCGCGATTCCCGTGAAGAGACACTGGCCCGCGCTGGACCCGCGCACGCGGCAGAGGTTCTTCCCGCCGTCGAGCGCCATGCCATACGTGGAAAGCTCTTCGCACCAGAAGGCGCCCTCAAAGCTCTCCTTGAGCGATTCGGCCCGCCGGCTCCGGCGCGCCGCCTCGCCTTCGTCGCCGAGGAGGCGTGCGAGCATGGCGCCCGCGCGATGCGCCGCATAAGCGTAACCCTGGACCTCGCAGAGCGCGATCGCACCTTCGGCGCTCGCACCGTCGGCGTGAAAGACCGCGTCGTCGGAATCTCTCCAGCCCTGATGGCGCAGCCCGTCCGGCGTCTTCCGTTCGTATTCCAGGAAGCCATGGCCGTTGCGGTCGCCGCGACGATTCATCCAGTCGAGCGCGGCTCTCACGTGCGGCCAGAGCTCTTCCATGAACGCGCGATCCCCGGTGCGCTCGTAATAGGCGCCGGCGAGGACGACGAAGAGCGGCGTCGCGTCGACGCTGCCGTAATAGCGGCCGAAGGGGATCTCGCGGAGCGCGGCCATCTCTCCCTTCCGCGTCTCGTGCAGGATCCTGCCGGGCTCCGCCTCCTCCCGCGGAACGACTTCCACCGCCTGCGTGGAGGCGAGGTAGGCGAGGACACCTTTCGCGAGCGCCGGGCGCATCCAGAGGCACTCGAGCGCCGTCAGGATCCCGTCACGGCCGAACGGCGTGTTGAACCACGGCACGCCCGCGTAGGGGTACGGTCCGGTGGGCAGATCCGTCGTGAGCATGTGGAGGTCCGCGACGGCGCGGTCGATCCAGGAGTCGACCAGGCCGTTCGACGTCGCGACGTGACAAGTCCACGCCCGGTAGCGCTCGAGATCCGTTTGCATCTCTGAGCGGGCTTCCTCGTAGGGGAGAAGGCGGGGCGAGAACGTGCGTCTCTCGCAGCCGATCGTCAGGGAGAACGTCGTCTCCTCCTGCGGCGCGAGGACGAAGTCGAGGCCCGCGCTCGCGCCCGTCAGAACCGGCGGCCTCGGCGAGAAGGAAAGCACCGTGCGGCGCACCTCGCCGTCGAGCCCGCGGTAGGCGAGGACGACGCGGTCCGTGCCGACCTCCGGCGGGAGATCCTCGCCACGCGCGCGGCGATTCATGCCGCGCACCTCGAAGATGTCCGCGTAATCGGCCGCGAAGCGCAGCGAGAGCGCACTCGTGACGTCCTCGAGGCCGAGG
>DASVJU010000310.1:0-2221 GCA_036385755.1 Thermoanaerobaculia bacterium
GAAGAGAGAAGGATCTTGCTCCCTCTCACGACCACGAGGCCCGCTCCGACGGCGCCCATCTCGCGCATCTCGCGCCGGAAGATCTCTTCGAAGGTTCGGAGGGAGGAAGAAGATTCTTCCTCGAATGCGCGGAGCTTCGCCTGGGCGGCGGGCGATGTCCCGGCCGCGCCGGTGCGCCTCCCCTCCTCACCATTCGAAGAAAATCCGAATCCGAACGCCATGACCACCGCCACGGCGCCGATCGCGCGCTTGCGCGTCACCGGACCGCGGCCTCCAGCAGCGTGAGCGTGCCCGCGTCGCCGTCCAGCTCGGCCATGACGCCGAGAGGGAGCGTCGCCTTGTCGCGGACGTGCCCGAAGCAGAGGCCGGCCACGACGGGGATGCCGAGCTTCCCGAAGCGGTCTGCGCAGACCTCCTGCCAATTCCAGCTCCCGAGGATGCTGTTGCCGTGCTCCGGGTTGGGACCGCAATCCGAGAACTTGCCGAGCGCCACGCCGGCGAGGCCCGCGAGCTTTCCCGTCAGGAGAAACTGCGTCAGGTAGCGGTCGATCCGGTACGGGTCCTCGCCCACTTCCTCGAGGAAGAGGATCCGCCCCTTCAGCTCCGGCTCGAACGGCGTTCCGACGAGGGTCGAGAACACGGAGATGTTCCCCCCGACGAGACGTCCCTTCGCCTTCCCTCCCGCCAGCTTCCAGACGCGGTTCTCTCGGTCGACGGCTCCTTCATGCGGTACGAAGGGAGGCGGCTCAGCGATCCGGCCCGCGGAACCGTCCATGAGGACCCTTCGAAAGGCCTTGAGCGAGTACTCGCTCATCGTCGAATCGGCGAGGGGTCCGTGAAAGGTGACGAGGCCCGTGAGCCGGTGGATGGCGTTGAGAGTCCCCGTGATGTCGCTATAGCCGATGAACGGCTTCGGGTTCTTCCGGATCGTCTCGTAGTCGAGGACCGGAAGGATCCGCGAGGTTCCGTAGCCTCCGCCGATGCACCACACGGCGTCGACCTTCGGGTCGGCGAAGGCGGCGTTCAGGTCGGCGGCCCTCTCCGCGTCCGTACCCGCGAGGTACCCGAGCTTCTTTCCGGCGTTCTCCGTCAGTTTCGGCACGAAGCCGAGCGAGGCCACGATCTCGGCCGCCACCTCGTTCTCCTTGTAGTCGAAGGACGGCGAGGCGGGACGGATCAGGGCGACCGTGCCCCCCTTCTTGAGCGCTTTCGGGAAGATGGGCTCGGGCGGCTTCTCGGCGTAGCGCGTCAGCGCGGCCTGCGCGGAGAGCGGGAACCCGGCGATGAGAGATGCGAACGAGACTTCCTCGAGAAAGGCGCGTCGGCTTGTCGGCATGGGCCGGATTCTAGGCCGCGGCGGTCCTCCACGGGCCGGGCACGAACCGGCGGACGGCGGCGAGGATCAGAAGGGCCGCTCCGAACGTCGCGACGATCGCCGCGCCCGTCGGCAGGTCGAGCTTGAACGAAAGCCAGACCCCGACGGCGGAGACCACGACGCCCATCGTCCAGCCGATCGCGAGGCGGACGCCGAGGCGCTCGGAGAAGAGCATCGCGGCGACGGACGGCACGATCAGGAACGAGAAGACGAGAAGGACGCCCGCGATCGCGACCGAGCTCGTCACGACGAAGCCGAACGAGGCGTAGAAAAGGAAATCCCAGAATCGCACGTTCCAGCCGCGGCGAACGGCCTCGGGCTCGTCGCGCGAGATGAGGAGGAAACGCTCTCGGAAGACGAAGTGGAAGGCCCCGACGAGCGCGTAAAGCGCCGCCGTCTTGCCCAGCTCGGGCCATGAGACGGAGAGGATGTTGCCGACGAGCATCTCCTTGAGGTGCTCGGTCTCACGCGTCGCCTTCGACATGACGAGGACGGCGAGCGCCGCCGAGACGGCATATGCGATCCCGATGATCGCCTCCTGCGGAATGCGCGTCTTGCGGTGGGTCTTCGTGAACGCGAAGATCGCGGCCCCGAGAAGCGTGAAGGCGAGCGAGAACGCGTAGGCGCCGTTCGAGTGCATCTCGTAACCGGCGAGATAGCCCACCGTCCCCCCGAACGCCGCGATCTGTGCGAGCGAGAGGTCCACGAAGATGACCCCCCGCTCGACGACGTGGATCCCGAGGGAGGCGTGGATCCCGGTGAGGATGAGGCTAGCGACGAAGGCCGGGAGGAGGATCTCGAGGACGGTCACGGCTTCTTCGCCCCGGAGAGGCCTTTCATGAGGAG
>DASVJU010000311.1:0-3752 GCA_036385755.1 Thermoanaerobaculia bacterium
ATTCGGGGGCCGTTCGTCGCGGTCAACTGCGGCGCGATCTCGCCGACCCTCGTCGAGAGCGAGCTTTTCGGGCACGAGAAGGGCGCGTTCACGGGGGCGGAACGACGCCGCTCCGGCACGTTCGAGATGGCCCACGGAGGAACCCTTTTCCTCGACGAAGTGACGGAGATGCCGCCCGAGCTGCAGGTGAAGTTCCTTCGCGTCCTCGACACCCGCACCTTCCGGCGCGTCGGCGGAAACGAGGAGCTGGACGTCGACGTCCGGCTCGTGGCGAGCTCGAACCGCGACCTGGCCGAGGCGGTGAAAAGCAAGGCGTTCCGCCCCGACCTCTTCTACCGGCTCAACGTCTTCCCGCTCCGCATGCCGCCCTTGCGCGAGCGCAAGGTGGACATCCCGGCTCTCGCGAGCCACTTCCTTTCACAGGTCGAGGAGAAGGAACGACGCGGCTTCACGTCGTTCGAGGAGAAGGCGCTCGACGTACTCGACCGGCACGAATGGCCCGGCAACGTGCGCGAGCTCCGGAACGCGGTGCATCGGGCCTATGTCCTGAGCGACCCGCCCCTCATTCAGACGGATGCCGTGGAGGCGGTCCTCGACGTTTCGAACCAGAACCAGGCCGACCGTCCGCCGGCAACGGTCCCGGACGGGGAGTCGTGGCCCGCCGTGCCGGTACGCGTCGGAGAAAAACTCGAGGAGGTTGAGCGCAAGCTGTTGATCGCCACCTTACAGGCCGTGAAGGGAGACCGGAAGACGGCGGCCGAGCTCCTCGGCATCAGCCTCAAGACCGTCTACAACCGGCTCAAGCATTACGGCCTCGACCACCCCGCGCCTCCAGGAGGACGAGCTCTAGACTCTTGAGCCGGATCGGCTTGGCGAGGTGATGGTCGAAGCCGGCCTCGCGGGATCGTGCCTGATCGTCCGGCTGGACCCAGCCGGAGAGAGCAACGAGGAGAAGCTCCCTCAGTTCCGGCTCCGCCCGGAGACGCCGCGCCACCTCGAGGCCGTCGAACCCGGGCAGACCGATGTCGACGATCGCGACGTCGGGGCTCAGGCGGCGCGCGGCATCGACGGCGGACGGGCCATCGTGCGCGACGTGAGTCTCGTGCCCCTCGAGCGCCAGAAGCTCGGCGAGCGTGAGAGCGGCCTCGACGTTGTCGTCGACGACGAGGATCCGGCGTGGCGACGGCGACGCGTTCGACGGAGCCTGCGCCGCCAGAGGATGGGCGGGGGCCTGGACCACGCACTTGAGTCGGAGCGTAAAGACACTTCCCTTCCCCTCTCCCTCGCTCGCCGCGGTCAGGGTGCCGCCGTGCAGCTCGGCGAGGCTCTTCGCGAGCGCGAGGCCGATCCCGAGCCCTCCGAAGACCGCCTTCTGCGCCCGGTGCCCCTGACCGAACATCGTGAAGACGTGCGCGAGGTGCGCCGCCGGGATCCCGATGCCGGAGTCGACGACCGACACGACGACGTCCTCGCCGTCGCGCACGGCCTCGAGGCGGATCCGCCCGCCCGGCTCGGTGAACTTGGCGGCGTTCGACAGGAGGTTCGACAGAATCTGCGCGAGCCTCATCGGATCGACATGCAGAAGCACCGGCGTCTTGGGCACGACGAGCTCGAACGACTGGCCCCGACCGTGGAGGAGCGGTCCGGCCGTTTCGAGCGCGCTCTCGATCACGGCCGCGAGGGACACCCGCTCGCGGCGCAGATCCAGCTTCCCGTGCGTGATGCGTGAGAGATCGAGAAGGTCGTCGATCAATCGCACCATGTGCGCGACCTGCCGCTCGATCACGCGCAGGGCGCGTTCGCGCCTCGCCTGCTCCTCGGGCGTGTCGCTCGTTCGCGACAGGATCTCGGTCGCGAACGACAGCGGCGCGAGTGGGTTGCGGAGCTCGTGTGCCAGCGTGGCGAAGAACGCGTCTTTCCGGCGGTCCGCCTCGCGCAGCGCACGTTCGGCCGCGCGCCGCTCGGACACCTCGGCCGCCAGCGCTTCGTTCATCGTCTCGAGCGCGTCGGTCCGCTCGGAGACCCGGGTCTCCAGCTCGTCTCGAACACGGCGGAGGCTCGCCGCGCGCCGCGACGCCTCGACCGCGTATCGAATGGACCTCTCGAGCAGTGTCGCGTCGAGACGATCCCTGACGAGGTAGTTCGAGGCGCCGCTCTCCAGGGCCGCGAGGTCTTCGGCTCGCTCCGGCTTGTCCGCGATCAGGATCACGGGACCGTCGCCACCGGACTCGCGATAGGCGCGCAGGAGTTCGACACCTCTCCGCGTGCCGAGCCGGGAGGCGACGAGGTGGACGTCGTAGTGGTGTGACGTCATCTGCTCGAGGCCGACGCCGAAGCTCGCAGCCCGCTCCATGTCGACGGAAGGGGCCATCCCCGCGATCTGGCCCCGCATCAGAGCGACGGCATCCTCGTCGGCGTCGACGAGCAGGACGCGGAGGGGATCAGGCATCTAGGAGGGCCTCGGGGAGAGCATAAGACATCGGCACACTTTTCCACAGATTCCGGCAAGACATGCCGGTGCGAGCACGTTGCGAAAAGCGTCCTGAAGACCTGGTGGAGTCTGCCCGGCTGGCACGTCTCGTGCTCTCTCTCTGTCTCTCGAGAAAGGGGGGAAAAAATCATGAATCTCATCCTCTTGGTCGTCGTGCTGGTCCTTTTGTTCGGAGGCGGCGGCTACTACTGGAACAGCAGACGCGGGTAACCGGCGTATCCAAGACCGCATGAACAGCCTCAAAGGCGTCGCTCTCGTTCTTCTCGTCGCGGGCGTTTTGGCGCTCGTGTATGGCGGGTTTACCTACACCAAAAAGACACATCAGACGAAGGTCGGGCCGCTCGAGTTTGCGATCAAGGAGAAAGAGAACGTCAACGTGCCGGTATGGGCCGGCGTCGGAGCGATCGTCATCGGCGGGGTCCTGCTCTTCGTTCGCACGAAGAAGTAGCCGCGCTTTCATCTGCGCCTCACGACCCCGAGGCGCCCAAACGCGCGGTCGGCAGGGCCGCCATGAGGAATACGACAATGAACACGCATCATCTTCAACTTCGGACTCTCGTTCCCGGCATCCTCGCCACTGCCGCGCTCGCGTTGGCCGTGAGCGCCGGCGCCCAGACGCCTCCGCCTCCCGGGCCGTCCACGGCCACGAAGACGCCCCAGGCGGCCACCACGACGGGCCACCACAAGGGCAGCGCGGCAACGGCCAAGCATACCGACGCCATGAAGGCGGAATGCGAAGCCATGATGGCGAAGAAGCAGGAAATGCAGGAAAAGCTCCAGGCGATGGACGCCACGCTGGACAAGCTGGTGGCGGAGATGAACGCCGCCAAGGGCTCGAAAGAAGTCGACGCGCTGGAGAAACCAATGGCGGCAGTCCTCAACGAGCTCGTCGCCCAGCGCAAGGCCTCCCGCTCCATGATGATGGAGATGCACCACGGGACGATGGCGCACATGGCTCATCACATGCACATGCACGACGGAAAGGGCGCGATCGAGTGCCCGATGATGAAGACGGGAATGGCCCCCGCGCCGAAGGCAGAGGAAAGCGCACCCAAGATGTAACGGGCCCCCGCGCGGCATGACGCGTGCGTATTCCTCTCACGGGAAGTACCGAAAGGAGAACACCATGAAACAGCAGGAAGTCGACGGGAAAGTGAAGAAGACCAAGGGGAAAGTGAAAGAGGCCGTCGGAATCCTCTCGGGCAACAAGAAGATGGAACGGGAGGGCTCCGTCGAGCGTGCCACGGGCGCGGTCCAGGAG
>DASVJU010000312.1:0-12883 GCA_036385755.1 Thermoanaerobaculia bacterium
GCTGGGGAGGGAGGATTCGAACCTCCGGTAGGCGGTTCCAAAGACCGCTGACTTACCACTTGTCGACTCCCCATCCGGAAGTCCCGCGTGGATTCTCGCGCAGTCGGAGGTCATCCGCGTCGTGCCCCCGGCAACGGCCTCGCGCGCCGCGCGAACTCTGCCCGGGAAACTGTCTTCACGATCGTCATCGCCGTCCTTGTCTCTTCCCGAAGCCCGGCGAGCCGTTCGATGGCGCGCCGGGCGCTTTCCTCGTCCTCAAAAAGACCGAACACCGTCGAGCCGCTCCCGGACAGGCGCGCACTCATAGCGCCGGAGTCCGACAGGGCCGCCCGGAACCTCAACAATTCGCCCCGGAGAGACTCCGCCGCCGGCTCCAGATCGTTCCGATCCGGCCCGCCACCGGAATCAGAACCGCGAAGGTTAGTTGCGACTGTCGAATCTGTCAACGCGGAGGCGCGGAGCACCCCGTAAACCATTGCAGTCGATATGGAAAACCCCGGAAAGACGAGGACGAGCCACTCCTGGGGGCCGTCCGGGAGGGGCTCCAGGATTTCACCCCGGCCGGTGCCCCGGGCGCGGCCGCCGACGAGGAAGAACGGCACGTCGGACCCGAGGGAGGCCGCGAGCGCCGCGAGGTCGGCATGCAAGAGGTTCAGATTCCAGAGGGCCGAGAGGCCCAGAAGGGTCGACGCCGCGTTCGAGCTGCCTCCGCCGAGCCCACCGCCGATGGGGATTTTCTTTGAAAGGTGAATGCGGGCGCCCCGCCTCGTTCCGGTCCGCTTCGCCAGCGCCCGCGCGGCTCGCAAAATCAGATTCTCTTCGGTGACAGGCAGACTCAACCCCTCGATCGTGAGCGAGACCTCCCCATCGCCCGATTCACCTTCTAGGAAATCCAGCCGATCCGACAGGTCGACGGTCTGGAAGATCGTATCGAGCTCGTGATACCCGTCGGACCTTTTCCCGAGAACGCGGAGGGAGCGATTCACCTTCGCGAAGGCCTCCAGGGTGAGCCGCTTCACAGGGGCGGAACCTCTTCGCCTTCGGGCCACGACGAGTAGGTCTCGAGCGTGAGAACGGCCCGCCCGTCAGGGCCGTTCGCCTCGATGCGGCGCGGCACGCCCTCGCCGGGCTGGAAAGAGACGACTTCGGATTTCGGAAAACGCATTTCGACGACGCGCCCCTGAGCATCGACAAGCGCCGAGCGATTCGGGTCGTCGATGCGCACCCGGAAGCCTCTCGGTGTTTCTTCGAATGCTGAAGAGGAAGACGGGGCAGCCGGCGTGCCCAGGGTGCAGGCGATGAGGTCGGTGGGATCGAGATTGCCGGGCAGGGGCGAGTCGCCGCCCCTCTCCCCCTTTCTAAGAACTCCCCCTTTTCCTTTCCCGGCGATCGGGGCAGACGCCCGCCATGTGAGAGCGCCGGTGGCGCCATCCCACCAGACCGAGAGGTAGCCGCGCCCGATCGCGCCGATCTTGGGAGAAACCTCCGCCTTGAAGAGCGCCTTGAAGCGGCGGGAGGGATCCCATGCGCGCGCGCGCAGGCGTTCGTATGCCTCAAAAGAGGAAGCGGAGGAGGAGGAAGAAGAAATATTTTCTTTGAAAGGGGAAGAGGGGGGCGCCTGTGCGAGTGGCGGCGGCGCAGCGCTACTCGACGCGGTCGCTGGCGCCCCGGTGCCGCATCCCCCTTCTAAGCAAAAAAAAACCGAGACGAAAGCCGAAGCGCCCGCTCGAAGCGACCGGGTCCTCGTCACTTTCTCGCGTCGGTCTTCTGGAGCTTGTCGTCGAGGCGGCGCTTGACGTCTTCGTCGGGCTTGAGCGTCAGCGCGCGCTTCCAGCTCTCCCTTGCGCCCGAAAGGTCGCCCTTCTTCTCGAAGAGATTCCCGAGGTGCTCCTCGACCGTGGCGTCGTCGGGATTGAGGACGGCCGCGGCCCGGAGATTTTCCTCGGCCTTGTCGAGCTTGTTCAGCTGGAAGTAGACCCATCCGAGCGAATCGAGGTAGGCGCCGTTTCCCGGCTCCAGCTCGACGGCCTTCCGGATGAGCTCCAGCGCACGCGGCAGGTTCTCGCCGCGGTCGGCCCACATGTACCCGAGGTAGTTCAGGCCCGGCGCGTGGTCACCCCGCACCTTGAGGAGCTTCTCGAAGGCATCGACCGATTCGGAGACCTTCTTCTCTCTTTCCAGAGACGCCGCGAGCCGGAAGAGGAGGTCCGGGTCTTCCTTGTCGCGTTCCAGCCCCGCGCGCGCCGTGGCCGCTGCGCGCCCGAACTTGTCGAGGCGCTGCCAGGCATCCGCGGCCAGGAGCGTGCCGGCCCTGTCCTCGGCGGCGAGGTCGTCGAGCATCTTCGCGCCCTCGGCCTGCTCCTCGGCGGACGACGAGCGGATCCGGAACTCCGCGTAGTTCGCGCGCAGCATCGGCGTCTTCTTCGGCGCCTTGTCGTAGGCGTCCTTCGACCGGCGAAGCCCGTCGGCCCAGTCCTCGCGGTCGCGAGCGATCTGCAGGAGCAGGCCGTACGCCTGCGGATTGAGTCCCTCCTCGCCCCTGAGGTGCGGCTCGAGACGCGCCGTGGCGGCCGCGTAGTCTTTTCTGAGATAAGCGGCATACCCGAGCTGTCCGTCGATCTGCGCGATCTCGGGACCGTTCGGCTTCTTCGCGAAGACAGAAGTGCGCAACTCCTGAAGCACCGCTTCGGCCTCCGGGATGCGGCGTGCCTCGAGGAAGTTCATGGCGCGCCGATACGGTATTTCGAGGTCGTCCGGCTCGAGCGCCTGGAGCTTTCTGAGCGCCTCGTCGGCCTTGTCGGGCTCGCGCGTCTCCGACAGGAGAGCCGCGTACACGCGCAGGGCGTCGCGGTTCCCGGGATCGCCGGCCAGCACCTCCTCGAGGATCTTGCGGGCCTCGGCAAACCGGCGCCCGCGCAGGAGAAGCCCTCCGTACTGTGTCTTGAGTCCGAGGTTGCCCGGCTGCTGCTTCAGGAAGGTCTGGAGAATCGGAGCCGCCTTGTCGAACTGGCGGCCGCGGTCGTAGACGCGGAGGAGACCGAGCAGGGCCGCGCGGTTCTCCGGATCGAGCTTCAGGAGGCCGTTGTAGACCTCTTCGGCCTGCGGAAGCTGGTTGCTGCGTTCGAGAGTCTCGCCGTAGAGGAGCAGGACAGCGGGTCCGTTCGCGCGGTCGATCACGCCTTCCAGCACCGCGGACGCCTCCTTCGGCTTCTCGAGGCGGAGGAGGACCTGGGCATACGCGATCGCTCCCTGAGGGTCGGAGGGCGCCAGCTCGTTCGCCGCCTTCAGTTCGGAGGCGGCGCCTGCGAGGCGAGCGTTGTCCTTCGCGGTCGCGAGGAGCACCTGTCCGAGGAGCCGGTGCGCTCCCGCGCTGTTCGGGGAAAGTTCTACCGCCTTGCGGGCCTCCTTCTCGGCCTCGGGATACACCGGGAGGTCGCGCAGAAGCTCGCCGTATTCCCGGCGCAGGGCCCCATCGGTCGGATCCAGTTCGACCGCCTTCTTGAATTCCCGGACGGCCGCCTCGAACTCGCTTTCCTGGGAATAGAGTTTCGCCCTGAGATAGTGCTCCACGGCCTCGCGGCGGCGGCTCTCCTTCTGGCCGAGGGCGTCCTTGGCGGAGACCTTCCCGGCCTCCGCCCCTCCTGCCTGGGCGGCGAGGGGTGCGGCAGAAAACGTCAGGGAGGCGCAAAGAGCGCCAGCGAAGGAGAGAAAACAACGTCTATCCGGCATCGGCATGCAGTCTACCTCGCAAGAAACGGGCCGCGCGCCGGCTGCTAGAAGACCGCCGGTTCTTCGTAAGTCGCGAAGACCTCGCGCATCACGTCCGAGATCTCGCCGACCGTGGCGTAGGCCTTGACCGCTTCGACGAGCGGCGGCATCACGTTCGCGCCGTTCGCGCAAGCGGCCTTGAGGTCGTGAAGCGTCTGCATCGCGGTACGCGCGTCGCGGAGGCGGCGGACCTCGTTCAGCGTCTTGAGCTGTTCGGCGGCCGTCTCCTCGGAGATCGTCAGGATGGACACCTCGTCCCCCGGAACGGACTCCGTGAACGCGTTGACCCCCACCATGACCTTTTCCTTCACGTCGAAGGCGCGCTGGAAGCGATACGCGGCGTCCATGATCTCGCGCTGGGGGAAGCCGGCCTCGATCGCCTCCACCATGCCGCCGTACGCGTCGATGCGCCGGAAGTAGTCGAAGGCGCCCGCTTCCATCCGGTTCGTGAGCTCCTCGACGAAATACGAGCCGCCGAGGGGGTCGACCGTGTTCGCGACGCCCGTTTCGTGAAGGAGGATCTGCTGCGTCCTCACGGCGATCTTCGCGGCGAACTCCGTCGGGAGCGCGAGCGTCTCGTCGAGCGCGTTCGCGTGGAGCGAGTTCGTGCCGCCGAGGACGGCCGCGAGGGACTGGATCGCGACGCGCGCGACGTTGTTGTAGGGCTGCTGCGCCGTGAGCGTGACTCCGGCGGTCTGCGAGTGGAAGCGCAATTTCCAGCTCTCGGGCCTCTTCGCGCCGTAACGGTCGCGCATCACCTTCGCCCAGATGCGGCGCGCCGCGCGGTACTTCGCGATCTCCTCGAAAAAGTCGTTGTGCGCGTTGACGAAGAACGAGAGCCGCGGCGCGAAATCGGCGACGTCGAGCCCCGCGTCGATCCCGTACTGGACGTATTCCATTCCATCCCGAAGGGTGAACGCCAGCTCCTGGAGAGCCGTCGAGCCGGCCTCGCGGATGTGGTATCCGGAGATCGAGACGGTGTTCCACTTCGGGACGTGCTGCGCACAGAACGCGAACTGGTCCGTCACGAGCCGCATCGACGGCCGGGGCGGAAAGATGTACTCCTTCTGAGCGATGTATTCCTTGAGAATGTCGTTCTGGAGGGTCCCGCCGACCTTCGACCACGGCGTCCCGTGCTGTTCGGCGACCGCGAGGTACATCGCGAGCGCGATGGGCGCCGTCGAGTTGATCGTCATGGACGTCGTCACGGTCCCGAGGTCGATGCCGTCGAACAGGGCCTCGAAGTCGCGCAGGGTGTCGATCGCGACGCCGCACTTCCCGACCTCGCCGGCCGACATCGGGTGGTCGGAGTCGTAGCCGTAGAGAGTCGGCAGGTGGAAGGCCGTCGAGAGGCCCGTCTGTCCGTGCGCGAGAAGCTGCTTGAAGCGCTCGTTCGTCTGCCGCGCGGTGCCGAAGCCCGCGAACTGGCGGATCGTCCACGGCTTGCCGCGGTACATCGTGGGCTGCACGCCGCGCGTGAAGGGGAACTCGCCGGGCCAGCCGAGGTCGCGGTCGAAGTCGAAACCTGGGAGGTCGTCCGGCGTCGCGAGCGTGTTCACCTCGGCCGACGAGACCGTCGTGAAGTCCTTCCGCCATGCGGGCGTCTTCGCGAAGGCGGCCGCGGCCCTCTGCCGCCAGGACTCCTTCGCTTTCCGGATGCGTTCCTGCTCGGGGGTGAGTAATTGCACGGCGGACTCCGGCACCTTGACGCTCATGCCGCGGATTCTATCGAGTCGCGCCCCTGGAAAGAGACTCAGCGGCCGACCGTCGCCATGCCGGCCGCGGGGTAGCGATCCCCCGCCGCGGCCCCCGGCGGGAAGGCGGCATCGAGCGTGTCGAGGTCGCCCTTCGCGAGGACGAAGCCAGCCGCGTCGAGATTCTCCTGGAGCCGGTCCCGGTTCTTCGTCCCGAAGATCGGCACGACGTCGTCCCCCCGCGACAGGACCCATGCGAGGGCGACCTGCGAAGGTGTGACGCGCAGGCGCTTCGCGGTCTCCTCCACCTTCGCGACGAGCGCGAGGTTCTTCGCGAAGTTGTCGCCCGAAAAGCGCGGTGCCGTGCGGCGGTAGTCGCCCGCCGGGAAGTCCGCGAGGCTGCGGTAGCGCCCCGAGAGAAACCCGCGCCCGAGCGGGCTGTAGGCCACGAATCCGATCCCGAGCTCGCGGCAGGCGGGCAGGACGGCCGCCTCGGCGTCGCGCGAGAAAAGCGAGTACTCGCTCTGGAGCGCGGCGATCGGATGGACGCGGCTCGCGCGCCGGAGCGTCTCGGGCGAGGCCTCCGAGAGCCCGATCCACCGGACCTTGCCCTCCGCGACGAGGCCCGCCATCGCTCCGACGGTCTCCTCGATCGGCGTCACGGGATCCACCCGGTGCAGGTAGTACAGGTCGATCGTCTCGACGCCGAGGCGCTTCAGGCTCCCCTCGCACGCGGAGCGGACGTAGTCCGGCTTCCCGCACACGCCGCGCTTCGTCGCGTCCGCGGGATCGCGCAGGATGCCGAACTTCGTCGCGAGGACGACCTTGTCGCGGCGGTCCGCTATGGCCCTTCCGATGAGCTCTTCGTTCGTGTACGGACCGTACATGTCGGCCGTGTCGAGGAAGTCGAGGCCGGCGTCGAGGGCCGCGTGGATCGTGAGGACCGACTCGTCGTCGTCGCGGACCCCGTAGAACTCCGACATCCCCATGCAGCCGAGCCCGAGCTCCGAGACCGTCGGGCCGTGGGTGCCGAGCGAACGAACGTCCATACGGCCTCCCTGCGACCGGCCATTATCCTCCAGGCGCCTCAGCGCGCCACGGGGCCGAGCGTGCGGTCGAGGAAGCCATTCACGGCAGGGACGAGCTGCGTCGGCGGCGGGATGTGTCCGCCGTCGTAAAGCTCGAGGCGCTTCGGCTCCGAGAGGAGCTTGAAGAGCGGCTCGGCCTCCGTCTTGAACGCGAAATCTTCGTCCCAACGGCCATTCACCATGAGCTTCGGCGCCCGGATGTGAGGCGCGAAATTCACTGGGTTCGCCTCCGGGATCCAGGCCGCCTGATCCGGATAGAGGCCGTCCGACAGGAAGACAACGCTTCGGTACCGGGGTTCCACCGCCGAGAAGAGAATCCCCTGCCAGCTGATGCTCGCGTTCATGAAGGCCATGCGGGCGGGGTCGATGTCGGACCGCGTCTCGAGGTAGTCGATCCCCCGGCGAACGTCGATCGACTCGGTCACCGCGCGCTGGCGGAACGCCACCGTGGGGCCTGGTGGCCGAATGTATCCCGGAGGACGCTCGCGACTCGGATAGCCCTGGAGGTCGACGACGAAGAGGGCGCGCCCGGCCTTCACGAACGGCGCGAACCGGTCGCTCTCGACGATCGCGCTGATGGGCTCCCCAGAATAGGCGTTCGAACCGGGGACGAACTGAATGACCTGGTAAGGAGGACGCGCGCTCTTCGGAAGGTAGAGCCACGCCTTGATGCGCGCCCCGCTGCCGGCCGCGAAGCTCACGCGCTCGCGCGTCCAGTCCGGCGTCTCGGCGCGCTCCTCGACCCGCCCGTCGGGCGGGGTACGGTCGTACCGGTAGTGGGCCAACCTGGCCTCGAACTGCGCGCGGCTCGAACGCGGGTAGGTCGGAGCCTGTTCCGCGCGCGAGATCGGGGCGTCGCCCTCTTCCCCGGTCGTGCTGGGGGCCGCGAGCGCGCAGCGGAAGCCGATGCGCTCGAAGCTCGCCAGCCCAGGGTAGATCCCGTAGTCGCCGAAGAGATACGGCGGATCGGTGAAAGCGCCGCCAGCGGTCACGAATCCGCCGGGTGCGGCGTTGCGCGTCCATTCGGAGACATTTCCGGCCATGTGATAAAGGCCGTAGGGGCCCATCCCGAATACGCCCTGCCGGACGGGTACCGTCCCCTTGCCTTCGAAGTTGGCGCGCGGGTCGGCTCCCCGCTGCAGGCCCCACGGCATGACGACCTCGCCCGTGACGGTGAAGACGCCGTCCCGCGCCGCCTTCTCCCACTGGAAGATCGTGGGGAGCTTCTTTCCGCGGAAGCGCGCATAGGCTTCGGCCTCATACCACGAGACGCCCGAGACGGGATGATCGGCCTTCCCGTCCGGGAACGTTCCACCCGTCCAGCCGCGCGGCCCGGGCAGGCCCGTGCGGTCGACGAAACGGCGAAGGCCCGCCTCCCAGCCGAGGACGCGGCCCCCGTCTGAAAACGGCTGCGTCCAGAGCTCGGGCCTCCGGTACCCGCCCGCCGAAACGAAGTCGGCATATTCGCGGTTCGACACCTCGTATCGGTCGATCAGGAACTCGCGCAACGGAACGCTCGCCGCGGTGGGCTGTCCGAACCCAACGAGCTTGTACGTCCCTGCCGGGACGAAGGCCGACCCCGGAGGCACGGTCCCCGCCTTTCGCAGGGGCCACTCCACGCGGATCGCCGCGGAGCTGAAGTGAGGATCAGCGCGCGGGAGCGCGCTCGAGATCGTGCGCTCGAACGGCTCAAAGCCCTCCCGCTCGAGGCGCAGGACGTAGTCGCCGCGCGCAATCGCGACGCCCTTCAGGGGCGTGAGGCCGAGGTCTCGCGTCTCGCCTCCGTCGGCGCCCCGATCCGGCTCGAAGCGCCGGACGAGGACGCGGGCGCCGGGCGGCTCGGTGGTGACCGAGAGCACGTCCGTCACCTCCGGAAGAAGCCGGACGAGCGCTGGGTCGTCCGGAAGCTCGCGTCGGGCCCGCTGCGCGAGCGAAAACGCCTCCGCCCACTTGCCCTCTTGCGCGAGGCGGGAGGCGCCCGGCACGGCCTGGCGGGCCCACTCCCGCCGGGAGTGGCGCGCCCAGAGCCAAGAGCCGGCGAGGGCCGCGGTGGCGAGGACGGCGGCGAGCGCGAAGCGCGCCGCGCGCGGGATGCGGAAGCCGCCGGCACGCGCGAGGCGCGATCGGAAGTCGATCTCGTCCCGCGCGCTCTCGAGAGCACGCGCGATTGCGGACCCGTCCTCCCATCGCGCCTCGGGCTCCTTCTGCAGCGCGCGCCGGAGGATCGCCCGGGTCTCGGACGTCACACCCCCCGCGCGCCCGTCGTCGAGCTCCGGGGGCTCCGCAGACAGGATGCGTGACGCCGTCTCGGCCGCGCTCGGGGCGTCGAACGGGCGCCGGCCCGAGGCGAGCTCGTAGAGAAGGACTCCGAGCGAGAAGACGTCGCTCCGGGCGTCGACGCTCGCGGCGCCGCGCAGCTGCTCGGGCGACATGTAGGAGACCGTGCCGAGAACGTCTCCCGGCTGCGTGAGCGCGGCCGCCGTTGGCGCCGTGGTCTCCGCGGGGGGACGGACCTTCGCAAGGCCGAAGTCGAGCACCTTCACGAGTCCCTCCCGTGTCACGAAGAGGTTCTCGGGCTTCACGTCGCGGTGGACGATTCCCTTCGCATGCGCCGCCCCCAACCCCCTCGCGGCCTGGGCGGCCGTGTCGAGGGCCTCACGCGGCCCGAGGCGCCCGCGCCGCAGGCGCTCGCGCAACGTCTCGCCCTCGAGAAGCTCGTGAACGACGTACCGGACCGGCCCCTCCCGTCCGACGTCGTACACGGCCGCGATGTTCGGATGGTTCAGCGCCGCCGCCGCCCGCGCCTCGTGCTCGAAGCGCTCGAGCCGCTCGGCGTCTCCGGCGACGTCGTCCGGCAGGACCTTCAGTGCGACGTCGCGTCCGAGGCGGGGGTCCCGGGCGCGGTAGACGACACCCATCCCGCCCGCGCCGAGGACCGACACGAGCTCGTAGGGCCCGAGCTTTGCCCCGGACGACAGCGGCATTGGTGCGGACAGTCTAATGCCGCGGGCGACGTCAGAACGGCGTCTTCTGGCTCGCTTGCAGGTCCGCGACGAGTGGCGGCCGGCGCAGGAGGGCGATGCGTCCCTTGCGGACGCCGACTTCCGCCGGCCACTCGTGCGACAGGAAGAGAGGCATGGACTCCGTGTACCCGTACGCGCCCGCGTTCTCGAACGCGAGAAGGTCGCCGCGCTCCGGCAAGGGCAGGCGCGCGGCCGGGTGCAGGACGTCGAGGCTCGTGCAGAGGGGACCGGAGAGAACGAAGGATTTCTTAGAAGGTGAAGAAAGACGATTGCGGCCGTTCGTCTTCTCAGGAATCAACCTCACGCGGTGAGGGGTTCCGAGGAGCACCGGGCGCAGGAAGTGGTGGACGCCGCCGTCGACGAGGACGTAATCGACGCCCAGGCTGCGCTTGGTCCCGAGGACCCTGACGACGTACGTCCCGCTCTCGGCGACGAGGAAGCGCCCCGGCTCGAACACGAGGCGGGTGGAGTCGGGCAGCCGATTCGCGCGCACCGCCGCGGCGACTGCCTCCAGCCCCTTTCTAAGAATCTTCAATTCCAGCGGCTTTTCCCCCTGCGCATAGGGAATCCCAAATCCACCTCCGAAATCCACGGAGCGCAGGGCGACGTCGTATTTCCTGGAAAGTGAAAGAGCGAGATTCAGGACGTTTCGGGTGTTCTCGACGAGGAGGCGCGCGTCGAGGACGTTCGAGGCGTTGAAAACCTGGAACCCGCAGAAATCGAGATGCGGGAACGCGGCGGAGACGCCGCTCTTCCTCGTTCGAAGAATCTTCTCTGCCGTTCGGATATCGAAACCGAACTTCTTCGCGCCGGAACCGCCGATGATGACGCGCTTCTCGGCGATGCCCCAGGGAGGATTCAGCCGGAGCCCTACCGGGATGCGTCGCCGAAACCGTGCGCCGAGCCTCTCGAGCTCTTTCAGCTCCCACTCCCCCTCCGCGTGAATGATCGACACGCGCGACCGGACGAGCGCTTCGAGATCCGCGTCGGATTTTGCGGGGCCGGTGGAGAGGATCTTCGAAGGAAGAAATCCCGCCCGCAGCGCGGCCGCAAGCTCGCCCTTGGAAGCCACGTCCGAGGAAAGACCGAATTTGCTGAGAAAGGCAAGAACGCCGAGCGAGGGGTTGGCCTTGACTGCATAGGCGAGCTCGAAGCGCGGACCGAGCGCGCGCCGGAGGAGAAGCACCTGACGCTCGATGACGTCGAATTCGTACACATACAGCGGAGTCCCGAAACGAGCCGCCGCTCGACGCAGCACCGAGTTCGACAAAGCCCTATTACCCTTCTAAGAAATCTTCCACGCGGCCGCAGGCCGCGTGCAGAAATCTCATCCTTTTCTCATCATCGCAGAGCGCTTTCGAGCACCGTCCGCGCGTCCGTCTTCGCGTCGCGGTACTTCACGATGACGGGCGCCGCAAGAGAAAGCCCGTGGCACTTGCCCCACGCCCCCGGCGCGGGGCGCGCGCCCATGACGACGACGGCCCCCTCCGGCACGACGAGCGGGCGTTCCGGCGTCGAGCGATGCTCCGTCTCGTTCACGAGGTCGAAGAGGACGCTGGACGCCGTGAGGATCACGCCCGCCGCGAGAACCGCACGCCTCTTCACGCAGACGCCCTCGTAAACACCGGCTCCCCCGCCGACGAATACATCGTCCTCGAGGACGACCGGCACGGCGCCAATGGGCTCGAGGACACCGCCAACTTGCGCGGCTGCCGACAGGTGGACGCGCTTTCCGACCTGGGCGCACGACCCGACGAGCGCGTGGCTGTCGATCATGGAGCCCTCGTCAACGTATGCGCCGACGTTCACGTAGGCGGGCGGCATCACGACGACGCCCTTTGCGAGAAACGTCCCGCGGCGGAGGGACGTCCCGCCCGGCACGACACGCACCCCGTCGGGCAACGGCCGCCTCGGCGGCAGCGTGTCGCGGTCGCGGAAGAGGAGGGGGCCCGCCTCGCTCGGCTCTTCGACGCCGAGCCGGAAGGCCTCGAGGAGGCCCTCCTTGACCGCCGCGTTCGCCACCCAGTCGCCGTTCGCGTCCGGAGAGGCGGCACGGACCTCGCCGCGCTCCAGCGCCCCGAGCAGCGCGAAGACGTCTTCGCGCGTCACGCGGTCGCCTCTTCGACCGGCATTCCCGCGGCATCGAGGAGACCGGCTGCCGTCAGCGCCTCCTCCATCGGCTTGTAGTGAGCGGGTGAGAGAGGCACGAGAGGCAGGCGCAGCGTGCCGCCGATGAGGCCGAGCCTCTCGAGCGACCACTTCACCGGGATCGGGTTCGACTCCCGGAAATTCGCCTTCATGAGAGGGAAGATCTTCGCCTGAAGCTCCGCCGCACGGGTCCGATTTCCGGCGAGAGCCGCGGCGATCGTCTCCACGAAAAGAGCAGGGGCCTCGTTCGACACGACGGCGATGATCCCTTCGGCCCCGCACGCGATCATCGGCACCGCAAGCGAGTCCTCGCCCGAGAGCACCGCGAAGCCGGCGGGCCGCGCACGGAGGATCTCGCAGGCCTGGTCGAGGCTGCCCGAAGCTTCCTTGACGGCCACGATGCGCGGGTCCCGCGCGAGCTCGAGCACGGTCTCGGGCTGCATGTTGAGCCCGGTCCGGCCCGGCACGTTGTAGAGCACGACGGGGAGGGAGCCCGCGTCCGCGACGGCCTTGAAATGCGCGATGAGGCCGCGCGGCGTCGGTTTGTTGTAGTAGGGCGTGACGACGAGAAGCGCGTCGGCACCGGCGCGGCGGCAGCGCGCGGCGAGGTCCTGCGCCTTCTTCGTGTCGTTCGAGCCGCAGCCCGCGATGACGCGCACGCGCCGGGCCGCCGCGCGCGCCTCGCCGGCGACGATCGCCACGACGCGCTCGTGCTCGTCCGGATCGAGCGTAACGGCCTCCCCTGTGGTCCCGCACGGCACGAGGCCCGCGACGCCGGCCGCGATCTGACGCTTGACGAGACTCCTTAGACCGGGCTCATCCAGTGCGCCGTCGTCCTTGAACGGGGTGACGAGGGCGGTGTAGACGCCCGAGAACGAGAGGTTTTCAGAAGGTGAAGAGTTCATGGGGTCCGCCTTCCTCTGCCGAGCAACGCATTCGCTTCGGTCGTCGCCGTGAAGAACTCGTCGAAGGTCAGGGGCCCGGTCCGCCCGCTCTTGAGCATCCACTCCGCGGCCCGGACCGCGCCCCGCGCGAAGATCGCGCGCGAGCGGGCGCGGTGCACGAGCTCCAGCGTCTCGTCCTCCCCTTCGAAGAAAACCAGATGCTCCCCCGGCGCCCCGCCCTGACGGAGAGACGCGATCGGGACGCCGGCGCGCCCCGA
>DASVJU010000313.1:0-35874 GCA_036385755.1 Thermoanaerobaculia bacterium
CGTCCTCCGTGACCTTCCGGCCGGCGCCTGGGATCTCCCGACGTCGAGCCGACTTTGGCGCGTCCGCGAGATCGCCGCGCACATCCTCGACGGCCAGCTCCGCCGCATCTCGTCGCAGCGCGACGGGCATGCCCCGCCGCCCCCCGCTGCCCCGATTCGCGGGCACGACGACCTCGTGCGTTTCCTGAACGACCTGAACGCGGGCTTCGTCGAAACGAGCCGCCGCCTCAGCCCTCGCGTCCTGATCGAGCTCCTCGAATGGGCGGCCCCGCGCCTCGCGGAGACCGCGCGAAGGGCGGATCCCCACGGGACCGCGCTCTTCGCAGTGTCGTGGGCCGGCGAGGCGCGGTCGGCGGCGTGGTTCGACCTCGCCCGCGATCTCACGGAGCACTGGCACCACCAACAGCAGATCCGTCTCGCCGCCGGAATTCCGCTTCTCCTGAACCCGCGCTACGCGGTGCCCGTAATGGATACGTTCGCCCGCGCCCTTCCGTTCACGTATCGCGGAGTCGCAGCTGACGACGGCACGTCCATCGAGATCGAGATCGAGATCGTCATCGCGATCGCGGCCGCGCCCCCTCTCGCACGCGTCTACGCACTCCGCCGCGAGGGCCGCCGCTGGCTGCTCGAAGAAGGCCGCATTGACGGGCCGAAAGCCCGGATCTCGCTTGACATGGGCAGCGCCTGGCGCATCTTCACGGGCGGGATCCCGCGGGACGACGCGAAGCGCCGCGTCACGGTGAGCGGCGTCCCGGCTCTCTGCGAGCCCTTCTTCGACGTCGTCGCGGTCATGAAGTGAGAAACGGCCGCAGACTCTTCGCCTTCGTGACGGCCGAACACCCGGCGACCGCGAAACGCAGCGGCCAGGCCGCGGCCTCTCCCGCATAGTCCACGCCCACGCGCGGCCCCACGAGCACCGAGAAGGGAAGGCGGGAGCCGCGCGACAACAGCAGCTCGGGGCCGGAAAGAGAGGCCCCGGAAAGCGCGGTCGTGACACGAAGGTAGGCGCAGAGCTTTGCGGGACCAGAGAGAAGAAAAATATTTTGCTTAGAAGGTGAAGAGGGGGACCCCACCGGCCCGGCGTCGCCGCCGCGTCCAGCCCTATTCACCTTCAAAGAAATCTCTTTCTCTGTTCTTCTCTTCCAATATTCAGCAATAAGGTCTTCCGTAACCGCCGCCCGAAGCAGCACGGCCTGGGGCACACCCGCCCGCCCGGTCACGACGTTCATGCAGAAGTGCATTCCGTAAACGAAGTACACGTACGCGTGGCCGCCCTCCCCCCACATGGGCTCGACGCGCGGCGTTCGGCGGCCGTTCCACGTGTGCGCCGCGCGGTCCTTCACGCCGAGATACGCCTCCGTCTCGACGAGAATGACCGACCTTTCACTGCCGTCCGGCAACCTCCGCGTGAGGCGACAGCCGAGGAGCGCCCGCGCGACGACCGCCGTGTCACGACGGTAGAAAGCGGCGGGGAGCGGACGGTTCGTCGGCACGCTATCCTCTTCCGCATGATGCCCGAGACGCGTTCCGTTCTCGTCACCGGTGGGGCCGGTTTCATCGGCTCCCATCTCGCCGACGCCTTCCTTGCGGCGGGCGCCGGCGTCGTCATCCTCGACGATCTCTCGACGGGGCAGGCGTCGCGAATCCCCGGCTCCGCCCGTTTCGTCGAAGGCGACATCCGGACTTTCGACATCGCGGCCCTCCTTAAGGCCGAGAAAGTCGACACGATCGTCCACCACGCCGCGCAGATCGACGTGCGAAGGTCCGTCGAGGACCCCGTCTTCGACGCGGAGGTCAACGTCCTCGGCACGATCCGCATCGCGAAGGCCGCGCTCGAAGCGGGCACCCTTCAGATCGTCTTCGCATCCAGCGGCGGCGCGATTTACGGCGACCCCGAGGGCTTCGCCGCCGACGAGAGCCACGCGACGAACCCGGTGTCCCCCTATGGCGTCGCGAAACTGGCAGGTGAGAAGTATCTCTTCGGCCTCGCGCACGGCTCCGGTCTTCTCGTGACGGCCCTCCGCTACGCGAACGTCTACGGCCCGCGCCAGGACGGGCGGGGCGAAGCCGGCGTCATCGGCATCTGGATGAAGAAGCTTCTCGCGGGCGAGGCATGTCTCATCAACGGCGACGGCACGCAGTCCCGCGACTTCGTCTTCGTGGGCGACGTCGTGCGCGCCAATCTCGCCGCCGTGTCGCGCCGGGTGGGTGGCGTCGTCAACATCGGGAACGGCGTCGAGACATCCGTGAACCGTCTCTACGAGCTCGTCGCCGCGGCCTGCGGGGCGTCCCGGCCCGCGGCGCGCGGGCCCGCGAAGCCCGGCGAGCAGATGCGAAGCGTCCTCGACGTGACGAAGAGCCGCGCCGCCCTTGGCCTGACCGGCCTCGTCCCGCTTCCGGAAGGCCTCAGGCGGACTGCGGCCTGGTTCCGTGAGGCGTCGTCTCGGGCTTGACGCGCGGATGCTCGCCGGACCGGCGCGAATGGTCGCCCGCGCGTTGCGGCGCGCGCCGGATCGCAACGGCAGACATGTCGTCCTCCACCGGAGCTCCGTGCGACCAGGAGCGCGCCGCGTTGATCACGCGCTGCACGACCTCGCGCGCCGATTCGCGCTTCGCCTCTACGAGGAGGCGCTTCAACCGCGGCATCCCGAACTCGCGGCCCTTCGAATCATGGGCCTCGACGACGCCGTCCGTATAAAGGAGAACCACGTCGCCCGGCTCCATGTGCGTCGCCCGCCGGCTGTAGACGGCGTCGGGCGCGGGGCCGAGGACCATCCCCGTCGACGCGAGCTCGCTGAACGCGCCCGTCGCGGCATGCAGGTGAAGGGGTGACGGGTGCCCGGCGTTCACGTAGACGACGTCGCCGTTCGTCTCGAACTCGCCGTAGAAGAGGGAGACGAACTTCGTCGTGAGGCGGCTCTTGTTCAGGATGCGGTTCAGCCGCTCGATCGTGCGGGCGATCTTGAAGTCGTTTCCGATCCCCATCCGGAGGCCGACGTAGATGTCGCGCACGAGGAGCGCCGCGAGAAGTCCGTGGCCCGACGCATCCGCGATGGCCGCGCCGAAGCTGAGGTCGCCAAGAGGAATGAAATCGTAGAAGTCCCCGCCGACCGCCTCGGCCGGGACCGACAGCCCGTAAAGCTCGAAGTCGCCCACCTGTGGAATCGCGCGTGGAAGGATCGACTGCTGAATGCGCCGGGCGTCCTGCAGGAGGCCCTCGAGGCGTTCCGTGCGCACCTTCGAATCGACGACGGTCCGGATGATGCCGAGCGCGAGGAGGAGATCCTCTTCGCGAGCCTTCGGATGGACGTCGAAGGAGAGGAGATAGCGCTCCTCGCCGAAGGAGACGGCGGCGAAGCGCGAGACGCCGAGACTCTTCTCGAACTCCTTGTCGATGGATGGATCGTCGAGATCGGCGAGCGCCATCCCGTCCTCCTCCGCCCGCCGGATGGGGCCGTACTCGGCGGAAACGGAGATCCCCGTCTGGACGCGGCGCGAGCGGCCGAAGCCCCGTTCGAGGACGTACTGGTTCTCGCGCCGCACGTAGAGCCGCCCGCCCAGGATCCCGAGCTCGTTCCGGAAATTCCGGACGATCGCCTCCCCCACGCTCACGATCGTGACGAGCACGTCCTCGCCGCCCTCGATCGCTTCGAGGGTCTTCTCGACGTTCTTCAGGAGAAGGCGATAGTCCATCCGCCCAGTGTAACCGGCCGCAACGCCTGTTGGCTCGTGACCGCCGCTCGGCGTTTCTTTCGTTGGAGAGTGCTTCTGTAATGCACTTACCTGTGTAGTGCTCACCGGAACCAGCGCTCAAAGGGACGTGCCCGAGGCCTTCGAGAAGGCGTCGAACCGTTGAAGAATGTAATCTTCAGGCAAGACTTCGCTGTGGCGGTGGAAAATGCACACTAGAGACATGGTCTCCTACACTTTCGTGGCGCTCGTCGTTTTCGGGCGGGGCACCGCCGCGGCCCAGGACCTCCAGCCGCTTTACGTTCCACTTGTCCATGCCACGATCGGGTCAACACTCGAGCCGGGCGGGCATAGCGTGGACATCGAGAGCTGGGAGAGCACGATGTCCGTGTTCAATCCAACGGATTCCCCGGTAGACATCGTGAACGCGGCCGTGTACGGAAAAGGGGCTGTTCTCGTGCAGGAGTCGCGACCGCCGATCCCGCCGCATCAGGGGCGAGGGATTGGCGCGTTCGTGGGGTTGTATCCAGAACGTGGTGTCGGATTCCTCGAGATGCGAACGTCGCCAGGTGTGGTGTTTTACGCTGACGTCGAGAGGGTCACTCAGCGATGCGAGGTCGGCGCGCCAAACTGCTTCTCGTTCTCGCATGGCGGGGTAAACATCCCGTTCTATCGGGCCCTCTTCCCGGCGGGGAGCGTCGCGGTCAGCGGCTCCGTTGAGCTGGGTCAATTTGGTCTGTCGCAGATCGAGCGCCGCAGGCGCATGAACGTAACCCTCTTCAATGCTGGAGACGCGCCGGCAACGTTCGTCGTGCGGACGTTCCCTCACAACTTCGCCACGGGTTCTCTCGCCGAGCAGACGGTGGTCGTCGTATCCAAAGACGTGTTCCAGATAAACGGCTTTCCCGTGCCCACGGAGTACTCCAATCAGCTGACATCTGTTTATGGATCCAGTATCTGGGTGACGATCACCGCCGACCAGCCGTTTCTGTCCTACGTATCGACAATCTTCAACGCTGTCGAGCCAGGAGATCTGCCATTTCAGGTCTATCCGTCCTACCTTCAGAACTGAACGCAATCACGCGTCCCGTCGTTCCGCTGATGGCGGTGTCGCGCCTAACGCGCCTGCGCGTTCCGTGCTATCCGAACTTCGCCAGCTCGTTCACGAAGCGGTCCTGGAAGACATGGCCGCGCACGTCGGAGCAGCCGCCGTTCAGGAGGATGCTGAAGGCGTACGTTTGCCCGCTCTCGGCCTGCACGTAGCCGCACAGCGTCACGACGCCGTCGACGTAGCCCGTCTTCGCCCACACCTTCCCGGCCGTGGCCTCCCCCTGCAGCCGATGGCGGAGCGTTCCGTCCGGTCCGCCGGCGACGGCGAGCGTCTCCTTGAAGGCCTCGAAGTGCTTCCACCGGGTCGCGAGCGCCGTGAGGAAATCCACATACGCCGCGGCGGAGGCAACGTTCGTATGCGCGCGGCCGGACCCGTCGGCGAGCCGGTAACGCGTGGCATCCAGCCCGAGCGAGGAAAGGAAAGCAGCGACCTCGGCTCGTCCATTCTCCCAGGTGCCCCGTCCCCGGGTTTCGGCGCCGAGCGTCTTCAGGATCTGCTCGGCGAAGAAGGACTGCGAGCGCTTGTTGCACACGGCGAGCGCGGACAGGAGGGGCGTCTCGTGCGTGTGGAGAAGAACGCGGCCCGGGAGCGGAAGCGGCCCGGCCGCGGGCTCGGTCTTCAGGGTCGGCGGGGCGTCGACACGGATGCCGGTTTCGCGCAGGACCTGCGTGAGGGCCGCCGTGAAATAGAGCGGCGGATCGGGCACGGTCACGTCGCCGACCCACGTACGGTTCCGGCCCACGCGTCCCGCCGCCACGACCGTGTGACTCCCGGCCTCGCGGTGCACTCCGACCCATGTCCTTTGCGCGGCGGTGACGACCTTCGAAATGAGGTTCAGGAGGGGCGGCCCGAGCGGGTCGAAGCCGAGGAGCGCCGGGCTTCCGGGCCGAAGACCTCCCGAGGCGCGCACGAGCACGATGTTGTCGTTGTAGGACAGCGCCGAAACGGGCGCCTGGTACCACCGCTGCTCCTGCTCACTGGGCCAGTCGGGATGACACCGGACGTCGTCGAAGAACGATATGTCGAGCAGCAGCCCGTCCCGGACGCTGCGCAGGCCCTTTTTCGCGAGCGAGGCCGCCCACGGCCGGAAGACGGCGAGCGGATCGTCGTCGTACCAGCGGCCGGAAATTCCCGGGTCGCCGCCTCCCATGACGACGAGATGCCCGGGCAGGACGCCGTCCTCCCCGATGTCCGCGTCGCGATAGAGGCGCGTCCGGAACTTGTATTCGGGCCCGAGACGGTCGAGAGCGGCGGCGGTCGTGAAGAGCTTCGTCGTGGAGGCGAGGACGAGCGGCCGGGCGGGGTTCAGGGAGACGAGGGGCGTCGCCTCGCCGAGACGGGTGACGACGACGCCGATTTCGGAGCGCCGGACGGGGCCTCTGCGGAGCAAGGCGTTCAGACGCTGTTCGAGGGTCGGAGGCGGCGCGGGCTTCGCGGACCTCTTCGCGGCCTGGGCGACGTGAGCGCCCATTGCGCATGACAGGACGAAGGCGACGGCCGCGCCGCCCAGAAGCCGAGAAACCCGTGACATCGATGCATTTTACCTGAACAACGCGTTCTTGGATACCGGGGGCGACCCTACAATCGGCTGTGGCGCTCACGGTCGATCTCGGAAAGAAAACGATCATGCTTTCTCCGGGGGCGCTTCTCGGTGGCGTCGCGAGGCGGGCCGGCTTCGACAGGGGTGAGGGATTCGAGCGGCTCTGGATCGGACAGGCGGTGCACCGCCGCGTGCTCGGCGAGCACCTCGCGAACGTTCCCGGTTACGCGATCGAGAAAGCCATTCGCCTGACGTACGCCGTGGACGACTTCACGGCCGTGCTGGAGGGCCGTCTCGACGGCCGCTTCGAAGAGGACGGGCGCATCGTCGTGGACGAGGTCAAGTCGCTGCATTTCGCCGAAGACCTCGGGAAGCTGCCGGGATCGCCGCGCCTCGAACGCTTCCAGCTCCAGCTCCGCTGGTACATGCAGGCGGTCGCGGCCGCCGAGGGCCGGCCCGTCCACGGCCGCCTCGTCCTGGCGGACATCGAGACGGGCGCGACGAAGCTCCTCGACGTGCCTCACGAGCCCGAGAAGACTCTCGACGACCTCGTGCGGCGCACGCGAATCCTCCTCGACGCGTTTCTCGAGGAACAGGCCCTCGCCGACGCGAAGGCCGCCGAGGCCGCCACGCTCGTCTTCCCGCACGCACGGTTCCGGCCCGGACAGCGGGAGATGGCCTCCGCCGTCGCCCGTGCCGCCGCGCAGGGCGAACACCTCCTCGTCCAGGCCCCGACCGGAATCGGAAAGACCGCCGCCGCCCTCTATCCCCTCCTCGTCGGCGCTCTCGAATCCCACCGGCGCCTCTTCGTCCTGACGGCCAAGACGACGCAGCAGGACATTTACATGAAGACGCTCGCGGCCATCGACGGGGAGTCGTTCCGCTCCGTGCGGCTTCGGGCGAAAGAGCGCATGTGCGCGAACGACGTCGTCCTCTGCCACGAGAACCACTGTTCGTATGCGAAGGACTACGGCGCCAAGATGGAGGCCTCGGGTCTCCGCGAGCGGCTCCTCGAGAGCCACCGTCACCTCGATCCGGATACGATCTTCGAAGAGGCGAGGAGCGAAGTCGTCTGCCCCTTCGAGGTCTCACTCGAGCTCGCGGAAGAGGCGGACGTCGTCATCGGCGACTACAACTACGTCTTCGACCCGGTCGTTGCGCTCGCCGGGGCACGCGACCCGTCGGCTCTCGCGCAGTCGTTCCTCCTCGTGGACGAGGCGCACAACCTCGTGGACCGCGGGCGCGGGTACTACTCGCCCGAGCTTTCCGACGCCTCTCTTGCGGCGTTCGAGACGCGGATCGGCGCCTCGAGCGCGAAGACCGCGTGGGATGCGGGCGAGGCCGCGCGCCGCCTGCGACGGCTCGTCGCCGACGCCACCGCCGTTCTCCCGGACGAGGAGGCCGAGCCCGTGGACCTCGTGACGCTGGACGAGGCGCGCCTCGACGACCTCAGGCTCGACTTCGAGTCGCTGCTCGTGCGCCACCTCGCGGACCTGCGGGCCGGAGGCGAACGGGTGCCCGACGATCCCGTCCTCGACCTCTACTTCACGTTCGCGCGCTTCCACGACGTGAGCAAACGGGCGCAGCCCTCGGACGGGCGGCCCGATCCCGCGTTCGACGTGCTCGCGGCGCGCGGAAAGACCGGCGCGCGCCTCGCCATCCTCTGCAAGGACCCGTCGAAGCTCCTCGGCGAGACGCTGAACGCGGCCGCCGCGACGGTCTCGATGTCGGCGACGCTCTCGCCGCCGGAGTTCTACCGGGACCTCCTCGGGCTGGATCCGGACCGCACGACGGTGCTCCGCCTGCCCTCGCCCTTCCCGCGGGAGAACCGTTCCGTCTTCATCGCCCCGGACGTCGATACGACGTACGCGGCGCGCGGGCGCGGCGCCCCGCGCCTCGCGGCGCTCGTCGCGGACGTGGCGCGGGCGTGCCCGGGCAACGTGCTCGCACTGTTTCCCTCGTACCGGTTTCTCGACGAGGTGCGCGCCCACCTGCCGGCACTCCCGGGCCGGCGCGTGCTCCGCCCCTCCGACCGCTCGACCGAGCTGGAGAGGAATTCAGTTCTCGCGGCCATGCGCGACGGCGGCGCCCCCCTGCTCGTCTTCGCCGTCTCCGGAGGCGCCTTCGCCGAGGGCGTGGACTCCCCCGGCGAAATGCTCCAGGCCGTCGTCGTGGTCTCGCCCGCCCTGCCGATGGTCCGTTTCGAGCAGGAGCGCATGCGCCGCTACTTCGAGGAGCGCTTCGAGCGCGGGTTCGAATACGCCTACGTCATTCCCGGCATGACGCGTGTCGTCCAGAGCGCGGGACGCCTCATCCGGTCGGGAACGGACACCGGCGTCGTCGTCCTGGCCTGCCGCCGTTTCCTCCAGGAACCCTACAGCCGCTACCTGCCGACCGACTGGTATCTCGACGACCCCGGCGAGCTCGCCTCAATCGAGATCGGCGAGGCCACGAGGGAATTCTTCGCGCGCGTGAAGACCGGCGAGCTTCCCGCGCGGAACGACGACGACGGGAGCGATCAGCGCGCGGAGAAGGACGTCAGTCCTTCGGTTCAGAGCCGGAATCGGGCGGCGGCGCTCCGGGCGGCTCGAGATTGACGGCCGTGCTCTCCCCCGACGGAGAGGCGGGCCGCCGGATCGACTCGCTGCCGGCGCGCCCTGCGTCCTTGCCCGCGGCATCGCCCACGACCTCGACGACGATCGCGGTAATGTTGTCCACGCCTCCGCGGTCGTTTGCCGTGTCGATCAGCTGACGGACCGTCTTCTCGATGAGTTCGTCGGGGCGGAAGTGCGCGAAGAGATCCTCGTCGGGAACCATGCCCGTCAGGCCGTCGGAGCAGAGCAGGAACCGGTCGCCCGGACGGACGGGAACTTCGATGAGATCGACCGAGACATGCGCCGCGCCGCCGAGCGCACGCGTCACGACGTTCTTGAGCGGGTGACTCTTTGCCTCGTCCTCGCTGAGGATGCCGGCATTGACCTGCTCCTGAACCCAGGAATGGTCATCCGTCAGGCGCCGCAGCTCTCCGTCGCGAAAAAGATAGGCACGGCTGTCGCCGACGTGGACGAGCGTGGCGCGTTCGGCGTCGAAGAGCGCCGCCACGACGGTGGTGCCCATGCCCTTCAGCTCGGGCCTGTTCTGCACGGCGCGCATGACCTTCTCGTTCGCCTTCTCGACGGCCGTCGTCAGCCGGTTTCCCTCGACGGACACCCGGCTGTTGAAGCCGAAGGGCCATGAGCTCTCGTGCTCCTCCTCGGTGGCGGCGATGTACTCCTGAATCGACTCGACGGTGATCCGCGAGGCGACCTCGCCGGCCGCGTGGCCGCCCATGCCGTCGGCGACGACGAAGAGGCCGCGTTCAGCGTCGAGGAGGTACGCGTCCTCGTTGTGTCGCCTCTTGCGGCCGACGTCGGTGAGTCCGAATGCAGAGACGCTCACGCCGCGATTATCCCTTCCGCCCGAAAACACCGCTCGGGGTCTTGCGTTCCCCGCTGGTTCCCTTCTTCGGGCGCACGTCCTGAAGAAGCTTCAGGGTCTCGGCGTCCTCGGGCAGCCACGTGAGGGCCTGCTCGAGGTGACGCTCGGCTTTCGAATTCAGTCCGGCCAGGGCGTAGAGCTTGCCGGCGTCGCGATGGAAGAGCGCGTTGTTGCCGTCGAGCTTGATCGCCGCCTCGATGGCATCGACACCCCGACGCACCTGCCCGACGACCTTCATGCACGAGAGCGCGAGATAGTGAAACGCCTTGGCGTCCTTGTCGTAATGCTTGACGGCGAGGTCGAACTGCGTGACGGCGTCCGGAAAATTACCATCGCGATAGGCCTTGACCCCCTTCGCGAGATAGAGACGCGCGAGCGCCGCCGGATCCTGGGACAGCGGGCGGTTCTTCTCGAGCTCGAGGTCGTGGGCCTTGCGCCTTGCCGGGTTCGTGAGGACGTTCAACGCCTCGGTCAGAAGCTGGAAGCGCTCCTCGGCGGCCTTCTTCTCGGCGACGTCCCTGAAGCGGTCGGGGTGGCCGTCCCGGGCGAGAAGCCGGAACTTCGAGCGGACTTCCGACTCGGAAGCGTCGCGAGGGACAGCGAGCACGTCGTAGTAACTCGTCAACGAATCCTCGACGGGCGCCCCGCCCACACGATCCAGGTTGTCGGCACGCTTCAGATTCTCACACCGGGAGCCACAATTTCAAACAATCCGTGAGCCGGATCACGCCTCCTTGCGGGAAACCTCGCGGCGCGCGAAGGCCCGGACGGCATCGGGGACATTCCGGTCGCCCGCGAGGGTCTTCTGGTCCTTACCATTCAGGCGAATGACGAGCGCAAGCGTGACGTCGATCGGCGATCGCGGGTTCTTCACGATGTTCCTCATGATCCCGTAGTGGCGCATCCAGTCGCGCCGGAACGTGATGGCCCGCAAGACGTCCTCCGACACGCTCTTCATGTTCGCGATGGTTTCGACGTCGCCATCCCGTGTCTTCGGAGACTTCAGGACCGCGGCCGAGACGAGCCGGTTGCGGTCCTGCACGAGGAACATCCGCTCCTCCTTGTTGCCGCGGTAGGCGAGGTGAATCTTCTGGACGACGGTCATCGTCGCAACGCGCGCGAAGAGGCTCCGCTTGGCGGCCTCCGTGAGCCCCGCCTCGTCCACTTCCGCGGCCGGGGCCGCCACCGCCGGGACTTCCGCCTCGATCCCTTCCCCCGCTTCCCCGGCGGCTTCCCGCTCGCGCTCCTGCTTGAGGAAGAACTCCTCCAGAAACTCGTCCGCCCGCCGCCGGATCTCGGGCGAGAGCTTTGGGTTTTCGAAGAGACGTTCGAGGATGACCGGAGCCGCGAGCAACCGCGTCTGGTTCGTGACGATGATGTCCTGGAGCGGACCGTCCACGCGCTCGGCGAGCCAGGCCAGGGTCTCGTTCGAAACGGCTTTGTGCCGTATGAGGGGTTCCAGCACAGAGGCGTCCTCCGTGTGCCGCGCCACGGCGGCGAGCTGCTCGGTCCGAACCCCTGAACTCAGGACGGCGCTCTTCAGCGACGCTGCATCGAATGCCTTGAAGGATTCCGCGGCGATGGCGGCCAGGCGGGCGTCGCCCGACGCCATGATGCTGCCGATCGCGCGGACCAGCTCTTCGGGGGGCAGCGGGACCATCCCCCGCGCCGCGAAATCGAGAATCTGCGGCGTGGCTTCGCCCCGCTCGATCTGCGCGAGGAGGTCGGTCTCGGGGGCGTCGTCGGTCACGGGTCGAGCTTACGCCCGGGCCCCCGGCGCTCCGCCCTGATCAACCCTTCCGGGCCGCGTCGATGACGTAGTTCTTGACGATTTCGTGCTCGCCGCCCAGCGCGCCGAGGGAACGACCGTCCACGACAACGTCGACGGCTCCGGCGTTTCCGAGCGTCAGCGTGAACGTGCCGCCGTTCGAGAACTCGCGGCGCGACCCCTTCGGGAAGAGCCCGCGTACGACGAGCTTTCCGTCTACGAGGACTTCGGCCCAGCACTCGTCGCGAAAGGTGAGGGAAAGCGTTCTCCCCCTCTCCGGGGTCGCAGGGGAGAAGGCGCTCGGCAGGGAGGTGCCCGCAGGCAGGGCGACCGTCGCGGCCGCGATCGCAGGCGGAAGGGCCAGAGACGCCGGGCCGCTCTCGGCACGGACGACCGGAGCCGCCGAGGCGGCCGGGCCGCGGCGATCCGCGCCGCGCGCCCTGAGAAATGCCGCGGCGCCCGTCACGGCTGCGAGAACCAGCGCGATCGCGATCCCGCGGAGCGTCGTCGAGGAAGACACCGCGCGCCGCGGCGTCGAGAGACGAAGTCCGGCGGTGTTCGTGGGCACGGCGCGCTGACGCTTCACGCAGTCCTCCTCCCAGCCCGCGTGCACGTGCCGGAAGGCGGCGACCGCGCGCTCGGCGTCGAGACCGAGATGCAACGCGATCACCTTCACGAAGCCCTTCGAGAAAACGCCGGCGGGAAGCTGGTCGTAACGGCCGGACTCGAGCGCGGCGATGTGCCGCATTGAAACCTTCGTTGCGGCCGCGAGTTGCTCGCGGCTCACGTCTCGAAGCTCGCGTTCGCGGCGAAGTTCTTCGCCGAATTCCTGAGCAGTTTCCGCAGTCACCCGATTCCCCGTAACGTGTTAGCTTAAGGTGACTTACCGGTTCTGTCAACGTCTTTTGAGCCGTTTTCAAGCAAGTTCCGCGCACAGGCGGAGAGGAGGGCGTCGGCGTTCGGGTCCTCTGCGAGCCGCCGCCACTCGCCGCGCGAGGCGGACGTCAGGAGCGAGAGCGCCGCCGCACGAGGCGTCGCGCGATGCGTCAGGAGCGCGATTCGGACCGCGGGCCGCGTTGCCCAGCGCGGATCGCGAGAGAGAAGTGCGAGCGCCTCCGGCCGCGGATGCCCCGTGGCGAGCCAGCGCTGAATGTCCTCGGTCATGAGTCTCGAGTTCGCGAAAACCGCCTCGAGGACGCGGACGTCCGGCTCGTCGAGGAGCGCCGGGAAGAGCGCGGACGATGCGAACCGGGCCACCGCGATCTTCTCGCCGACGGCGAGAAACCGGAGCGCCTCCTCGAGCTTGCGGTTCGCCGCGGCCCGCACGGGAGGAGGCGTGCGCGCCTCACGGCCGACGTCGAGCAGGTCGCGCCACAGGAGGTCCTCGAGGCAGCGCAGCGCCGCATGCCGCGGCGTGAGGGGGTGCGCCGCCACGAGCCGGCGCACCCCCCGGAACGCGAGCAGAGTCTTCGAGGAGAGGATCTCCTCGATCATCGCCTCCGAGGCATGCGGGTGCCGAAGAGCCTGCAGCGCGTCGCGTTCCGTGAAGCGGGTGAGCTCGTTCGCGACGAGGGCGGCGAGCGCCTGGCGGTCGGCCTTCGAGATCCGGGCGGCCAGCCCCCGGTCGTCCCCGGACACGTCAGCCCTTTAGCGTGCCCGCCGCGAGGGCGCGGACGAGCGCGGCAGCGGCTTCGATGGGGTCCAGGCCGGCCGCGCGCGCCGCTTCCATCGCGGCCACGACCGCGCTGCCGACGACGACGCCGTCCGCGAGGGAGGCAACCTCCCGGACCTGCTCCGGCGTCGAGAGGCCGAAGCCGACCGCAACGGGCAGACTCGGCACCTGCTTCCGAACGCGGGACACGAGAGCAGGGAGCCCCTCGGGCAGCGCGGCGCGGGTGCCCGTAATCCCCGCCCGCGACACGACATAGAGAAAGCCGCGCGAGAGCGAACCGGCCCTGCGGATGCGTTCGTCCGGCGACGTCGGCGCGACGAGGTAGACGGGATCGAGCTTCGCGCTCTTCAGGACGGATGCGAAGGGCCGGCCCTCCTCCGGCGGGAGATCGGTCACGAGAACCCCGTCCGCACCCGCCTGCGCCGCCCGATGCGCGAACTCGGCCTCCCCCATCGCGAGGATCGGATTCGCATAGCTGAAGATCACGACGGGCGTCGCGAACCGTGCGGCCCGCAGCGCCGCGAGGACGCCGAGCGCGCCCGGCAGCGTCGTCCCCGCGGCGAGCGCGCGTTCGCTCGCGCGCTGGATCACGGGCCCGTCCGCGAGCGGATCGCTGAACGGGATTCCGAGCTCGATCACGTCGGCCCCCGCCTCCGCGAGCTCTGGAAGAAGCCGGCGGGTCGTGTCGAGATCGGGATCTCCCGCCTCGACGAAGATGATCAGCGCCGCGCGTCCCGAGGCCCTGGCCTTCGCAAAGGCCCGCGCGATGCGATTCACAGGGCTCAAAGTTCGACGCCCTCGCGCCGCGCCACCTGGACGACGTCTTTGTCGCCACGGCCGGAGAGATTCACGAGAAGCGTGGCGCTCTTCGGACGGCGGCGCGCCTCCGCGATGGCCCAGGCCAGGGCGTGCGCCGTCTCGAGGGCCGGGATGATTCCTTCCGTCTCGGCGAGGCGGTGGAACGCCGCGAGCGCCTCGTCGTCGCTCACCGAGACGTAGCGGGTCCGCCCGAGCTCGGCGAGGCGCGCATGCTCGGGTCCCACGGCCGGATAGTCGAGACCCGCGGACACGGAATGCGTCGGGAGCACCTGTCCGTCCGCGTCCTGCAGGATGAGGGTGCGGGTGCCGTGGAGGACGCCGACGGAACCCGGCCCGAAACGGGCCGCGTGCTCGCCGGGCGAGAGGCTGCGCCCTCCGGCCTCGACGCCGACCATCTCGACGCCCGGAAACGGCAGGAATTCCCGGAAGAGGCCGATCGCGTTCGAGCCTCCGCCCACGCACGCCACGAGGAGGTCGGGCAGCTTTCCGAGGGCCTTGCGGCTCTGCGCGAGGGCCTCGCGCCCGATCACGGACTGGAAATCGCGCACCATGGTCGGGAAAGGATGCGGCCCGAGAACCGACCCGAGGATGTAGTGCGTCGTCGCGGTCGTGGCGACCCAGTCACGCATGGCCTCGTTGATCGCGTCCTTCAGCGTGCGCGTGCCGCCCGTCACGGGCACGACCGTCGCACCGAGCAGCTTCATCCGGTAGGCGTTCAGCGCCTGCCGCTCCACGTCGACGGCTCCCATGTAGACGACGCACTCGAGGCCGAGAAGGGCGCACGCCGTCGCCGCGGCCACGCCGTGTTGTCCGGCGCCGGTCTCCGCGATCACGCGCGTCTTGCCCATCCTCTTCGTGAGGAGGGCCTGCCCGAGAGCGTTGTTGATCTTGTGCGCTCCCGTGTGGAGGAGGTCCTCGCGCTTGAGGAAGATCCTCGCGCCGCCCAGATCCTCCGAGAGGCGTTTCGCATACGTGAGCGGCGTCGGCCGGCCGGCGTAGTTCTTCAGGAGCCCGTTCAGCTCGCGCCGGAAAGCGGGATCGCGGCGGGCGTCCTTGTAGGCTCGCGCCAGCTCCTCGAGGGGCGCCATGAGCGTCTCCGGGACGAAGCGGCCCCCGAACGCCCCGAAGCGCCCCTGCGCGTCGGCCTCGGGCGGGCGAAATGCGGCTCCGGTCGTCTCAGACACCACGGACCTCCCTCACGAATGCCGCGATTTTCGACCGATCCTTGATTCCCGGCGCGGACTCCACTCCGGACGCCACGTCCACGACGTCGGGCTTTACGCTTCTTACGGCGTCCGCCACGTTCCCCGGTTTCAGGCCGCCCGCGAGAATCAACGGGCGCGAGCGATCGACGGCGGCAAGCAGCGTCCAGTCGAACGTCTTCCCGGTGCCGCCGTTCACTCCGGCCACCGACGTATCGAAGTGAAGAGCGTCCGCCTTCTGCTCGGACGCAGTCGCGAGGTCGTCTCTCCCGACGCGGATGGTGTTCCAAAAGGAAGGGACCGAAGAGAATCTTCCTAGAAGGGCAAGAGGGAAAGGAAGACCCGGCATTTGGATCACGTCGGGGCGCACGTGTTCGATGATGTGCCGCGCGTCGTCCGCGGAGATCTCCTCGTCGAAGACGGCTACGACTCCCTTCACGGCGCCGCTGGCGCCATTCGCCCCTCGCCGCCCTCCTGGTTCCCCCTTCGCTTTCATTCGCAAGAATTTCCCCTCTTCCGGCGTCACCCGCCGCGGAGACCGCGCCGCGAAGATGAGTCCGATCCAGTCCACGCCGAGCTCCATGCACGTGTCGACGTCCTCTTCGCGCGTGACGCCGCAGATCTTGATCTCCGTCGTGTTCTCGCCGCGCAGTTCGCGCAGGGCGCGCGCCGGGTCCGCCGCGCGGAGCAGCGTTTCGCCGACGAGGAAGGCGCCGTAGCCCGCCGCGGAGAGACTCTTCACGTCGGCTCGCGTCTTGATGCCGCTCTCGGCCACTCCCACGACCGAGGGTGGCAGAAGCGCGCCGAGACGGGCCATTCCGGGCAGGTCCACGGCAAACGTCCCGAGATCGCGCGCGTTCACACCGACGATCTCCGCTCCCGCCGCCAGCGCCCGCCGGATCTCGTTCTCGTCGTGCGCCTCGACGAGGACCGCGAGGCCGCGGGAGAGCGCGGCCCCATGCAGCCGCGCGAGCGCGTCGCCGTCGAGAGCGGACACGATGAGGAGCACCGCGTCGGCGCCGAGGGCCGCGGCGAAGTCCAGCTGGACCTCGTCCACGACGAAATCCTTCATCAGGACGGGCAGCCCCGACGCCGCCTTCGCGCGCGGCAGCCACGACGGATCGCCGCCGAAGAAGTCCTGCTCGATGACGACGGAGAGCGCCGAGGCCCCCCCGCGCCGATAGGCGCTGGCGACGTCTTCGATGCGCGAATCTGCATCCGGCAGGAGGAGACCCGCGCTCGGAGAGCGGTGCTTGATTTCAGAAAGAAAAGAAAGAAGAAGATTTTGCTTAGAAGGCGAAGAGAAAGACGAAGAGGGAGAGAGAGCGGACGCAAAGCGCGCTCCATCTGGCGGAGCGGCGGGTGGCGTCGACGCAGCAGCCACCCGTGCCCGTGCGGTCTCCGCCGTGTACTCGCCGGCCGCAATGCGCCGCCGCTTGGCCACGAGAATCTCTCCCAGAATCGAGCCGCTCATTCCCTCTTCTTCCCCTCTTCCTCTTCTAAGAAAATCTTCTCTTCTCTTTTCTTTCTCTTTCTAGGAACCCCTCGAAATCCGGACGAGCGCATCGAGCGCTTCGCGGGCCATCCCCTCGTCGATCGCCCGCGCCGCCCGCGCGACGCCTTCCCGGTAGTCCGCGGCCAGCCCCGAGACGACGAGCGCGGCGGCGGCGTTCATCAGGACGACGTCCCGTGCGTCGCGCCTGAAGCCGCCGAGGATCGCGCGCAGGATCTCCGCGTTCGTGGCGGCGTCGCCGCCCTTCAAGGGATCGGGTCCCCCGCCCTCCTCGAGGCCGAAGTCGAGGGCGGTGAGCTCGAGGAGCTGGACGCGCGAGCCGCGCACGTCCGCCGCGAAGGTGCGCCCGAACGGCAGCAGCTCGTCGCCGCCGGTCTCGTGCGAGAACACCAGCGCGCGATCGGTACCGAGCTCCGCGAGCGCCCCCGCGATCACGGGGACCCGCTCCGGATGATCCACGCCGACGATCTGCCGCGTGACACCGAGCGGATTCGAAAGAGGTCCGGCGAGGTTGAAGACCGTGCGGACTCCCAGCGTGCGCCGGATCGGGCCGATTTTCTTCATCGCGGGGTGGTAGAGCGGCGCGAAGAAGAATGTGACGTTCGCGCGTAAGAGAGCCTCGGCCGCGAGAATGGGCGTCATCTCGATGTCCACACCGAGCGCCGAGAGGACGTCGGCCGATCCGCAGGCCGAGGAGACGGCGCGGTTCCCGTGCTTGGCGACGGGCGTCCCTGCGCCCGCGACCACGAAGGCGGCGGCGGTCGAGACGTTGAACGTGCCGAGCCCGTCGCCCCCGGTTCCGCAGACGTCGATGGAGCGGGCGGTCAGTGCCTCACCCACGGGAGGCCTCGTCGCCCGCGCCCGGAGGACGTCCACGGCGCCCGCCACGGCCTCGATCGTCTCGCCCCGGGCCGCGAGCGCCGCGAGGAGGCCCCCCACGATCGCCCCGGGGATGTCCTCGTCGAGCAGGGCCGACACGGCGGCCCGAGCTTCCGCGCGCGTCAGGTGCGCGCCGCGCGCCACCGTCCGGAGCGCGCGGTGGGCCGCCGTCGTCACGTGAGCCGCCCGTCCACGAAGTTCTTCAGGAGTCTCTCCCCCTCCACCGTGAGGATCGACTCCGGATGGAACTGCACGCCCACGAGAGGGCGGGTCCGATGAGCGAGGCCCATCACGAGTCCGTCCTCGGTCGTGGCGGTGATCCGGAGCGCCGCGGGAACGGAGTCCCGCTCCACGACGAGAGAGTGGTACCGCGTGGCCGTGAACGGACTCGGAAGCCCCGCGAAGAGGCCCGTTCCGTCGTGCGTGATCTCCGAGGTCTTGCCGTGCATGAGGACCGGCGCGCGGGAAACCGTGCCTCCGAACACGGCTCCGAGGGCCTGATGGCCCAGGCACACGCCGAGGAGCGGAATGTCTTCGTTCCGGCGGATCAGCTCACACGAGATTCCCGCGTCTTCCGGCCGGCCCGGCCCCGGGGACACGACGAGCCGGTCCGGCTTCGCGGCGAGAATCGCGTCCACGGTGAGCGCGTCGTTTCGCACGACGCGCACGTCGCCGTCGAACATGGAGAGAAACTGGACGAGGTTGTAGGTGAAGGAGTCGTAGTTGTCGACGACGAGGATCATCGGTACGTCCCCGCCTTCTCCACGGCGCGCATGAGGGCACGCGCCTTGTTCTCGCACTCGATCGCTTCGGTCTCGGGGTCCGAGTCGGCGACGATACCGGCGCCGGCCTGCACGTGGAGAATGCCGTTCGCGACGACGGCCGTGCGGATCGCGATGGCCACGTCGAGGTTTCCGGCGAAGTCGAGGTAGCCCACGGTGCCGCCGTAGGCGCCGCGCCGCACCGGCTCGAGGTCCTCGATGATCTCCATTGCGCGTATTTTCGGCGCTCCCGTCAGCGTTCCGGCCGGAAACGTCGCCACGAGGGCATCGACGGCGTCCTTTCCCTCGGCCAGAACGCCGGTCACGCGCGAGGCGATGTGCATGACGTGGGAATAGCGCTCGACGCGGAAGAAGTCCTTCACGGAGACGCTCCCGGCCTTCGCGACGCGGCCAAGGTCGTTTCTCCCGAGATCCACGAGCATCACGTGCTCCGCGCGCTCCTTCGGATCCGCGAGGAGCTCTTTCTCGAGCGCGAGGTCTTCCTCGCGCGTGCCGCCGCGCGGACGCGTGCCCGCGAGAGGGATCGTCTCCACGGCGGCGCCGCCGGGGGCTGCCGCGACGCGCACGAGACGCTCGGGTGACGCTCCGAAGATCGCGCCGTGCGGCGTCCTCAGAAAGTACTGGTAGGGCGACGGGCTGATGGACCGCAGCGCCCGGTAGACCGAGAACGGGTCGCCGTCGAAGGGCGCGGACCAACGGCGCGACAGCACCACCTGGAAGATGTCGCCGGCGCGGATGTGCTCTTTTGCGCGCTCGACGGCCGCAAGGAAGGAAGACCGGGGAAGAGATTCTTTGAAAGTAAGAGGGAGAGACGGCGCCTCGGCCCGCGGCTCGTCTCTGCGGGCGAACGCGCGTTCTTCGAGAGCGTTCAGCCGGATTCTTGCCTTCTCTTCCGCCTCGACGCCTTCTCCCGCGTGCGTCACGAACAGGAGGCGGTGCCGCACGTGGTCGAAGGCGATGACCGCGTCGAAGATCCCGAACCACGCATCCGGCAGTCCGATCGGGTCGGGGTTCGTCGCCGGGAGATGCTCGAGGCGCCGCGCGGCGTCGTAGCCCACGTAGCCGACGGCTCCTCCGGTGAAGGGCGGGAGGTCGTCCCCGCCCGCCGCCGTCTCGCCGCGAGGCAGCGCCCTGAGAGCGGCGAACGGGTCCGTATCCCGGCCGGAGATCTCTCCCGAAGGCGACGCTCCGAGGAAGGACCACCGCGCCACGCGGTCGCCACCCTCGACCGACTCGAGAAGGAAACACGGTCCCTCTCCCGCGAGAAGACCTCTCATGAGCGCCACGGGCGTCGTGAGGTCGGCCGGCCGCTCGACCACGACGAGGCGATGGAAGTTCTTCACGGTTTCTCGCGCCTCGCGGCGCCACGGCGCTCGGCGAGCTTCGCGGCGACGTCGCCCGGCGCGACGCCGCGCGCCGTGAGCAGGACCGCGAGATGGTAGAGAAGATCGGCCGCCTCTCCCGCGAGCGCGTTGCCGTCGCCCGTCACCGACGCGAGCGCCGTCTCGACGGCTTCCTCCCCGACTTTCTGGGCGATGCGCGCGATCCCGTCGTCGAAGAGCTTGTTCGTATAGGAGCCGGCGACGGGCGACTCCTTGCGGTCTCTCACGACGGCGAAGAGCTCGGTGAGGTCGAGCTCATCGGCGTCCAGAGACGCCGCCTCCGGGAGCGTGCCTTCGTCGAAGCTCTCCACGCGCGTGAAGCACGATTCCGCCCCCGTGTGGCAGGCGGGACCCGCCGGGCGCACGTCGTACAGCACGGCGTCGTCGTCGCAGTCGAGGGAAATTCCCGCGACGCGCTGCACGTTCCCCGAGGTCTCCCCCTTCCGCCAGAGCGCCTTCCGGGACCGGCTGTAGAAATGCGCGAGGCCGGTCTCGCGCGTCTTCGCGATCGCCTCCGCGTTCGCCCACGCGAGCGTGAGCACCCTGCCGTTCGCAACGTCGCGCATGATGACCGGAACGAGCCCGTTCTGGTCGTACCGGGGAAGCAGCGCGCGCGCGCGCGCCGGCGCGGGACGCACTGCGAGGCCGGCCCGCCGCATCGCTTCCTTGACCGCGCCGACCGTGAAGACGCGGTCGTGGAAGATGGAGGCCGCGAGCACGGCGTCGGCGCCTCCGATGAGGACGGCCTTCGCGAAGTCGTCGAGGCGGCCCGCGCCTCCCGAGGCCACGATCGGCACGTCCACGGCGGAGCGCACGGCGCGCAGCATCTCGAGATCGAATCCCGCCTGGGTGCCGTCCGCGTCGACGGACGTGAGCAGAATCTCGCCGGCTCCCGCCGCGGCCGCCGCGGCCGCCCACGGCACCACCGTGCGGTCGACCGGTCGCCTCCCGCCATGGGTCATCACGCGCATCACCGCGAGACCGTTCTTGTCGCGCAGCCGCTTTCCGTCGATCGCGACGACGACGCACTGCGCCCCGAACTGCTCGGCGAGGCGGGTGATGAGGGAGGGGTCCTCGATCGCGGCCGTGTTTACCACGACCCGGTCGGCTCCGGCCCTGAGGAGCGCGTCCGCGTCCTCCACGGAACGCACGCCTCCGCCGACGGTGAAAGGAATCGACAGCGCCTCGGCCACGCGCCCCACGAGCTCCACGAGCGTCCCCCGTTTCTCCTGCGCGGCCGCGATGTCGAGAAAGGCCAACTCGTCGGCGCCCTCGGCCTCGTAGCGTGTGGCCGCCTCGACCGGATCCCCGGCGTCGCGGAGGTTCTCGAACGAGACGCCCTTTACGACGCGGCCGTCCGAAACGTCCAGGCACGGGATGACGCGCACGGCGAGGGTCATGAAGGCCTCCCGAGGTCGCGCGCCGCCTTGAGCTTCGCGACGGTCGTGGCTCCGCCGTGCAACGCGCGGCCGAAGATGGCGCCGCGCGGCCCGCCCGCGAGTGCGCGATCGACAGTGTCGAGATCCCGTTCGCCGCGCATGCCGCCCGACGCCAGGATCTCTCCCGGAAAGACGGCGCGAACGGCGGAGAGGAGTCCGAGGTTCGGGCCCGTCATCGCCCCGTCGCACGCGACGTCTGTGACGAGAAGCGTGCCGACGCCGAGAGCAGCGAACGAACGTGCCACGGACACGGCGTCGCCCGCTCCCGCGTCCTCGGTCCACCCGTGCACCGTCGGGCGCCCGTCCTTGCAGTCGAGGGCAACCACGAGTCGGGAAGAGTAAGAAGAATCTCTTGCTGAAGAGGAAGAAAGAGAAGAGGATTTTCTTAGAAGGTGAATGAAGGCGGGGCGATCGAGGAACGGCAAGCTGCCGACAACTGCGCGGGCGGTACTCCACCTTTCTAAGAAATCTTCAATTGCCTCTGTCGTGCGCAGCCCTCCCCCGATCTGAACGGCGATTCCCGCGACGTCCGAATCAGAAAGAATTTCTTCAATCTCTTTCCGGTTGTTGCCGTCTTCCCCGCCGCCTAACGCCGCGTCGAGGTCCACGACGTGAATGCCGTCCGCGCCTTCCGCCGCGAATCGCCTCGCGGCCTCGGCCGGCGGCTCGTCGTAGTACGTCACGGCCTCCCGCTTTCCGTGAAGCAGCCTCACGACGCGCCCCCCCATGAGGTCGATCGCGGGCCATAGCGCAAGCCGATCGACGTTCACGCCGATCACGCGGCGTCCTCCCGGAGGAAATTCGAGAGCAGGAGCCGGCCGTTCTCCGACGACTTCTCCGGGTGGAACTGGCAGCCCCAGACGTTCCCGCGCTGCACGATCGCCGGGAACTCTCCGCCGTGTGCGCAGGCGGCCGCGACATCGGCGGCTTCTGCGCCCTCTGGTCGGTAGGAATGGACGAAGTAGACGTAGCTCCCGTTCGGCAGCCCCTCCACGAATCCGTCCGAACGGCGGGCGAGAAGCTGGTTCCAGCCCACGTGAGGGGTCCGCACTCCGCCGGGAAAAGGTCGGACCCGGCCAGGCACGAGGCCGAGCCCCCGGTGAACGCCGTGTTCCTCGCTCTCCTCGAAGAGAAGCTGGAACCCGAGGCACAACCCCAGCAGGCGCCCTCCCCGCTTCACGGCCGCCCGCACGGCCGATTCGAGGCCGGTCTCGAGCAACCGGTTCATCGCGGGAGCGAACGCGGCGACACCGGGCAGAACGAGCCGGCGGGCCTCCGCCACGCGGTCGAGGTCGGCCGTGAAGTCCACCTCGGCGCCGAGCCGACGGAACGCGCGCATGACGGAGGCCGTGTTTCCGACCCCATAGTCCACGAGGGTGACCGCAGGATTGGAACCTTCGCTCATGCCGTCAGCGTCCCCTTCGTCGAGAGGACCTCGGATCCCGTGATCGCCATGGCCTGGCGCAATGCGCGGGCGGCCGACTTGAAGACCGCCTCGGCCGCGTGATGGCCGTTCCGGGCGCGGATCACGTCCACGTGGAGGTTGAACTTGCCCCGGAACGCGGCGGACTTCCAGAATTCCTCCACGAGAGCGAACGGAAAGTCCCTCGTGACGAGGAGGAGCTCCTTGTCGATCACCGACTCGAAAACGATGTACGGCCGGCCGGAGAGGTCGACGACCGAACGCGCGAGAGCCTCGTCCAGCGGCACGAGGCTCGCGCCGAAGCGTTCGATGCCGGTGCGCGATCCGAGGGCCTGATCCAGCGCCTCGCCGAACGCGAGGCCCACGTCCTCGACGGTGTGATGGGCGTCGATGTGAACGTCGCCGGACGCCCGGACCGTGAGGTCGACACGCGCGTGCTTCGCGATCGTCTCGAGCATGTGAGAGAGAAACCCCACGGGCGTCTCCACGTCCGTTCGCCCCGCTCCGTCCAGCGTCAGCGACAGGGACACGGACGTTTCCTTCGTCTTCCGTTCGACCTTTCCGGTCCGGCTCATGAAACCTCCGCAAACGCCCCGAGGAAGAGATCGTTCTCCGCCGGGGATCCGATCGAAACACGGAGGCGCCCGGGCGCCGCCGTGGTCATGTCGCGTACGAGGATTCCCCGGTCGAGAAGCGCCCGGCGCACGCGCTCCGTATGGTCACCGGGCGGCCGCACGAAGAGGAAATTCGCGGAAGACGAAGCCACGAGGCAGCCGGCCGCCCTGAGCGCCTCGGCCACGCGCCCCCGCTCGGCCACGATCCTCGCGACGTGGGCCCGCGCGACGTCGGGACGCGCCAGGACGGCGACCGCCAGCTCCTCGGCTGCGAGGTCGACGCTGAACGGAAGGACGGCCTTCTCGATCTCCCGGGCGAGCTCCGGCGGCGCGACCGCGTATCCGATCCGGAATCCCGCGGCCGCGTATGCCTTCGAGAGAGTCCGGAAGACAACGAGGTTTGGCCGTTCGTCGAGCACGGCGAGGGCATCGTCGAGAGGGCCCGCGAAGTCCACATAGGCCTGATCGAGGAGTACGACGGAGGCGGCGTCGAGGAGCCGCTCCAGGAATTCCCGCCGCACGACGCCGCCCGTCGGGTTGTTGGGCGAGCAGACGAGGGGAACGGCACCCGGCAGCGCCGCTGCCGCGAGGAGCATCTCTTCGGAGAGGTCGAAGTCCGGACCCGTGCGCGGCACGTCCACGACTCGGGCCGCCGCGATCGCCGCGATCTGTCCGTAGAGCGAGAACGTGGGCGTCGGAAGAACGAGGGAGCCTCCCCCCGCGAAGACGGAAACCGCCGCGAGAAGAACCTCACCCGATCCGTTCCCGACCACGATCTCCTCGGGCCGCCGGCCGATCGCCTCGGCGATCGCCTTCTTCAGGCGCGGCGCGCCGAACTCGGGGTATCGGCTCCATCTCTTCGCGGCGAGGCGTCCGAGGACCTCCGCGCGGATTTCCTCGGGCACGTCGAACGGCGACTCGTTGAAGTCCAGCTTCGCACGGAGAGGCGGAGCGTCCTCGGGCTCGAGGCGATACGCGTGGAGAGCCCGGATCTCCTCGCGGACGGGAACCGAACGGCGACTCACGGCGCCCTCCGGTCCAATGCGCTCGCGTGGGCCACGAGGCCTTCGAATCGGGCCAGGGTCGCCGCTTGAGGAGCGAGGCGGCGCGCCGCCGTCGCGGGCGCGGCGACCGAACGGCCCCAGCGCAAGAAGTCGCGCACGGAAAGGCCCGAGAAGCTGCGCGCGGCGCCGCCGGTGGGAAGCACGTGATTCGGGCCGAGGACGTAGTCCCCGAGCGCGGTCGGTGTCGACGAGCCGACGAAGAGGGCCCCGGCCGTCGGGAACAGCAAGGAAGCAAGACGCTCCGCGCGGCGGCCCATGACCTGGACGTGCTCCGCGGCGAACTTCGAAGCGAGAGTGACGGCACGGGGGAATTCTTTGAAAATGAAGATTCGGCCGGCGCGGCGCAGGGCCGCTCTCATCACTTTCGAAGAAACGGTCTCTTCGAACGCCCCCATTTGCGATGCGACGGCGGCCCGCACGTCCGAAGCAAAAGACTTCGAATCCGAAAACAGCAGACACACCGCATCCGGATCGTGCTCGGCCTGGGCGAGAAGATCGGCTGCGACGAGGTCCGCGTCGGCGTCGTCCGACGCCACGATCAGCACCTCCGACGGGCCCGCCGGCATGTCGACCGCCACGAGGCCGGATACGAGATGCTTCGCCGCCGCGACGAACCGGTTCCCGGGGCCGACGATCTTCGCCACGCCGGAGACGGAGACGAGACCCGCGATGCCGTGGGCTCCTCCCGCAAGAAGCACTTCGTCGACCCCCAGCTCGGCGGCCGCCCAGCGGAGCTCAGGACTTCCCGCCCACGCGCCGCGCGGCGTCGCGACGACGATCCGCCTCACTCCCGCGATGCGCGCGGGCACGACGCCCATGAGAAGGGACGACGGATAGAAGGCGCGGCCTCCGGGCACGTACACGCCGACCGAGTCGAAGGGAACGGGTCTCTCGACGAAAGAGACACCGAGAGCGTCTTTGAAAGAGAAACCGGTCGACGCAGATACGAGCTGCTTGCGGTGATAGGCCTCGATGCGCCTGCGAGCAAGGCGGAATGCGGTCGAAAAAGCACGATCCACGCTGGGTGTCTCGTCGGGGAGATCGAAGAAGATTTCTTTGGACGGAAGAGAGGGGTTCCGCCCCTCCTCGCGTTTCAAAGAAATCGTCCTCTTCGAACGGCGGGTGCGCGGAGCTGCCGGGTCGAAGCGCTCCACCCAGTGCCGCAGCGCCGGCTCCCCTCTTCGCAGAACGTCCTCCACGACCGGCAGAATCTGCTTCAGCGTGGAGAAGTCGAGAGAGCCGCCCCGTCTCCTCTTCAGCAGAATATCCAACTCCCTCTTTCCAACCTTCGCCTCCGCGTCGACGATCCTGATCATGCCGGCGCCCCCGCGTAAGTCCTGATGCGCTCGACGAACGCCGCGATCTCGGCTCGACGGGCGACGAGCGCGGAACGCCCGAGGACGAGGGTCGCGCGGCTCGTGAGGATGGTCTCGATCTCGGCGAGGCCGTTCGCGGCCATCGTGGATCCCGATTCGATGAGGTCCACGACGACGTCCGTGAGCTTCAGGGCGGCCGCGAGCTCGACCGAACCCACGAGCGGGACGATTTCGTGGGCGATTTTCCGCTCGTCGAAATAGCGGGCCGCGAGGCGGCGGTACTTCGTGCCCACGCGCACGGGCGCGCCGTTCGGGCGGAAGGACTCCCCCGCCCGGCCGATGAGGGAGAGTCGGCAGGTCCCAAAGGGAAGCTCCACGGGAGAGGTCACGTCCTCGCCACTCTCGAGCACGCGGTCGCTGCCCACGATCCCGAGGTCGGCTCCGCCGTGGGCGACATAGGTCGGGACGTCGTCGTCCTTGAGGAGAAGCAGCTCGAACGCACCATCCGAGGAGGGCACGAGGAGGCGCCGGCCGTCGGGCTCACCGAACGAGGCGCCTCCGGCACGGAGTGCTTCGAGCGCCTTCGGCAGGAGCCGGCCCTTCCCTACCGCGATCCTGAGAGGGCGCGCGCCGATGTCTGGGGCCTCGGTGGCGGCGCCGAGAGTCTCGAGGCCGATGCAGAAACCGAGTGCCGGAGCCGCCGCGCCGAAGAGCCCGAGAAGGCCGTCGTACCTCCCGCCTCCGGCAATCGTGCCGCCTCCGTTCACCTCATCCACGCTGAACGTGAGCCCCGTGTAGTACGGCGCCTGGGGCGCGTCTGCGAGGTCGACGACGACCGGCAGGCCGGGCCGGGCACCTTTCGCGATCGCGACTGCCCGCGCGAGCTCCGCGGCCGCGCCCGCGAGAGAGGGCGAGCGGAAGAGATCCGAAGCGGGCTCGAACCCGACGAGAAGGGCCCGGGCGGCTTCGGCCGCGGCGACCGGCGCGGCGCCTGCAGCGCAGAGCCGCGTTTCCAGCTCCGTGCCATGGCGGGCACGCGCGGCCGACGCCGCGCCTTCGAGTTCGGCGGTGCCATTCGCAAGGAGGCCCGGCGCGAGCGTGGCGAGGACGCCTTCGAGAAGCCCCGCCCAACCGAGCGTGAGCCTGAGGCGAGCGGCCGGAAGGTCTCCGAGGCATGAGAGGGCCAGTGCGAGCATCTCGCCGTCGGCCTCCGGGCGGCCGTCGCCGTAGCGCTCGGCGCCGACCTGCGCGAACTCGCGGCGGCGCCCGACGCCTGCCTCCTCGTCGCGCACGACGTCCCCGCGATAGAAAAGGGAGACCGCTCCGGAGAGCGCTCCGAGCCGCGGCGCGACGACCCGGGCAGCCATCGGCGTGAAGTCCGCCCGGAGCGCGAGGGTATTGCCCTGTCGGTCGAGGAACCGGTAGATGCGCTCGTCTCCCTCGGCCGTCACACCGGCGTAGGGGGCCGCGAAATCGAGGACGGGAAGGATCACCTCGCGGAGGCCGGCGTCCTGAAGCCTGCGCACCACCGAATCCTCCGCCTTCCGGCGGCGCTCGGCCGCGTCGAAGAGAAAAGCCTGCACGCCGCGCGGCAGATTCGGGTCGGGCCCCTCGATCGTCACCGAGGAGACTCCCCGAAGGAAGAAAACAGGGGACGAAGGCGCGGCGCGAGACGCGAGAAAAGTGCCTCCGGGCTCGTGTCCCGCCCGGTGAAGAGCGTCGCCTGGCCCGCGGCCTGAAGCAGGAGCAGGGTCTGGCCGTCCACGACGCGGGCGCCGGCCGCGCGCGCCGCCCGGACGAGCTCCGTTCCACCGGCGCGATACGGCGCGTCGATCACGAGCATTCCGGGGTGAAGAATATTTTGCTCGCAGGGGAGGGGATCCCCCTCTCTCAGTCCGAGCGGGGTCGCATTAATGAGAACGCGCGGCTCGGGCCAGGGCGCTGAGGATTTCTTAGAATGGTAATGGGCGCCCGTGACGACTGCGAGTGCTTCGCCGCGCTCGTCGCCTCGGTTCATGAGAAAGACTTCGACTCCGCTCTTCATAAGAACCTCTACCGCGACCCGTGCCGTACCACCCGCCCCGAGGACGATCGCGACCGGCGAGCTTGCCGCGCTCTTCTTCTCTTCCTCTTTCTCATTCAAAGAATCTCGAATTACTGCCTCGAATGCCGCCCGGTCGGTGTTCGCAGCGCGCAGTCCGAGCGGCTGGCCCGGGGCGCTCGACCTCAGCAGCGTGTTGACCGCCCTCTCTCCGGCCTCGGCCGTGCCCGAAAGGAGAGCGGCCTCTTCCTTGAAGGGAATCGTCACCGAGGCGCCCGCAAGAGGCAGGCCGAGCGCATCGAGCGAGGCGACGAGCGGCTCGAGCTCCCTCCCGAGCATCCGCATCGCGAACGGAACGTAGAGCGCGTCCTGGCCGAGAGCCTCGAAATTCGCGTTGTGGAGCGCCGGCGAGAGGGAGTGGGAGACGACGCCGCCCAGAAGCGCGAAGAGCCGCGAGACCCCTCGCGCGCGGCCGATGCCGTAGATTTCCGTGAGATCGCGCGCGAGAAGCTGGCCGGGGGCCGTGACGCGCCCGGGGACGAGCGCGCCGTACGCGAGCGCCGCGCCGAGATACGGCGCGAGGACGCGCGTGGCGATCCCTGCCTCGCCCATGCCGAAGGTCGCGAGGCGTCCCCCGGGGTTCGCGGCCTGAAGCTCGAGGAGGCGGCGTGCATCGCCGGAGTCGTTCGCCGTCGCGACGACCTTCACATAGCGCGCGGGCGTCGCGAGCATCCGTGAGACGACGCTGTCGATGTCGGCAGGGACGCCCTCGGGGTCATGCAGGGAAGAGATTTTCTTAGAAGGAGGTATGCGGGCGAAGCGCCCCCCCCCGTCGCGGCGAAACTCCACGTCAGCGAAATCGAAGCCCGCAGAAAGGGCACCTTCTAAGAAGTCCCTCTCTTCCTCCTCGCTCCCCCGGAACGCGCCGCCCTCGGCTTTGGAGCGGACTGTCGCGATCAGCGTTCTTCCTTCGAAGCACGCGCGAAGAGTTGAAAATGCCGGCGCCTCCATGAAACCGTCGAGCCGCAGCTCGACCGCGACCGAAGGAGGCAGATCGACGAGAGTCGCGCGCGCGCCCACCGCCTCGGCGTTCGAAGCCGGCGCGAGGGACGCGACGAGCAGTGTTTTTTCCGCGGTCAGGACCAAGACAAAAACCCCCTCCGGGCCGGAGGGGGTTGGGGTGACCTCTTTGGAAGACCCACGCGCCTCCGGACCTCGACGGGCCGGCGGCGAAAAGCGCGGCCGGCTCAGCTGTGATGCACGTGCCAGTGGCGCGCGACGAAAATCATGACTCGTGGAGTAGACCCGAAATCGCGCACTCCTGTCAAGGCTTCCTCTTCCAGCGCACGCCCTGGGGCGTGTCCTCGAGGACGATTCCCCTGCCGAGGAGCTCGTCGCGGATCGCGTCGGCAGCCTTGAAATCGCGGATCTTCTTTGCCTGCTTTCGGGCGTCGATGCGCTCGTCGATCCACGCCTCGTCAGCGGATTCGGATGGAAATTCGGATGAAGATTTCCTGGAAGGTGAAGAGGGACCGGGCGCCTCTGCGGGGGCCGTGCCCGGCATGACGCCGAAGATGTCGCCCGCTACCTCGCGAAGAAGACCGCGCGCCGCCGTGGCGTCGGCCGCTGAAAGACGCCCTGCCTCGAGGTCCACGTTCGTCGCCTTCACGAACGAGAAAAGCGCCCCGAGAGCGCCCGCCGTGTTCAGGTCGTCTTCGAGGGCAGAAAACACCGCCCCGCGCGCATCCACCACGCGCCGCGCGAAATCCTGTCTTTTCCCCTCTTCCCCTTTCAGAGAATTCTTCTCTTCTCTTTTCATTTCTTCATCCTCAGCAGAAATCTTCTCTTCTCTTTCCCGGAGCCGCAGATCCAGCGACTCCAGCCGCTCGACCGCCGACGTCGCCGCCTTGAGCCCGTCGAACGTGAAGTTGAGCTTCATGCGATACGGGACCGAAATGAGGAGGTACCGGATCGCGCGCGCCGAGAAGCCTTTCTCGAGGAGGTCGGGAAGCGTGTAGAAGTTCCCCTTGCTTTTCGACATTTTCTCGCCGTCGACGAGGAGGTGCTCGGCGTGGAGCCAGAAGTTGACGAACCGCTTCCCCGTCGCGCCTTCGCTCTGCGCGATCTCGTTTTCGTGGTGCGGGAACATGTTGTCGACGGCGCCGGTGTGGATGTCGAGCGTTTCGCCAAGGTACTTCATCGCCATGGCGCTGCACTCGAGGTGCCAGCCGGGCCGCCCGCGGCCGAGCTCGGTCTCCCATGTCGCGGATTCGGGCTCGCCCTCCTTCGCTTCCTTCCAGACCGCGAAATCGCGCACGTCTTCCTTGTCGTATTCGTCGTCGGCCACCCGCGCGCCGCGCTTCACGGCCGTGAGGTCGATCTTCGAGAGCTTCCCGTAGCCCGGGAACGTCGAGATCCGGAACCAGACCGACCCGTCGCTCTCGTACGTGTGCCCGAGGGCGGCGAGCTGCTTGACGAGCGTGACCATCTCGGGGATGTGCTCCGTGGCGCGCGGATAGAGCGCCGCCGGGACGACACCGAGCGTCTTCATGTCCTCGAAGAAGGTCGCGATGTGAAGGTCCGTGAAGGCGCGCAGAGCCAGGCCGGCGGCCACGGCGCCCCGGATCGTCTTGTCGTCGATGTCCGTGAGGTTCATCACCTGCGTCGTCTCGTACCCGAGCGCACGAAAGACGCGACACATCACGTCTTCCCAGACGAACGTCCTGAGATTGCCGATATGCACCCGGTTGTAGACGGTGGGACCGCACGTGTACAGGCCGACCTCTCCCGGGCGGATGGGACGGAACTCCTCGAGAGCGCGGCTCATGGTGTTGTAGAGGCGAAGGGTCACGATGGTCGATTCTCGGCGACCGCTCCGGATTTCGCCAGCGAGGGCCCGCCGGCCTCCGTGCGATATCCTCGACCTCCGTGTTTCGATCACCAGCCGCGCCCCCGTTGCTTCTCCTCGTGGACGACGACCCCTACCAGGCCGAGGTGGCGTCGTACATCGCCTACGAGCTGGGCTGCGACTTCGAAAGTGCCCTGTCCGGTACCGAGGCCCTCGAAAAGGTGGACGCCCGTCGGCCCGACGTCGTCCTCCTCGACGTGCGCATGCCCGATCTCTCCGGGTACGAAGTCTGTCGCCGGATCAAGACCGTGAGCGCGACCGCGGGCACGCAGGTCATCTTCGTGACGGCGCGTACCGAGGAGGAAGATCTCCTGCAGGGGTTCGAGGCTCTCGCGAACGACTACGTCACGAAACCTTTCTCGGCCCGCGAATTGAAAGCGCGCGTGAAGAACGCGCTCCGCATCAAGGAGCTCCTGGACGCCCTCACGGCGCGCACCCAGATCCTCGAGCTGCAGCAGGAGATCTCCGCGAAAGTCGAGGAGGACGGCGTCACGACCGAGGACTTCCGGGCGCGCCTCCTCGTCCCGATCCTCGACCGGATCTCGTCCGTGTTCGGCGCCGACGGCGTCACGCTGCACGTGCGGCGCACGGGCCACGTCGACTTGTTCGCGGCGGCCTCCAGCGCCTGGCCGGGCGGAAGCCCTCCCGCCTTCGTCGCAACGCTCGGCCTCGAGGAGGATCCGCGCACGGGGCGCGCGCCGCGGCTCCCGGGCGACGCCGCCCCGGACTGGACCATCACGGCCGCTCCGGTTTTCGGCGGCAAGGAGCTCCTCGGCACCCTGCGCCTCTATCGGCGTGGGCCGCTTCCTCCGCCCGGTGAATCGCCAGAGCTCGAGCACCTCATGGCCTTCGCGGCGCACCTCGGCCGCACGCTGCACCGGCTCAACCTCGTCGACGAGCTGAGGGCAAAAGCCGGAGAGTAGTGACTGGCGCCGGGGCGTCGTCGCTGCCGGGGCCGACTACCAGGCGCCTTTTTTCTGGCGCTTGATGACCTGGCGAAGGACGAGGCCTTTCTTCAGGGACGAGAGCCGGTCGACGAAGAGCCTCTGGTCGAGGTGGTCCACCTCGTGACAGAAGGCCCGTGCAAGAAGGTCGCGGCCGCCGTACGTCTGCTTCTTCCCGCGCTCGTCGAGGGCCTCCACGGTCACTTTCTCGGGGCGCTCGACCGTCTCCACCATGTCGGGAAAGGAGAGACAGCCCTCCTCGTCCCGGATGAGCCCCTGCGCGTCCACGACGACCGGGTTCACGAGAATGAGGACCTGGGACGGGTCCTTCCCGACTGAGAGATCCACGATCGCGACACGCAGGTTCACGCCGACCTGTGGAGCGGCGAGACCGAGGCCGGGCGCCGCCCAGCACGTCTCTTTCAGGTCCTGCAGGAGGGCGGCGAGGCCGGGATCGTCGAACACGTCGACGGCCTGGTTCTTCGCGACGAGGCGCGGGTCCCCGTATTTGACGATCTCTCGAATGGCCACGTGCACTCCAGCGAACGGGACGGGCCCTTCTCCCCTTTTCAGGAGCATCGGCCGGCGCGTTGAGATTGCAGGGCTTCCCGGGTGCGGTCAAGCGTCCCCGCGGGGGGACGAGAAAGGCGCCGCCAAGTGGTACGGACGTCGCATAGGATGGCCCGGAGGCCCGACATGAACGCCCGCCGGATCGCTCCGTCCGCTCTCGCCGCCGCTCTTCTCGCTGCGGCCCTGGAGCCGGGTCGGGCGGACGCCCAGCGGGAGGGCTACACGTATCTCTCATACGCACAGTCGGACGTCTCGCTGATCTCGAAGGCCGAGGACGACACGTCCGCCCGGATCAACATGCCGGTCCTGGCAGGCGACAGCCTCGTGACGGGAGTCGGATCGCGCGCGGAAGCCGTTCTCGCGGACGGCAACGTCGTGCGCGTGGACGGATATACGGATCTCCGTTTCGAGCGCATGGCCCGCACGTACGAATCCGACGACGACAGGGACCTCCTGTTCCTCGCGCGCGGCACGATTGCGGTCGAGGTGCGCGACATCACGACGCGCGAGCGCGCCTTGCGTCTCGACACGGACGACGTGACCGTCCTCGCGGCTTCCCGCGCTCTCTTCCGCGTGGACGCCGGCAGGCGCGGCACGGAGATCTACGTCCTGTCGGGAAGGGTCGATGTCGCGGGCCGGGGTGGACGTGCCCTCGTCCGCGCGGGCGAATATGCTTTCGTGAGCGGCGACAGCGACGTCGAGGTGGATGCGTCCCCTTCACCGCGCGACCGTTTCGCGCGCTTCATCGAGGAGCGGCGGGAGAGGACCGACAACCGCAACACGACCCGCTACGTGTCTTCGGAGTTCGGCTACGACTACGACAACGCCTCGTTCGACGACTGGGGCGCGTGGACGTACTCGGCGACGTGCGGCTGCACCTGCTGGCGGCCGCGCGTGGGCGCCGGCTGGACGCCCTATGCGCTCGGCTACTGGCGGTGGACGCCGTCGGGTCTCACGTGGGTCTCTTCGGAGCCATGGGGATGGCTGCCGTATCACTATGGAACCTGGGTCTTCGACGCGGCGATGGGGTGGATGTGGTGCCCGGGCGAGGAGTACTCGCCCGCCTGGGTCTACTGGGACTACGCGCCGGGCTGGGTCGGCTGGTGCCCGATCGGGTATTACGGCTCATGGGAACCTCACTCCCGGCACACGCGCGTGGCCGTCGGTGGAGGACGCGTTCCCGTCTACCCGCATCTTCGCGGGCGCGTCGCAGTTTCACAGATCGATCCGCGCGGCTGGAACTACGTGCCGACCGCGCGGATTGCCGTGCGGCTGGACCCGGCCCGGGACATCGTGCGCGGGGATCGCATGAATTTCCGGCCGGGCGAGATCGGGTTCATCGCGACCACTCCCCTCAGGTTCGAGCGCGGCGTCAATCCGGCCGCGTCGATTCAGGAAGCGATTCGCCGCGTGCCCGGCGCCGACGGCGTTCGCCCGGTCCCCGTGAGCGAGGGCCTGACGGCGGTCTTGCGCCGCGACCGCACTCTTTCGCCCGCCGCCCTGGATGAGCTGAAGAGAACCGTGGTCCGCGTCGGCCAGGATCCCGCCTACCGCCAGGTTCCCGCGGAGATTTCACGCCGAGGAGACCGTGCGGACCGGCCGGCACCCGCGGACTCCTGGCGTCATGCGACCGACCGGGGGCTCGCGCGCGGCACGACGCAGGCCGAGACGCCCGTGCGCCGCGAAGAGACGTCTTCTTCCCGCTCTTTCCCCGCTCCGGGCACGTCGCCGCGTCTTCGCGACGAAGGCTGGCGCTCCCCTTCCTCGCCGGCCCCCGCCCCGATCCCGCGGCGCGTCGAGGAGAACCGGCCGGCTCGCCACGACGACTCGGGTTGGCGCGCGCCGCAGCCCCGCGTGATCGAGCGCTCGCGCGAGGCGCCGCCCCCAGCCCCGATGCACCGCGATGCCTCGCCGGCCCATTCCGCGCCGCCCCCTGCTCCGCCGCCTCAGGCCGCGCCGGCTTCCCCGCCTCAACAGGCCGCCCCCGCCGCTCCCCCGGCGCGGCGCGATGGCGCCCTTCGGATACCCGGCAGTACGTCACACGCGGCCGCATACCGCCACGCCTGACCCACCGGAGACCTCCCTCTACAATCCGGGAGTGGCACGACCCGGCAGCCGGCTTCTCAGGGCCCTTTTCGTCCTCTACACGCTCGAGGCCGGCGCCTTCCTGACGCTCGCACCCTGGGGCCGGTACTGGACCGTCCGCGTCGTGGGACGGTCTCCCGAGAAAACGCGTCCCTTCCTCGAATCGCCTTATCTCCGGAGCTTCCTTCTCGGACTCGGGCTCCTGCACCTCTGGGCCGCGGCTTCCGAGATCGAGGCCTGGAGGCGCGAGATGAAGAGCGATGAGGCTTCGCCGGGCTCACGGGAATCCGCGTGAACGACCGCGTCGGACCGGAGGACGGCCTTCCTCCGGGATCGGGAGTGGTCGGACTCGGCGTCGACCTGTGCGAGATTCCGCGCGTGGCGCGCGCGATCGACCGCCACGGAGCGCGTTTTACCGAGAGGCTCTTCCGGCCGGGCGAGGTCCGCCGGCTCCCCGGGTCGCCGGCGTATGCGGAGCACGTCGCGGGACTCTTCGCAGCAAAGGAGGCGGCGATGAAGGCGCTCGGAACGGGCATGCGCGGCATCGCCTTTCGCGAGCTCGCCATCGTCCGCAGCCCGGGCGGACCGCCCCGGCTCGCACTCTTCGGGCGGGCGCGCCTCCATGGAGCGCGCCTCGGCGTCATGGGAGCGCACGTCACGATCACCCACACCCGGGAGATGGCCGCCGCCGTCGTCGTGCTCACCGGCGCCCCGCTCTCTATAGAATGAAAGCGCGATGAGCAGTCTTCCCCGTGGCCTCGCGGGTCGAAAGATCCTGGTCGTGGACGACGAACCCACGATCCTCAAGATCCTCTCCTTCAAGCTGCGCCTGACGGGGCTCCAGCCGGTGGAGGCGACCGGCGGCGAGGAGGCGCTCCGCATGGTGAGGGAGGAAGCGCCCGACCTCGTTCTCCTCGACGTGTCCCTCACGCCGGGCCTCACGGGTTTCGACGTCTGCCGCATCCTGAAGGAAAACCCGGCCACGTCACGCCTGCCGATCGTAATGCTCACGGCACGAACGCTGCCGTCGGAGCGCGACCTCGGCATCCGGCTCGGAGCGTCGAGCTACATCACGAAACCCTTCTCCACGAAGGTGCTCATCCAGGAGATCGAGAAGGCGCTCGGGTAGCAAGGAAAGAGGGCCCCGTTTTCGCGGGGCCCTCTTAACCATTCGGAGAAATCCGAATCTCTTCTTGTCTTCCTATCCCGTCTTGCGCTTGCTGCCGCCGTGGGAGCCGCCGCCCCTCGGCCCGGAGCCCTTCGGCCCCTTCGGAGCGGTGTAACCCTTTTTCTTCTCGACCGGCGCCTTGGCCTTCTTCTCGGCCTTCTCGCCCTCGGCATCGCCCTCCGCGCCGTCAGCCTTCTTTTCGCCCTTCTCGGCGTCACTCTTCTCTCCACTCTTGCCGGAGACGAGCTTCTTGGCCTTCTCCAGAAGCGACTGCTTCTTCTCGTCGGCGGCCTTCGCCGCGACCTTCTTCGCCGCCTGGCGGTGCGCCCAGTCGAAGTCGATGAACTCGAGAATCGCCATCTCGGCCCCGTCGCCCTGGCGCCGTCCGAGCTTCATGATGCGGGTGTAGCCGCCGGCGCGCTCCTTGAAGCGGGGCGCGATCTCCTCGAAGAGCTTCTTGACGGTCG
>DASVJU010000314.1:0-5849 GCA_036385755.1 Thermoanaerobaculia bacterium
GACCTCGGAAATATTCATCAGTTCACGACTTCTTCTCCGCGGGAGCCTCCGAAGCGGGCGCGACGTCGGTTTTGATCGCGACCTTCGCTCCGGGCGCGAGACGAAGCTGTCCGTCGGTCACGACCCGCTCGCCCGGTAAGAGCCCCTTGTCGATCACGGACCACTGCTGCCAGGTGCGGCGCACGACGACGGTCCGGGCTTCGACCGTGTCGTCCGACTTGATGACGTAAACGTACGAGCCCTTTTGTCCGGCCTGTACGGCCGGCGTGGGCGCGACGACGGCGTCCGTCTCGGTTGCGAGCGTGAGTGAGACGTTCGTGAACTGTCCGGGCCAGAGCGCGCGATCGTGATTCGGGAACATGGCCTTCAGGTTGATCGTGCCGGTCGTCATGTCCACCGTGTTGTCGATGAAGGAGAGCGTGCCCTCGGAGGGCGTCAGCCCCGTTCCGTTCGGCAGCGCGCTCACCTTCAGCGCGCCGGCCGCCGCGCGCCTCTTCACGTCGGCGAGGACCGCCTCGGGCAACGCGAACGTGACGTAGATGGGCTCGATCTGGTTGATGACGACGAGAGCGCGGTCGTCGTTCGCCTTGATCATGTTACCGGAGTGCACGAGGAGGCCGCCCGTCCGGCCCGGGATCGGCGCGGTGATCAGGCAGTACGAGACGTTCAAGCGCGCCGTCTCGACGGCGGCGTCGTCCCCCTTCACGGTGGCCTTCAAGGCATCCGCGTTTGCCGTCGCCTGAGAGAACTGCTCCTTCGTGACGTAGTCCTTCTTGACGAGCTCGGCGTAGCGCTTCAGGTTCTCGTCTGCCTCGCGGGCGCGGGCGCGGTCCCGCTCGAGGTTCGCCTCGGCCTCGGCCAGCGCGGACTGGTAGGGCCGGCGGTCGATCTCGAACAGCAGGTCGCCCTGCTGAACGTCCTGCCCTTCGCGAAAACCGACTCTCGTGACTTCGCCGCCGATGCGCGTCCGCACCGCGACCGTCGAGAAGGCGTCCACGTGTCCAACCGCGACGGCCTCGAGCGGCACGTCTTTTTTCTCGACAACGCCGGCGGTGACGGGCAGTCCCGGCGGCGCCGCCGGCATCTTGTCCTTCACGCCGCAGGAGGCGGCGAGAAGGGCGACCGAAAGGAGAGCGGCAGGGCGCCGAAGCTTCATGGAGTTTCCTTCTTTTCGGGCGCGCCGGGCCCGAGATCGACGGTTCCGGTGTCATGCGCGAGCTGTGCCACGGCGAGGAGGAAGCCGGCACGGCTCCTGACGTCCTCGGCGAGCGCGGTCGCGAGGGCGCTTTCTGCTGTCAAGAGGTCGAGGATGCTGCCGACGCCCTCCTTGTAGCGGCCCCGTGCCACCTCCGCGGACTCCTTCGAGCTCTCGAGGAGGTCGCGAGTGGCCCGTACCTGCAGCACGGCCGTCTGGAAATTGTAGTAGCTGCTCCAGACCTGGTAGATGACCTGCTGAGCGGCGGTCTCGGCCTGGGCATCCGCGGCCTCGGCGACGGCTTCCGCCTGCCGCGTGTCGTACGCCGTCCGAAACCCGGTGAAGACCGGCCAGCGGAAAAAGAGGCCCAGCGAATAGTTGTCCCCATAAGTGCGGGCGGCGTCCGAGCCCTCGAACCACGTGCGGTTGATGAACGCGCCTAGCGAAAGCGTCGGCAGGCCGCCCGATCTCACGGAGCGAACGCGACTCCTGGCGGCGAGGGCGCGGGAGCGCGCGGCCGCGAGGTCGGGCCGAAGCCGCCCGGCGTCCGTGATGAGGATGTCGACGGACCGCACGACTTCGTCGACATTCTGGTCCTCGGGAAGCGGTGCCGCATCCAAAGGCAGGCCGATGGGCACGCCGAGCGCCGTGGTGAGCTGGCCGCGCTCCGTCTCGATCTGTCCCCTCACGGTTTCGTACCCGAGGCGCTGCTGCGAGAGGGAGGTCCGGGCCTGGAGGACGTCGGCGATCGTCGCGACGCCTGCCCGATGCCGCTCCGTTGCCGCCGCGTAATTTTCCTCGGCCTGCTTGAGGCTCGCCTCCTGCGCCACGAGAAGCGCGCGGACGCCCTGGTAGCTGTAGTAGCTCTGGGCGACGAGGAGGATCAGGTCGTTCATCGCGGCGTTGTGCGTGAAGTCGGCCGCGTAGAGCGACTGTTCCGCCTCCGCGATCTCTGCTGATCGGCCGCCGAGGTCGAGGACGAGAAAGCTCAGGGACAACGTGGGGCCCCAGGTCGTCAGGAGCGTCGAGATCGTCCCGCCGGAAGAGGTCTGTTTCTGCCTCCCGGCCTGCGCGTCGAGTTCGACGGCGGGGTAGAGCGCCGACCGGCGGCTCCCGAGGCCCGCCGCGGCAGCACGCGCGAGGTGCCAGCTTTGACGCGTCGACGGGCTGTTGCGAAGTGCCACGTCGACGGCCTCGGCCAGTGAGATCGTGCGGCCGGTGAGCGCGTCGGGCGTCAGGCCCTGAGGCGGCCGGGCCGGGGGGCGCGCGGGCGGGAGCGCTTCTTTCGGCGGCTCCCACCGCGCCTCGGGCGCGCGCGGGGTGTCGGACCCCGCCAGAGGGTTCGCCGAGAGGACTGCTACGAGGGCGGCGGCGGAAACGGAACGGAGGCGCGACACGGGGCGATTATGCAGTCGCCGGGAGAGACGAGGTCTCTTCGTCTCTTCTGGCTAAGATCCCCGGATGCGGCGCGCCCTTCCCGCCATCGCGGCCGTCCTTCTCACAGCCGGCTGCGGCGGCGCGCGGCCGATGCCCAGCCTCGAGGACTACTCGCTCGGCGTGTCGGCGGCGGTAGAAGAGTTGAGAGAAGAGTTCTTTGAAAGGAATAGAGGACGGGTCGACCCGGTGGAAACAGCAACGGCAGCGCCTTTGGGAGAGGTTGGAGAACGATGGCGGAGGGCTTGTTCCTTTCGCTGCGGATCGGCCGTCCGCATCATCGACCTTCAGAAGAAATCCTCTTCGGAGGTCACCGTTCGCGTCGAATTCCGTTTGCAGGGCTGGGCGCGCGAGGATTCAGCGGAGCGCGTGGGGACTGTTGCAATTTTCGACCTCTCCCTCGTTTCGAATGGCGGCTGGCAGTTGCGCTCCGCCCGCGCGGTGAACGGGCCGGCCGTCATCCAGCGCGCCCTCCCGCACCTCTCCGAGGAAGCCGCGGCCCGCGGCCTCGTCGCGCCGCACGAATCCCTCGACCCCGTCGAAGCGACGAACCTCTGCCTGCCCGCGACGCACCACCACCCCGGCGTCCTCCTCGTCGACGTCGACGGCGACGGATTCGTCGACGTGATCGTCCCGAACAAGCACCCGAGGCTCTTCCTGAACGACGGGACCGGGCACTTCCGCGACGCGACGCCCGGCTCCGGGCTCGACCTCCTGCCCGAGATGGAGGCGTCGGGCGGGGTCGCCGCCGACGTGGACGGAGACGGGCTGCCGGACCTGTTCCTGTCCAACCACGTCTCCCCGTCCCGCATCCTGAAGAACCTCGGCCACGGGAAGTTCCGCGACGTCACGGAGGCCTGGGGCCTCGCCGGCCTCTCGGGACCGTTCACGTCCGCCGTGTTCTTCGACGCCGACCGCGACGGGCGGGTGGACCTCTTCGTGGCGTGCTACGGCGATGCGCGCGCCACGGGGCCCGCGTACGACGGCAGGAACGGCGGAGGCGACCGCTTCTTCCGGAACGTCGAGAAGGGCGGGCATCCCTTCTTCGTGGACGAGACGTCGGCCGCGGGCCTGGGCGACGCGGGATGGGGCTTTGCCGCCGAAGCCTGCGACGCCGATGACGACGGGGACGACGATCTCTACGTCGCGAACGACTTCGGGAGGAATGCGTTCTTCGAGAACCGCTCGACGCCGGGACATCCGAAGTTCGTGGACATCGCGAAGACGAACGGCACCGAAGACGAAGGCTACGGGATGGGCGTCGCCTGGGGCGACTACGACGGCGACGGCAGGTGGGACCTCCACGTGGCCGACTACTGGACGCCGTACCGGTGGATCCTCCGGGATTCCCGCTGGCCGATGCCGCCCATGCCGCTCGCGGGCCTCGTGCGTCCCTACATGGCGAGAATCATGGGCCGCAGGTCCCGCGGAGACGGACTCTTCCGCAACCTCGGCGGGCTGAAGTTCGAGCGGACGTCGGAGGCGGCCGGCGTCGCGGATGGCGGATGGGCGTGGGGCACGGAGTTCGTGGACCTCGACGGCAAGGGCCGCGAGGACCTCCTCGTCGCGAACGGGATGTACCGCGCGACGAGCGGAAGAGACGACGAAATCTCCTTCTGGAACGCAATGGGCCGTGAGGGCGTGAACTTCCACGACGGCGTGTGGGGCGGAATCGACTTCGGTGCGAACGGCATGGCGTCCCGGACGCCGAAGAAGCTCTTCTGGAACCGCGGCGACGGCACGTTCGAGGAGCGCGCGTTCGTGGAAGGGTTCGACACGCTCGACGACACGCGTGGTCTCGCCTTCGCGGACCTCGACGGCGACGGGGCGCCTGAAATCGTGCTCTCGTGCTTCCGCGGCCCGCTCCATCTCTATCGGAATGCGTGGGGCGAGGGCGGCGGACGCGTCGTCCTTCGGCTCTCGACGGATCACGGTATGAACCGCGACGCGCTCGGCGCCGTCGTGCGGCTCCGCGTGAACGGGAAGGTGCAGCTCCGGGAGGTGCGCGCCGGATCGTCGTTCCTGTCGCAGTCGTCCCACGACCTCCTCTTCGGCCTCGGAGGCGCGAAATCAGCGGACGTCATCGAGGTCCGCTGGCCAGACGGGAAGAAGGACGAGCTGCGCGATGTTCCGGCCGGCACGCTCGTGACGCTCGTGGAGGGAAAAGGGGAAAAGAGAGATTTGCTCAGGACGGAAGAGAAAAGAAGACAAGAAGATTTGCTTAGAAGGTGAAGAGGGCTCGCCGACGGCGGAGGCGGCGAAACCTCGACGCGCGCCGGGCGGACGCACACCGGCCATAATCCCCCTTCAATGAAACGGCATCTCTTCGGACCCGGCGGTTGGGCCGCCCTCGCGGTTCTCGTGGCTGCCGCGGCCTGGGTCTCTTCCGCTTCAGCAGAAATATCCTCTTCCACGGCTTCGAGGATCCTGTCGCTCCGGAACGTCGGCCTCGCGCAGCTCGAGGAGGACAAGCCGAAAGAGGCTCGCGCGACGTTCGCGAAGCTCGCCGAGCTCGTGCCGGGAGAGGCCCTGCCCTTCGCGAACGGTGCCGTCGCGGCCCTCAGAGAGAAGGACCTTCCCGGCGCCGACTCTCTCCTCGGCAAGGCGATGGCTTTCGGCGACCGGGCGGATCTGTATGCGATTCGCGCGGCCCTCGAGAACGAACGAAACCATCCCGCGGCCGTCCGCGCCGCGCTCGAGAAAGCGGCGGCCCTCGACCCGCGCGATCTCGAGTCGCGCTGGCGGTTCGCGCGAAGCGTCGAGACGGACCCGTCCTCGTCACCGGCCGAAAGGGCCGCGCGGAAAGCGCACCTCGCAGAGATCGTCCGCCGCGCGCCTTCGAATCTGCCGGCGCGTTTGAAGCTCCTCGTCCTCGAGGGGGAGGCGGGCGACCTGCCCGCGCTGTCGAAGGGCGCCGCCGAGCTGGACCCTCTCATCTCCGACGGCGACGCGCGCGCCCGCCAGTTCCTCTCCGAGGCCCGGGCGCTCGCGGGGAGCGGCGACGCCAAGGGCGCGACGGTCAAGATCCGCGTTCTCGAGAACGTCCTCCGGGTGTCGCCCCGCTACCAGCAGTCGCTCGCCGAGGTCTTCATGCAGGTCGTGGGACTGCCCGTCGAGAGGTTTTCTTCGAAAGTGGAAGAGGGGTTGCGCGCGGGGGCGGGCGCGGCGATCCCGGTGACGTTTCGCGCTCCGGCAGCGTCCGGGGAGAACGTCGAGAGAA
>DASVJU010000315.1:0-25570 GCA_036385755.1 Thermoanaerobaculia bacterium
GGCCCGCGCGATCTCCTCGATCGAGCGCTGGCCATCGGCCTTCGTGACGACTCTCCACTCGACGGGCGTCAGCGTGACCGGTCCGTTCGCGCCTTCGCGGGACACGAGCACGGGAATCGAGTCCGTCCCGGGGATCTTCCGCGAGAGGATTTTCCATTCGTCGCTCCGCCGGGCCGCCTCGAGAAGCAGATTCGTGTTCGAGCGGCTGATCGTGCGGGCCTCGCTCTCGACGCCGGGCGAGAACTGGAACGTGCCCTGGTTCCACAGAGCGAGCGCGTAGATCGCGTCCTCGCCTTCGACCTCGCCGAGCTTCGCGTGGGTGATGTGGCCGTTCTGCAGATAGACGTAGCCCTTCTCGGAGGCGCGCGTCATCGAGAACATGCCCGTCTTGCCGGAGACGGCCACGAGCTGGACGATATCGGAGAGCGGAAGCTCGTTGAGGGAACCTTGAAACGACATCAGTACGCTTTCACGATAGCAGCCCGCGCGGGATCGGCTCAACCGGCCGTTTAGCCGGCCGGGCGCCGCCTCACGGGAGCGCGCGGAGACGTCGACGCGCCGGGAGCCGCTGCGAAGCGCGCTCCGCGCCGGGCGGCGACGAACCCGTGTGTCAGGGCGGCGGCCGCCGCGTCGGCGGCGTCGAGCGCGAGCCGGCGTCCGAGGAGAGCGGTGACCATGCGGCGCACCTGCTCTTTCTCGGCGCTTCCCGAGCCCGCCACGGCCCGCTTGATCTCCGCCGGCGTCACCTCGGCCGTGGGAACGCCGGCCTGCGCGAGTGCGAGCAGCAGCACGCCGCGCGCCTCTCCAAGGGAGATGAGGCTCTGGGGATTCACGCCGGAAAAGACGCGCTCCACGGCCGCGGCGTCGGGCCGTTCGGCGGCGATCACCGAGGCGAGGGCGGAGTGAAGGAAGGCGAGGCGCTCCGCGAAGCTCCCTGACAGGGGGGGGCGCAGGACGCCGGCGCCGACGAGGATGGGGGCCGCCGTGAAATCGACAATGGCCCAGCCGGCCGCGCGGCTTCCCGGATCGACCCCGAGGATCCTCATCGCGGAACCGCGATCACTCCTCCGTCAGGTACTTGTCGTCGATGTCGCCGTTCGACCAGACCTTCTGGACGTCTTCGTTGTCTTCGATCATCTCGAGGAGCTTCAGGAGAGCGGGGCCCTTCTCGGCGACGTCGATCGTGTTCTGCGGAACCATCTGGATCTCCGCCGTCTGGACCGCGATGCTCTTCGCCTCGACCGCCGCCTTCACCGCGTCGAACGAGGCCATGTCGGAATAGACCTCGAAGACGTCCGCGTCGTCGGTCTTGAAATCCTCGGCGCCCGACTCGAGCGCCAGCTCCATGAGTGTGTCTTCCTTGGCGGCGCTCTTCTCGACGGCGATGTAGCCCTTTTTCGAGAACTGGAACGCCACGGCGCCCGCGGCGGCCAGGTTGCCGCCGTACTTCGTGAGCAGGTGGCGGATCTCGGCGGTCGTGCGGTTCTTGTTGTCCGTCATCGCCTCGATGAGGATCGCGGCGCCGCCTGGTCCGTAACCCTCGTACACGACCTCTTCGTAGGTCACGCCCTCGAGCTCGCCCGTGCCGCGCTTGACGGCCCGGTCGATGTTGTCCGAGGGCATCGAGGCCTTCTTCGCGGCGAGGACCGCCGAGCGCAGGCGCGGATTCGAATCGATGACGCCTCCACCCACCTTCGCGGACATCGTGATTTCCTTGATCAGCTTCGTGAAGAGGTTTCCGCGCTTGGCGTCGGCGGCGCCCTTCTTGTGCTTGATCGTGCTCCACTTACTGTGACCGGACATGACTCACCTCAGGCGTTTTCGGGGGCGCGCAGTCTAGCAGGGATGCGCCTCGAGGGGCATTCCGGCCGCGCCGGAGACGAGGCGCGCCGGAAGACGGCGGCCCGGCACGCGGTCTTCCGAGGGCAGCTCGAGCGAGACCTCGAGGTAGTGGTCCGTCAGGCCGCGGTTGCCGCGCAACGTGACGATCTCGGCTGTCGTGCCGGCCGAACGGGCGGCGAACGCGCGGGCTTTTGCCGCGCCGAGGCGCCGCAGGGCGCGCGTGCGTTCCGTGAGAACGCCCGACGCCATCGGGTTCTCCCGATGCCAGGCCGCGGCGTCGGTGCCCCCGCGCGGCGAGTACGGGAAGACGTGGAGCGACGCGAACGGCAGATCCTCGACGAACCGGCACGTCTCGTCGAAGTCGGCATCCGATTCGCCGGGGAATCCCGCGATGAGATCCGTGGCCAGGTGGAGGCGCGGATTCGCGCGCGCCGCGCGCTCGGCGAGCGCGCGGTAACGGGAAGGCACGATGCCGCGCCGCATCCGCTTGAGGACGGAGAACGATCCCGACTGAAGCGGCAGATGGAGGTGCGGGACGACCACCCGCGAAGCGGCGACGAGGTCGACGAGCTCGTCGCCGGCCTCCATGGGCTCGAGCGACGAGAGCCGGACGCGGCAGGCCGGCGGATCGGCCTCCAGTCGCGCGAGGAGATCGACGAGGCGCGTCCCGAGGTCGTGGCCGAATGCGGCGAGGTGGACGCCCGCGAGCACGACCTCGGGGACGCCGCCGTCCCCGAGGCGGCGAATCGCGTCGGCGACGTCTCCGGGGCGAGCGCTCCGCTCGGGGCCGCGCAACGTGGGAACCACGCAGAACGCGCACCGGCGCGCGCAACCGTCCTGGATCTTCAGAAAGGCGCGCGTCCTTTCCGGGGCAAGGAGCGCCTCGGGGGGCCGGCCGGACACTGGCATCGCGAAGAGCGCGGCCCGGGCCGCGTCCGCCGTCGTCACGATCCGCCCGGGCAGGAGCCCGGCGGCGTGCGCGTCGAGAATCTCGGAGAGCGTGCCCCTCGCGGCCAGCGGGACGACGAGATCGACCTCCTGCATCCGGGCCAGGGATCCGCCCGCCAGCTCGGCAAGGCATCCGGAGACGACGAGGACCGCGCGGGAGTTCGCGCGCCGGAGGCGACGCACGAGGCGCCGGCCGTCGCGCTCGGCGCGATCCGTCACCGCGCAGCCGTGCACGAGGAGCACGTCCGCGTCGCCGGGCCCGGCGGGGGCTGCCTCTCCTCCCGCGGCCGAATCCGCGAGCGCCGCCGCGTCGATCCGGCTGACTTTGCAGCCCAGCGATGCGGTGAAGATGCGGCGGAGGGGAAAGTGCGCGGTCTCGTTCGTTGACACGGCGGTCACCCCGTCGATAATAGATTCTTCCGGAAGGAGTTGCGCACGCGGCGGTGGCGGTCGGCCCCGTCCTCAATCTCGGCATGAAATTTCTGCTGATCGAATACGAGCCGCGCTATCTGGAGCGGATCCGCCAGTACCTGGCGGGTCAGTCGCAGACGGTCGAACTCGTCATGGCGCGCGACGGCGAGGAAGGCCTCGAGCTCTACCGCAAGTCGCGCCCCGACCTCGTGCTCATCTCCGCCGTTCTCCCCAAGCTCCGCACGCCGGACGTGATCAAAGGCATGCAGGCGATGGGCCCGACGCCGCCCGTGCTCCTCATGATGTCGGGGTACAAGGGACGCAACAAGCGCGCCGACGCGCGCCGGGTGGGCGCGACGAGCATCCTCGAAAAGCCGTTCTCCGAGGACGTCTTCCAGGCGGAGATCGCGATGGCGCTGGGACTCAGGCCCGCGATCGAAATGCCGCCGTCCTCGGGGGCGTCCGATCCGGCCTTGCCGCTCCTCTCCGCCGACGACATCTTCTCGGACGTTCTGACGGGGCTCGACGACGCGCCGCCCCCCCGGCCGTTCTCACGTGAGATGCCGCTGCCGATTCCTTCGGTCGACAAGCGGCTCCACGACACGCTCTCTGGACTCCTGCCTCCACGAAAGACGCCGAGCGGAGTGTCGGCCCCGTTTCCCGCGGCCGAAGTGCCGGGCGAGAGGCTCGACCGGCCCGTCGAGCGAACCGCGCGCGTGAACGTCGCCGAGGCGATGGCGAGCCTCGCCGCGCGCCCGCAGCCTGCGCCGCGCTCCGGCGAGTCCCAAGCCAGGGGTATTTCCTCCGTCGACAAGCTTCTCCATGACACGCTCTCGGGAATCCTGCCGCCCCCGAAGACGTCCGCGCCCGCGCCCCCGGCGCGCCCGCGAGAGCCACGAGAGCCACGAGAGCCGAAAGAGGTCTCGCGCGAAGTCTCCGGAGAGACCGCGCGCATGAAAGCGTCTCCGCTTCCTCCTTCCGTCCCGCCGGCGCCGCCCCCGATGCCGCGGCCCGTCGACGCGACGCGTCCGGTTTCGCCCGCGCGGCCGGCTTCGTCACCGGGGAGGTTCGGGCGCTATCAGCTGCTCGAGAAGATCGGCGCGGGCGGCATGGCGGAGGTCTTCAAGGCGCGCATGAGCGGCGAACAGGGCTTCGAGAAGATCGTCGCGATCAAGCGCATCGTGCCCCACATGGCGACGAATTCCGACTTCGTCACGATGTTCGTGGACGAGGCGAAGCTCGCGGCCCAGCTCAACCACAACAACATCACCCACATCTACGACCTCGGCAAGGTCGATGCCTGGCATTACATCGCCATGGAGTACGTCGAGGGCAAAGACCTGCGCACGGTCCTGAAGCTCGCGAAGGAAAAAGGCTTTCCGCTGCCCGCCGAGCTCGCCCTCTTCATCGCGTCGAAAATCGCGAACGCGCTCGACTACGCGCATCGCCGCCCGGCGGCGGACGGCAGCGAGCTGAACCTCGTGCACCGCGACGTCTCACCGCAGAACATCCTCCTCAGCGACGAAGGCGACATCAAGCTCTGCGACTTCGGCATCGCAAAGGCCGCGAGCAAGGTGTCGACGACGATGTCGGGCGCACTCAAGGGGAAGCTGCAGTACATGTCGCCCGAGCAGGCCTGGGGCAAGAGGCTCGACCGGCGGAGCGACATCTTCTCGCTCGGTTCCGTGCTCTTCGAGATGCTCACGGGTGCGCCCCTTTTCCAGGGAGAGACGGACATGTCCGTGCTCGAGAGCGTGCGCGAGGGCGAGGTCGCGATGCCTTCGTCCCGCGCCGCCGGGGTGCCGAAGCGCGTGGACCAGATCGTTCTCAAAGCGCTCGCGAAGAATCCGCAGGAGCGCTACCAGAACGCGTCCGAGTTCGAGAAGGATCTGCACGCGGTGCTGTACACGTATCAGCCCTCGCCCGGGCCCGCGGATCTCGCGATCTACATGCACCGGCTCCTGGAGGCGCCGCAGGCGTCCGACGACGAGATCGACGCCGCCTTCGACAAGGCCCGCGACATGCCGGCACCGGTCGGCCCGCCCCCGGGCCCCGCGATCCCCCTGAAGAAGGGGAGGGGGCTCGTGATCGCGAAAGCGCAGTCGGGCGATGTCGCGCGGCCGGTCGTTCCAGCGCCCGAGCTGCGTCCGGAGCCCGCCCCGCGCCGCGCGGTGGGCGAGCGGGCGGCAGCCCTGCCGGCGCTGGGCGAATCCCGGAAGAGCCGCACGGGCCTCGTGGCCGGCATCGGACTTGCCGCCGTCGCGCTCATCGCCGGCGGCCTCTTCGTCACGAAGGACCGCTGGTTGGGCGCGAGGCCGTCCGCGACGGCGGGCGTTCCGAAGACGGAACCCACGGCGGTGGACGCGGCTTCCGCGGCCTCCGCGCAGCCGGCGGCCCCCGCGCCGGCGCTTCTCGAGCCTGCGAAGATCGTCGACCCCAAGGCGGTCGAAGCCGAGGCGCGCCGTCTCGGGGCAGAGCGCGAGAAGGCGCTGCGCGAGGCGGCGAAGCAGCCCGGGACCGCAGGGAAGCCCGCGACGGCGTCCGTGCCGCCGGAGGCCGTCGTCGGGCTCGCGCCCGTGAAAGTCGCGGAGCCCCCGCAGCCCTCCGATACCCCCGCCATTGCCGCGAAAGGACCGGAGCCCGCCCCCACGGCCGTTCCGGTTCCCCGCGCGCCGGAGCCTCGGCCCCCCGAACCTGTCGTCGAGCCGGCTTCGAAGTCCGCGCCGCCGCCGCCCGTCGAAGTCTCGGTACCCGACAAGGCGCCCGTGATCCCCGCCGCGTCGAGCGCGCCGACGAAAGAAGGCGACCTCGTGGGTGCCGGCGAGGGTGTCGTCGAGCCCCGCCTCGTACGCCTCGGAGCCATGAGCAACATTCCCGCTCTGGCGCGGCAGTTCAAGCGCGCAGCCGACGGTTCGATCGGTACGCCTCTCCTCATGGCGCTCGTCGACGAGCACGGCGCCGTCCAGGACGTCCGTGTCCTCAAGCCGTCGAGCTACAAGTTCGTCGACGAAGCCGCGGTGCGCTCGCTGAAGAGTGCGACAATCCAGCCGGCCACGAAAGATGGCGTGAAGGTGAAGATGTGGAAGACTTTCACCATCGCCGTGAAGCCTTGATCCCGACGAGAGGGATTTTCGAGGAGAACGCATGAGCCTTTCCGAAGACCAGAGAAAGTTCTACGAGAACACCCTGAAGGTGACGAAGGCCGAGGTCGACCAGCTTGAAGGCGACATCCAGGCCGAGCTCGCGAAGGTCAAGGAACGCCTTGCGGACCTGCAGAACGCGCAGAAGGCGGCGCGCCAGATGTACGGGGCGGCGTGCCTCCGGCTGGGAATCCCGAACGACCTCGAGGAAGCCGAGGAACCCTGAGCGGACGTCTCGGCCTCGTCTCCCTCGGTCTCGCTCTGCTCGCCCCTCCGGTTCCGACCCGTCTCCCGGCACCGCCCCGGCGCATCGTCGCGCTCGCTCCGTCCGCGGCCGAAATCCTGTTCGCGCTCGGAGCCGGGCCGCGCGTCGTCGGCGTTCCTGATTTCGCCGCCGACCTCCCCGAGGCGGCCGGAAAGACGCGCGTCGGAGGCTTCGCTCCGGATCTCGAGCGCGTCGTGTCCCTCGCGCCCGACCTCGTCGTCGTCTCGAAGGACGGCACGGATCGCGCGGCTTTCGAGAAGCTCGAGGCCCTGGGGCTTCGGGTCGTCGTGACGGCCGGCACGACGCTCGCGGGCGTTCTCGAGGACGTCGCGAGGGTGGGGCACTCGCTTGGCGAGGACGAGTCCGCCGCGACCCTCGTGGCCTCGCTCGCGAAGCGCATCGCCGCGGCAGAGGCCCTCGGCCGCGCGCGCCCGCGAACGCGGGCGGTCGCTCTCATCTGGCCCGACCCTCCGATCGTCGCGGGAGAGGGCACGTTCGTGGGGGACATCCTTTCGCGCGCCGGTTTCTCGAACGTCGTGCCGAAATCCGCGGGCGACTGGCCCCGCGTCTCGTTCGAGACTCTCGCGTCCTGGAATCCCGACCTCGTGGTCCGCCCCGAGACGTCCGAGAACACGGCGGCCTTCGCAAGGGCGTTCGCCGACGCGCGCTGGAGCCTCGTTCCGGCCGTCAGGGAGGGCCGGGTGGTCACCGTTCCGGGCGGCCTTCTCGAGCGCCCGGGCCCTCGGCTCGTCGAGGCCCTGGAGCGCCTCGCGGCGGTACGCGTGCCGTGAATCCCCGCCGCCCGGCGTGGGCGTGGGGCGCCGTGCTCCTCGCCGCGCTTTTCGCCGCGCTGCTCGCCTCGCTGCTCCTCGGAAGCGTGCCCCTGGCGCCCGCCGACGTGCTCCGCGCCCTCGCGGGGCGGGGAGACGCCGGGACGGTTTCGATCGTTCGCGAGCTGAGACTTCCGCGCTCTCTCCTGGCCGTGCTCGTGGGCGGTGCGCTGGCCCTCTCGGGCGCCGCGCTTCAGGCGCTGCTCGGAAACCCGCTCGCCGACCCGTATCTCCTCGGTGTCTCCGGAGGCGCCGCGTGCGGAACGCTCGTCGGCTCGCTCCTCGGTCTCGGCGCGTCCGCCGGAATGCGGGCGGGAATCTTCGACGCGCTCGCGTTACCGTTCGCGGCGTTTCTCGGAGCGCTGGCGGCCGTCCTCGTCGTGGGCATCGGGGCGTCGGCGGGTGGCCGGCTGGACCGCGGTCGACTCCTTCTCTCGGGTGTCGTCGTGAACGCGCTCGCTTCGGCAATCCTGCTGTTCCTTCTCTCCTTCGGCGATCCCTCGCGCACGCAGACGTTCGTGTTCTGGATGCTCGGCTCGCTCGCGGGCGCGACGCCGGGTGCGGTCGCGGCGCTGTCCGTCTACGCGGCCGTCTCGCTGGCCCTTCTCCTGCCGCTCGCGCGCGCCTTCGACGCGCTCACGCTCGGAGAGGAAACGGCCGCGACGCTCGGCATCCGCGTGGAGACGGCGAAGCGAACGGCCTACGTCGCGGCGTCGCTCCTCGCCGCGGCGGCCGTCGCGTACGCCGGCATCATCGGATTCGTGGGCCTTCTCGTGCCTCACGCCGTGCGCCGCGTCACGCGCTCGCACCGCGCCCTGCTTCTCCTGTCCTTTCTCGGGGGCGCGGTCCTCCTCGTCGTCTCGGACGTGGTCGCGCGGTCGCTCTTCGCGCCCGCGGAGATCTCGGTGGGCGCCATTACCGCCCTCCTCGGAGCCCCGGCATTCCTCGTCCTCCTGAGAGCGCGGCCATGACGGTCCCGCTCGCCGCCGAGGCGCTCGCCGCGGGATACGGAGCGCACGACGTCATCGCGGAGATCTCGCATGCGTTCCTCGCGGGCCGCGTCACGGCGCTTCTCGGCGAGAACGGGGCGGGGAAGTCCACGCTCCTGAAAGCGCTCGCGGGCATCGTGCCTGCTCGCCGCGGCACCGTGCGGCTCGGCGGGCGCGCTCTTTCGGAAATTCCCCGCCGCGAGGCCGCGCGTGCGCTCGGTTATCTCCCGCAGGGTTTCGAGCCGTTGTTCCCGATTCTCGCCCGGGACCTCGTCCTCCTGGGCCGCACTCCGTGGCGAACGGCGTTCGGCGCGCCCTCCGCGCGCGACCGCGCGGCCGTCGATGCGGCGCTCTCCGAGATGGACGCCGGCAGGTTCGCGGAGATCGATCTCGGCGCGATGAGCGGCGGCGAGAGGCAGCGCATCCTCGTCGCACGGGTCCTGGCCGGCGAGCCCGAGGTCCTCCTCCTCGACGAGCCGGCCGCGAATCTCGATCCGCGCCACCGGTTCCTCGTCATCGACGCGATGCGGCGCCGCGCCGAGGCGGGCGGCGCCGTCGTCTTCTCCACACACGAGCTGGACGTGGCGTCTCAAGGCGCGGACGACGCCATACTTCTCACGCACGGCCGCATCCTCGCCGCCGGCCCGATCGCGGACACGCTCACCGAACTGCTCCTTTCCGACCTTTTTGGCGTCTCGGCGTGCGTCACGCCCGGCGCCGGGGGACGGCCCCTCGTTTCCATCGGGCCCGCGCGGGCGCGCTAAGATCCCCGGTTCACGCCATGTGGTTCCGAAAGGACAAAGCCCCCCGGGTTCCGCGGGATCCGAAGACGACGTCCTCTCTGGGCGAGGGCCTCTTCCTGAAGTGCGACGGGTGCCGTGAGGCCCTCTACGTGAAGGAAGTGGAGCGCAACCTGCGCGTGTGTCCGAAATGCGGGTTCCACTTCCGCCTCCCGGCGGCCGAGCGTCTCAGGCTCCTGCTCGGGGAGGGGGGCGGGCATCCCCTCTTCACCGAGGTCCGGGCGACCGATCCCTTGAAGTTCAAGGACAGCAAGCGCTACCGCGATCGCCTGAAGGAGTCCGAGGCGAAGACAGGCCGGCCGGACGCGATTCTCGCGGCGAAGGGTCTGATCGACGACGTCCCGGCGATCGTCGCGGTCCTCGACTACTCCTTCATGGGGGGCTCGATGGGCTCCGTCGTGGGCGAGGTCCTGACGCGTGCCGCCGAGCAAGCGCTCGTGGAACGCACGCCGCTCGTCATCGTCTCCGCCTCGGGCGGCGCACGCATGCAGGAGGGGATTCTTTCCCTGATGCAGATGGGCAAGGTCTCGGCGGCGCTCGCGCGCCTCGGTGCCGCGCGCGTGCCGCACGTCGCGATCCTCACGGATCCGACGACGGGCGGCGTGACGGCTTCCTTCGCGATGCTCGGCGACGTGACGCTGGCCGAACCGAAAGCGCTCATCGGCTTTGCGGGCCCGCGCGTCATCGAGCAGACGATCCGCCAGACGCTGCCTGAGGGCTTCCAGCGGTCGGAGTTCCTCCAGGAACACGGCTTCGTCGACCTCGTCGTCCCGCGCGCCGAGATGCGCGCGACTGTCGCGCGGGTGCTCCGGCTGCTCACGACCGGTTGATGGTCGGGCCCGGCCTGGCGTGGCTCGACGCTCTTGGCCCGCAGCGCATCCGCCCCGGACTTTCGCGCACCGCCGCCCTTCTTTCATCTCTAGGAAATCCTCAATCTTCTTTTTCCTCGATTCTCATCGGCGGAACGAATGGCAAAGGCTCCACCGCGGCCGCGATCTCGGCAGTCCTCACGGCCGCCGGCGTCCGCTGCGGTCTGTACACGTCTCCGCATCTCGTATCCGTGACCGAACGCGTGCGCCTTCTCGACCAGGACGTTTCGATCGCCGCGCTCGACGACGTCCTCGCTCTCGTGGCGCGCGTCGCGGCGCCGGGACTCCGAGGCCCGACGTACTTCGAGGCTCTCACGGTCGCGGCCTTCGAGCTGTTTCGGCGCGCGCGGGTCAGCGTCGCGGTCGTGGAGGTCGGAATCGGAGGGCGGCTCGACGCCACGAACGTCCTGACGCCCGACGTGTCGGTCGTGACGAACGTCGCGGCCGATCACCTCGACGTCCTCGGCCCGACGCTGGAAGACATCGCGCAGGAGAAGGCGGGCATTTTCCGGAAGGGTCAGCCTGCGCTCGTCGGCGCGACCGGCACTGCGGAAGGTCCGCGCGAGGTCCTCCACGAGGAAGCCCGGCGGATCGGGGCGCGGCTGGTCGAGATCCCGCCGCTCGAGGCACCGGTCCAGGGCACGCTCCCGGGCGCCCACCAGCTTCAGAATCTCGCTCTCGCGCTCGCGGCGGCACGCGCGGTCGCGCCCCTCAATGAGGAAACGATGCGCCGTGGTCTTGCAGGGGTGCGGTGGCCGGGCCGGCTGCAGACACTCGAGCGGCCGGGTTCCCGGGCGCTCCTTCTTGACGGTGCCCACAACCCGCCCGGGGCCTGCGCGCTCGCGGAGTATCTCGACTCGGCCGGACTTTCGGGCCGGGTCGACCTGCTGTTCGGCGGCATGGCCGACAAGGATCTGACCGCCGTTTTCGCGCCCCTCGCGGCGCGCGCCCGCCGCATCGTCCTCGTCGCGCCGGACTCCCCGCGCGCGGAAATCCCTGAGCGCCTGAAGGAGCGCCTCGCCCGGCCGGACCTCGAGTCGGCGCCCTCCGTCGCCGAGGGTCTCGCGCGCCTCGATGAGTCGAGCGGCGACGGTCCCATCCTCGTCGCCGGATCGCTCTATCTCGTCGGCGAGGTGCTGCGGCTAAGATCTCCGGCGTGAGCGTGCCTCCTCTCGCCGTGCCTCTCGTCCCCTCTCTCACGAAGCAGGACCTCGAGGCTCAGGAAGACGCGCGGCTCGCGGTCTATGCCTCGCGTGCGTCGCGCGCCGTCAGGCGATATCCGGTCGCCGAAGAAGGGAAGACGTACGACTACCGGACGGAGTACCAGCGCGACCGCGACCGCATCGTTCACTCGCGGGCGTTTCGACGCCTCAAGCACAAGACGCAGGTCTTCATCCCGTTCGAAGGCGACCATTACCGCACGCGCCTCACGCACACGCTCGAGGTGACGCAGATCGCGCGGACGGTCGCGCGCGCTCTCGGGATCAACGAAGACCTCGCCGAAGCCTGCGCGCTGGGCCACGACCTCGGGCACACGCCGTTCGGACATTCGGGCGAGAAGGTGCTCAACCGCATCCTCACGGGCGGCGAGGCGTCGATCGCGATCGAGCCCAGGATCGCCGCACAGGTCGGAGCCTTCAAGCACAACTACCAGTCGGTACGCGTCGTGGACGTTCTCGAGAAGCGTTACGAGCATCCCGGCCTCAACCTCACGAACGACACGCGCGAGGGCATCCTCAAGCACACGAGCTGGCGCCGGGATTTCCCGTTTCCGGACATCGACGCCGAGGGCCTGAACCTCTCGTCCGGAGGCCATCTCGAGTGCCAGGCCGTGGGGTGGGCCGACGAGTTCGCGCAGCAGGCGCACGACCTCGAGGATGGCCTGAAGATCGTGGATTTCAACAAAGTCCTCGCGCTGCCGGTCGGGCGCGCGGTCATCGAGGCGCTCGGGCCGGCCTACACCGCCACGAAAGACAACACGGTGCGCCAGGCGATGCTCATCCGCGGGATGATCCATCTCCTCGTCACGGACCTCATCACGGCCTCGCGTGCCTCGATCGGGAAGTGGCTCGACGCGAAGAAGGTCACGACGCCCGACGAGTTCTACGCCCAAAGACGCAAGCTCCCGGGCTCGCTCGTGGCGCCGTCGAAGGCAGGCGACCGCTTCTACCAGGAGCTCAAGGAATTCATCTATCAGCACGTCATCCACAGTCACGGCGTCGCGCAGCACGACGGGCGCGCGCAGCTCGTCGTCACGACCCTCTTCGCGGCCTGGTACAGGAACCCGCGGCTTCTTCCCGATTACGTGCTCCTCCGGTATCGCGATCTCGCGGGCGTCACGTACCTGAGGGACGTGCCGCTGAAGCGCCTCGACGCGGAGATCGCGTCTAACTACACGAGAAAGCCGCTCTTCCTGCGGTCGATCGCCGACCACCTCGCGGGCATGACCGACAGCTACGCGCTCGCCGAGTACGACGGCATGGTGTCGGCGTATCCGCGGCGCGCGCCCGGCGGCCCCTGACGCCGGGCCGCGATACGATTGTGTGCCCGGAGGATCAGATGTCGACCGCCGTTCGTCCCGCCTCCCTGCTGAACCGCTCCCTCGCCGAGGCCGATCCCGAGATCGCCCGCATCGTCGCCGCCGAAACGGCGCGCCAGAACGATGGGCTGGAGCTCATCGCCTCCGAGAACTTCACGTCGCGGGCCGTGATGGAGGCCGTCGGGTCCACGCTCACGAACAAATACGCCGAGGGCTACCCCGGAAAGCGCTACTACGGTGGCTGCATCCGCGTGGACGAGGCCGAGTCCCTCGCGATCGCGCGCGCGAAGGCTCTCTTCTCGCCGGGCAACCCCGACGCGGTCCACGCAAACGTCCAGCCGCACGCGGGCTCGCAGGCGAACACGGCCGTTTACATCGCGTGCCTGAAGCCCGGCGACACGATCCTCGGAATGTCGCTCGCGCACGGCGGTCACCTCACGCACGGCCATCCGCTCTCGATCTCCGGCAAGCTCTACCGGGTCGTCTCGTACGGCGTGTCGAAAGAGACGGAGACGATCGACTGGGATGCCTTCCAGGCGACAGCCGAGGCCGAGAAGCCGAAGCTCATCATCGCGGGAGCTTCAGCCTACCCGAGGACCCTCGACTTTCCGCGCTTCCGCGCGATCGCGGACTCCGTCGGCGCTCTCCTCATGGTGGACATGGCCCACATCGCGGGCCTCGTGGCCGCCGGAGTCCACGCCTCTCCAGTGGGTCACGCCCACTTCATTACCACTACGACGCACAAGACGCTCCGAGGCCCGCGCGCGGGCCTCATCCTCTGCATCCCGGAATGGGCGAAGGAGGTCGACAAGGCCGTTTTCCCGGGGATCCAGGGCGGCCCGCTCGAGCACGTCATCGCAGGGAAAGCCGTGGCGCTCCGGGAAGCCGCGACACCGGAGTTCGCCGCCTACCAGCGGCAGGTCGTCGCGAACGCGAAGCTCCTCGCGGCGAGCGTCGCCGCGCACGGCTTCCGCCTCGTTTCGGGCGGGACGGACAACCACCTCTTCCTCGTGGATGTCGGGAAGAAGAACCTGACCGGCAAGGTCGCCGAGAAGGCGCTCGACGCCGCGGGCATCACGGTGAACAAGAACGCGATCCCGTTCGACCCGAATCCGCCGATGGTCACCTCGGGACTCCGCATCGGGACGCCCGCCGTCACGACGCGCGGCATGGGCGAGGCCGAGATGGAGACGATCGGCGGCCTCATCGCCGAAGTCCTCAGTGCCCCGGAAGACGCCGCCCTGCAGACGAGGGTGAAGGCGAAAGTTCGCGAGCTGACGTCGGCCTTCCCGCTCTACTGAAAGCTACGCGCACTCAGGCGCGCGTCTTGAAGCGGATCCTCAGGACGTCCCAGTACGCCTGCGCGCCCCCGAAAAGCGTCACGCGCGAGTCTTTCGAGTTGAACCAGAGGACGGGCACCTCCGCGATCGCGTAGCCGAGCTGCCGCGCGAGAAGGAGCGCCTCGACGTCGTACGCGAAGCGGTCCACCTTCGCCCGCGAGAAGATCGCGCGCGCAGCCTCCTGTGAAAAGAGTTTGAAGCCGCACTGCGTGTCGCGGATGCCGGGTACCGCCACGAGCCGCACGAGCCGGTTGAAGAGCTTGCCCATCGCCTTGCGATAGAGCGGCTGCTCCTCCTTCACGAGCGACTCGTCGAGGGCGCGCGACCCGATCGCGACGGGCGCGTTCGCCGCGGCGAGCTTCTCCCACTCGTAGATGGGAGTCGAAAGGTCCGCGTCCGTGACGAGGACGGAGCGTCCCATCGCCTCGAGGCAGCCCGTGCGCACGGCGAAGCCCTTGCCGGAGTTCTTCGGGAGGCGCAGGACGCGCACGTCGAGGCCGTAGCGGCGCCCGGCGTCCTCGGCGCGCGCGGCCGTCGCGTCGCCGGAGCCGTCGTCGACGACGAGCACCTCGACGCGGGGCGCGGACGGGCGGGCGGCGAGATAGGCCGAGATTGCGCCGAGAGAGGCCGGCAGCCGCTCCTCCTCGTTGAAGGCGGGAATGACGATCGAGAGCTCGACGCCCCGCCCGGTCTCCCCGCGGGCCGGCGCGGGCTGCGTGAGGAACGCGGGAACCTCGCGCGTCACCGTCATGACGGCCGGGCCTCGAAGACGAACTGGTAGCCGAAGAGCGCCGGCCAGAGCCGCGCAGCCGAGAGCGCGGCGGCACGCGCCAGCCCCGCGAGGGGCGGTCGGCCCAGGGCGGGTACGGCGAGCTCGAGAGGCATCGCGGTCGCGTCGACCGACACGACGCGGTACCCGTTCTCCTCGAGGAGGGCCTGCCCCGTCGTGCGCGTGAAGAAGCGCAGGTGCGTGCGGTCGAGGATGCCGCGAGGCGCGTACGCGAACCGGCCGAAGAGAAGGCCCATCCGAACGGTGATGTTCGCGATGTTCGGGAGGGAAAGCAGAAGCATCCCGTCGGTCTTCAGGAGCGGTCTCAGGGCCGAGAGCAGGTCCTCCGGCCGCGGCAGGTGCTCGAGGACGTCGCCCGCGACGATGACGTCGAACCGCTCCTTCCACGGTCCGGAAATTCCCTCGAGGAGGTCGCCGACCAGGGGCTGGTCGAAGAACTGCGCGCCTTCCTGCGCCGCGTCGGGATCGAGCTCGACGCCTGCGAGATACCGGCACGCGGGGCGGATGCGTCGCGCGAGCAGGCCGGCCCCGAAGCCGAGATCGAGAACCGCGAGACCGCTGCCGTACGCGAGCACCTTCTCGAGGAGGATCACGTGCGACGACCCTGGAATCTCCTTCCAGGGGTAGTGCGGTCCGGGGTGCGGGTCGGCGGCGCTCAGAGCGGCGCCCTCTGGGCGATGGGAATCCGGCGGCCGCTCCCGAAGGCCTTCGCCGAAACCTTCAGGCCGGGCGCCGCCTGTTTGCGCTTGTACTCGGCCCTGTCCACCAGCATCGCGATCCTCTTGACGAGATGGAGAGGCGCGCCCGTTCGGCGCGCCGCCGCGGCAAGGGAGAGATTCCGTTCCACGAGATTCTCGAGGATCGCGTCGAGAAGCGGATAGGGCGGAAGGGAATCCTGGTCGGTCTGACCCGGGCGGAGCTCGGCGGACGGCGCCTTCGTGAGCGAATCCTCCGGAACGAGCGCGCGCCCGGCGCGCGCGTTGAGGTGCCGTGCGAGCGCGTAAACGCGCATCTTCGGAAGGTCCGAGATCGGGGCGAGGCCGCCGCACATGTCGCCGTACAGCGTGCAATAGCCCACCGCGAGCTCGCTCTTGTTCCCCGTCGTGAGTACGAGAGGCCCCTTCTTGTTCGACACGGCCATGAGGAGCATCCCGCGGACGCGCGACTGCACGTTCTCCTCGGTGACGTCCTCCTCGAGGCCGCCGAAAAGAGGCGCGAGCGTCCGTCGCGCGTCGTCGAAGAGCGGGCCGATCGGAAGGACGTCGCACCGGATGCCGAGATTCGCGGCGAGAGCGCGCGCATCCGCGATCGAGCCCTCGGAGGAGTATGGCGACGGCATCGCGAGACCCGTCACGTTCTGGGGGCCGAGCGCCTCGACGGCGAGTGCCGCGACGAGCGCGGAATCGATTCCGCCCGAGAGGCCGAGGACGGCGGTCCCGAATCCGCACTTGCCCGCGTAGTCGCGGATCCCGAGGACGAGCGCGCGCCGAAGCGACTCGTTGGGATCGCCGCTGATGTCGTCCGGGACATCGCGGACCTCGGCTCCTGAGGCGGGGACGACGCGCGCGGGTGCCTTCCCGTCGAGCAGGACGTCCACGACGAGAAAATCCTCTTCGAAGAGCGCGGCCCGGGCCGCGATGCGCCCTCGGCCGTCGAGCACGATCGACCCGCCGTCGAACACGAGCTCGTCGTTGCCTCCGACGAGGTTGACGGACGCCACCGGGACCCGGCCGTCGCGCGCATAGCGGGCGAGCATCCGGCGCCTGAGGTTCGGCTTTCCTTCCGAGAAGGGCGACGCGGAAATCGTGACGACGAGCGTCGCGCCGCGCTGGACGAGCGCCTCGCCCGGGTCGTGGCGATAGAGACGGCGGGCGCGCCAGAAATCCTTGTCGTTCCAGAGGTCTTCGCACACGGGCAGCCCGAGCCGCTGCCCGCGGAACGGCACCACGGCGCAGCCGTTTCCCGGCTCGAACCAGCGGCCCTCGTCGAAAACGTCGTAGGTCGGCAGCAGCGTCTTTTTCGCGAGGGCCCGCACCCGGCCTCCATCGAGGAGCGCCGCGACGTTGTGGAACGGCTTGCCGACACGGCTCCGGTTCTTCACGAACGTGCCGACGAGAAGAGCCGTCCGGCGCGAGCGGCGCGCGAGCGACGCGAGAGAGCGCGCGGCCTCCCGGACGAAAGACGGGCGCTCGAGGAGGTCTCCCGGAGGGTAGCCGCAGATCGCGAGCTCGGGGAAGACGGCCAGATCCGCGCCCGCGTCCTCGGCGCGCGCGAGACCTGAGGCGATGCGCGCGAAGTTTCCGGCGAAGTCTCCGACGGTCGTGTCGATCTGGCAGAGGGCGAGGCGCACGGCGCCTCCTAGAGGCCGGAGGGCTCGGCCGCGCCGGACGCCTCGACGGGTTCGATCGTCGTCCGCGACACGAGATCCGCGAGCGTCCGGCCGCGGCGATCGAAGGCGGCGACGAGAAGGGGCACGCCCGCGAGCGCCCCGGTCAGGAGGAAGCCGACGAAGCGGAGGAACGCGGCCGCCAGCGTGGGAGAGCCGCCGTCCTCGGCGCGGATCCGGAGATCGGCGAGAGCCATGCCGGGTGTCGTGCCCCAGACGAAAGGCGCAAGCACGAGGAGCACGAGCGCGGCCAGAAGGAGGAAGGCCGCGAGGGGGACGAAGGCGGGCGGGGGGAAGCGCAGGTCCAGGAGGAGCGCGCCGGCCGCGAGCTCCACGGCGCCCACGAGCGCGAGGATGAGCAGGTCGGCGAGGCCTGCCGCCACGCGCCGCGCAAACGCCACGGACCGCAGCTCTTCGGCGTCGGCGTCGGTGAGGGGTTCGCGGAAGGCCGACGCGGCCGGCGCCGGCCGTTCGCGCTCCGCCGCGTCGGGAACGGGCGCGCCCACCGGAGCCGGAGGCGCCCCGTCGGCGCGTGAGGGCGGCGCGGCTCTTTCCGGGAGACCGAGCGGCGCCTCGGAGACGGCGGGAAACAGCTCGAGCGTCGCGCGCGTTCCCGAGCGCCGCCTGGACGCGTCGGGAGCGATGGGGTGTTCGGCGAGCGGGTCGCGAGGCGGCTCGGACATGTCGTGTCCGGCCTCAGGGCCGGAGGGTGAGGTGCTTGATGAGAATCCGGGAGAGCAGATCGGTCGCGCCCTTCGGGTACTTGCGGCCGAAACGCAGGAGTCGCTGCGCCTCGGCGTCTCCCGGCCGGAGATCCGTCGCCTCTTTCACGGCGGTCGTGGCCTTCGGGATGTTGCCGGCCTGAAAACTCTGCACCGCGAGGTTGTAGTACGCGTTCACGAGGTACTCCTCGACGTCCTGATTCTTCGCGTCCCCCCGGCGGAGCTCCCAGAGGAGCTTGATCGCGCTGTCGTAGTCGAATTCGTTGTAGGACTTCGCGGCGCTGCGGAGAGTCTCGACCTGCTCGTGTGCCTTCTGCGCGGCGGTGGCCGCCTCGGCGTCCTGGGGGCGGGCCTTCACCACGGGATCCAGGTTCTTCAAGGCGTCGATGTAGCGGCTCGAGGCCATCGCGGCAAAACCGGCCACGCGCATTTCGTCGAGGGCGGCGCCGCTCGGGGGGGCGGGCCCGGGGGTCGGCGCCGCGGAGGACTTCATTTTCTCGATTCTCACGAGCGCTTCGTTGTGGCGCGGGTCCGACTCGGGCAGCTTCGCGAGGACGCCGATCGCATCGTCGATCTTGCCGGCGCCGAAGAGCGCCTCGGCCTTCTGGAACGTGTCCTCGAGGGGCGCCGCGCTGCCGCCGGGCCCGCCTCCCTTGACCGGCGTGGCGGCAGCGGTCGCGGGGCGGGCGGGCGGCTTCTTCTTCAGGAAGAGGTACGTGCCGCCGGCGACCGCGGCCAGAACGACGACCGCGCCCGCGAGGAGGACGCGAAGGTCGACCCGGGTCTTGCGGCTCGCGGCCTGCGAGGGCCGCTGCGCGACCTCCGCATCCAGGCCGAATCCCCCGGCGTCCGACTCGGACGCACGCTTGACGCCGGAATCTTCCGCGAAGGAGGGCGGCGCCGGCGCTTCGATCTCGTTCTTCATGAAGTCAGAGTCGGCGGCGCTGGCCGACAGGGGCTCGGCGGAGGACCCCCGGGCGGGCGCGAGGGCCGCCTCGATCTGGTTGAGGTAGCCGCGAGCCGTGGCGTCGTGCTCGGAGACCGCGAGCACGTCGAGGAATTTGTTGCGTGCTCCCGCGAGGTCGCCGCTCTCGTATTGCGCGACGCCTTCGGAAAGCAGGAGGTCGATCTTCCGGGCGGACTCGGCCTGCGCCTCGCGCGCCGAGTCGATGCGGTGACTCGCCTCTTCGTTGGACAGGTCGATGAGAAAGACCCGGCTCCAGAGGTCGATGGCCTCCTGGGCGTTGCCGCGCGCGAGGGCCTCGTCTCCCTGCTTGAGAAACTGGGTGATGCGCGGGTCGGTCTGGACGCCCGACGAGCCACGGGACGGAGCGGCGGTGGCCGAAGCGGCCGCGGGGCCCGGCGCGGGGGGCGCGGCCGCCGCGGGGACAGGCAGAGGAGGAGCCGAAGCCGACGCCGGGATTGCGGGCGTGGCGCCGGTGCCGCCGGCGGGCAGGCTCATGCGCAGGTCGTCGAGACCGAGCCCGAACGGGTCGCCCCCGGGCGCGGTGGGCGCGACGGCTCTGGAAGTGATCACGGAGGCCGGAGCCTCGGGAAGCCCGTGGCCGGACGAGCCGCCGGGCTCGTCGCCGAAGACGAGATCGTCGAGGCCGGTCGGGGCCGCCGGGGAAGGAGCGGAAGGAGGCGCCGGGGACAGGAACGCATCGGGCAGTTCACGGGCCGGTTCGGAGAGGGCCTCTCCCGCGCTTTCGACGCCGAGGTAGTCGGAGAAACGTTCGACGTTGACCGGTGTTCCCGATGCCACGCCGCGCAGCATCTCGAGGAGCGCGCGCGCGGGCGCGAAGCGCGTGTCCATCTTGAGCAGGAAGTCGCAGCCGAGGAGGGCTTCCTCGTTCTTGCCTTCCTGGGCGAGCGCCAGCGTGTGCCGGAACGTCTGGAGGATCTTTTCCCGTGCCTCAGGGGCGAGAGCGGGGCTCCCCGCGTAGGAATTCATTGTGCTGAATGCTAGCAAGAATGGCCCGGGCCGGCTCGCGGTCGGATACGATTCGACGGGGGAGGGCCGATGGCTGCCTTGATCGAGTGCATCCCGAACGTGAGCGAAGGTCGCCGCGACGACGTCGTCGCCGCCCTCGCAGAGGCCGCCCTGAGCGCCGGTCCGGGCGTCGTTCTCCTCGATCGCACCTCGGATGCCGACCACAATCGCTCCGTCCTCACGTTCCTCGGGGAGGGCGAGGCGCTTGTCGCCGCGATGACGGCGCTCGTCGGGGCCGCGCTCGAGGCGATCGACCTCCGGACACACGCGGGCGCCCATCCGCGCCTCGGCGCGGTGGACGTCATCCCGTTCGTACCGGTGCGCAACGCCACGACGGCGGATTGCGTGGCCCTCGCGAAGACGCTCGGCAGGACGCTTGCCGATCGCTATGCACTGCCCGTGTATCTCTACGAAGACGCCGCCTCCCGCCCTGACCGGCAGAACCTCGCGAACATCCGCAAGGGCGAGTTCGAAGGCCTCGGGAAGAAGATGGCGAACCCCGACTGGAAGCCCGACTTCGGGCCGTCGGCTCCGCACGTCTCGGGCGGCGCGGTCGTCGTCGGGGCGCGCGCGCCCCTCGTCGCCTACAACATCAATCTGGCGACCACCGATCTCGCGGTGGCCGACCGCATCGCGAAGGCCATCCGGCACCTCTCGGGCGGCTATCGCTACGTGAAGGCGATGGGCGTGAAGCTCGAGGCGCGCGGCCAGGTGCAGGTCTCGATCAACATGACGAACTTCGAAAAGACTCCTCTCCACCGCGTTTTCGAGACGGTGAAGTCCGAGGCAAAGCGCCAGGGCGTCGCGGTCGTCGGGTCGGAGATCGTGGGTCTGGTTCCGCAGGCCGCGCTCCTCGCGGCCGCGGGACACTATCTGAGGCTCGAGGCCGACCCCGCTCCCCAGGTGCTCGAGAACAAGCTCCTCGAGCGGCTCTCGTAAGGCGCCGGGCGGTTACTCGCTGTCCAGCCCGAGCGCTTTCATCTTCCGGTGGAGCGTCGTGCGGTCGAGCCCGAGGCGCTCGGCTGCGCGCGAGACGTTGCCCTTCATGTCCGCGAGGACGCGCGAGAGATAGCGTCTTTCGAAGGCCTCGCGGGCGTCGGCCAGGGACGCGTACGAGACGGATTCGTCGGAGGCGTGAGACGGTGCGCGCGCGGAGGCGGGCCGGTCCTCGGGAGGGAGATCCGCCGTGCGCACGACGGGGCCGGGCGACATGAGCAGGACGCGCTCGACGAGGTTCTGCAGCTCGCGCACGTTGCCCGGCCAGCGCCTCTTCGCGAGCACCTCGAGCGCTTCGGGCTCGAACGCCTTCGTGCGCCGCCCGCGGCGGCGCGCGAGGCTCTCGGCGAAGTGGGTGACGAGGAGAGGGACGTCCTCGGGCCGCTCCGAGAGGGGCGGCACGACGAGCGGGACGACCGCGAGCCGGAAGTAGAGGTCCTCGCGAAACGTCCCCGCGCGGATCATCGCGGGGAGGTCGCGGTTCGTGGCGGCGATGATGCGCACGTCGGTCGCGAACGCCTTGGCGCCGCCCACCCGCGTGATGCGCCCGTCCTGGATGGCGCGCAGGATCTTGGCCTGCGTCCGAGGAGACATGTCGCCGATCTCGTCGAGGAACAGCGTGCCCGAGTCGGCCTGCTCCCACTTGCCCTTGCGATCCTCGACGGCGCCCGTGAACGAGCCCTTCATGTGCCCGAACAGCTCGCTCTCGATCAGCTCTTCCGGAATCGCGGCGCCGTTCACTTCGACGAACGGGCCCGCCGCACGCGGGGACGCGCGATGGAGAGCCCGCGCGACCAGCTCCTTGCCCACGCCGCTCTCGCCCGAGATGAGGACGCGCGCCTCCGAGGCTCCCGCGCGCGCGATGTCGTCGAGGAGACGCCGCATCGCGGCTCCCGTCCCGAGGAGAGTCTCCTGGGCCGCGCCGTCGCCGGTGCGGCTCAGGAGCTCGCGCTTCAGCGCGTCCCGCTCTTTCGCGAGCCGATGCCGCTCGAGCACCTTGTCGAGCGTGAGGAGGACGCGCTCGAGGGCCAGAGGCTTCTCGAGGAAATCATCCGCGCCCCGCTTGACGGCCTGAACCGCCGTGTCCACGGTGCCGTGGCCCGAGATCATGACGACGGGAATCTCGAGGCCGCCGGCGCGCAAGCGGTCGAGCACGGCGAGGCCGTCGACGTCCGGCAGCCAGACGTCGAGAAGGATCGCCTCGGGCCGCGGGCCGTCCTCCGAGAAGGCGCGTTGGAGCGCGTCCTGACCGAGGCCGACCGCGTCCACGGTATAGCCCTCGTCGAGGAGGATCTGCGAGAGCGTCTTCCGGATGCCCGGTTCGTCGTCGCAGATCAGGATGCGCGGCCCGTCCGTCATGACTTTTTCATGACGCTCTCATGCCCTCACGCGGTCGGCCATTCGAGCAGGAAGCGGCATCCGTGGGGGACATTCTCCTCCACGCGCACGCGCCCGGCGTGCTCGGAGGCGATGTGCGCGACGATCGCGAGGCCGAGGCCGGAGCCGCGGGCCTTCGTGGAATATTCGGGGTCGAAGACGCGGCTCCACTCCGCTTCGGGGATGCCCGGCCCGTCGTCCTCGACGATGAGGCGCGCGCTTCCGCCCGCCACGGTCACCGCGATCCTGACGTGGCCGCCTCCCGGGGTCGCCGCGATCGCGTTGTCCACGAGATTGATGAGGGCGCGCTTCACCTGCTCGGCGTCCGCCTTGACGAGCGGAAGGCTGTCCGGGACCTCGGCCGCAACCGTCACGCCCCTCTTCACGTTCGCGTACAGCTTCGCCACCTGGGAGACGACGGCGCCGAGGTCCGTCGGAGCGAGGTCGGCCGCCGGCAGACGCGCGAATCGCCCGAAGGTGTCGACGAGCGAGGTGAGAGTCGTGACCTCCTCGATGATCGTGGAGGCCCCCTCGTCGACGACCGCGGCGAGGAGCGCGGGATCGGCGTCCCGGCCGCGGGCACGCCGGCGCATGCGCTCGGCGGCGAGGCGGATGGGCGTGAGGGGGTTCTTGATCTCGTGGGCCATGCGGCGCGCCGCTTCCTGCCACGCCGCGGCCCGTTCGGCCGCGACGAGCGCGGTCGTGTCCTCGAGCGTCACGACCCAGGCTCCGGCGTCGGCCGAGCCGGCGGGGACCTGCGTCACGCGGGCTTCGAGCACGCGGGAGCCGATCTTCAGCGTCGCCTCGCGCGCGGCTGCCGGCCCGCGCGCCCGGGCGAGAAACTCGACGAGCGGCGCGAGGGCCGGCGCGGCGAGGAGATCCTGCGCGCGGGTGAACGGCGTCTCCTGTTCGTGGCCGAGCAGGCGGCGCGCCGTCTCGTTGAGGAAGAACAGAGTGCCGTCGTCGCCGAAGGCGACGACTCCCGCGTCGAGGCGTGCGAGGATCGTCCGGACGCGCCGGCGCTCCTCGTCGACGCGCTGATTCGTCGCGGCCATCTCGGCGTTCGCCGCGACCAGTTCGCTGCGGCTCTTGCGCAGTTCCGAAGTCATCGCGTTGAAGGCGCGCGAGAGGGCTGAAATCTCGTCGCCACCCTCGACCTCCACGAACGCGTCGAAGTCGCCTGCGCCGACGCGCCGGGCCGATGCGGCGAGCGCCGCGATGGGCCGCGTCACGCGGCGGGCGAGAAGCAGACCCACCCAGACGGCCGCGAGAAGGACGAGGAACGCGAGGAGCAGGAAGAAGAGGACCTGGACGGCTTCGAGCTGCGCGCGCTCGGCCTTCAGCATCGCGTAGGCGGAGGTCGCGCGGGAGAGCTGGCGCAGCGGCTCGGCCTCCGCGGGCGGGTCGAACGTGCCGACGACGAGCAGTCCGGAAGGCAGAGAGGACGGCAAAGAGAGGACCGTGCGGCCGACCTGTCCACCGTCGCGTGTCGTCTCGAGCCGCCTCGCGAGGCCGCGCGCCTTCGCGTCCTCCAGCCACTCGGCCCCGGGCTCGTGCACGTCGCGGAGAGGCCAGCGGGCGGCGCTGACGGCCACGGGAGGTCGGTCCTCACGCCTCCATTCGATCAGGTCCACGCCTGATTCCTCGCGCGCGGCCGCCAGCAGCGGGAGGATGCCGCTCTCCGAGGCCGCGGCGAGCCGGGGCGCAAGGCGTTCCGCGGTCCGGCGCTCGAGGGCTGCCGTGCGCGCGCGGAAGAGGTCCGCGACGTCCCGTCCGGCGCGCACGGTCTCTTCCACCGGAGGCGCGAACCAGCGCTCGACGCTCTTTTGCAGGAGGCCGGTCGTGGGGAGGACGAGGAGCGTGATCGGAAGAAGCGCGAGGCCGACGTACGAGGCGACGACGCGCACGCGGAAGCGCGAGCCGAAGACGCCGCGGCGCGATTCGAGGATGAGCTTCGCCATGCTCCTCACGAGCACGAAGACGAGCGCGAGGATGAGGACGACGACGATGTAGAACAGGACGAAGAGGAGGACACGGTTCGTCGCCGCGACGGGCGAGAGATCGCGCGTGCGCAGGACGACCGCGTACCCGCCCGCGAGCGCGACGCCGAGGACGAGCGCGATCGCGGTGAGAATCCGGTTGTCCTTCGCCCAGCGCCGCCCCGACGCCACGGGCGGAGACGAGTCGTTCAGCGAGCGCCGGTCGCCGTCCACTCGAATACCCCCGACCGCGTCCAGGCGGTCTCGGCGCTCGTCGGGATCACTCCGAGCGCGACGCCGCTTCCGTAGAGGCAGCGCACGCGGACCAGGAGCCTCTTTCCGAGGAGGTGGTCACCCATCGTGAAGGACGGCAAGCTCGGCACCTTCGCGAGCGCCGCGGCCGCCTCCTCACGCGTCGGAACGACTCTCGTGTCGAGCAGGCGGGCGTCGAGCCGGCGTTCGACCGCGTAGTCGGACGTGACCGGCCGGTAGGTGGCCGTCACGGCGTAGCGTCGTTCGTCCTTGAGACCGTCGAACCAGAGGTTCCGGAAGACGAAGAGGCGCATCTCCCAGGCGACGGTCGTGGGAAGACCCGATGCGAGCCGCTGCAGGACGTCCTCGGGCAGGGCGGGAGAGAGGTGCGCCCGAACGGGGAGCTCTTTTCCGGCGACCCATGTCGAAACCCCGGGGATCACCGGGCCGTCGTCCGCGACGAGGCCGCGGGCCGTGTTCGTCCCCGCGAACAGGACGGCCAGAAGGAGAAAGGCGCGTGTCCGCACCCCCGGACTTTAGCGGTTTGGCGTTTTGAGGGTCAGATCCGCGCGGCCTGGACGGCCGAGCGGGCAGCCGTGGGCAGCCCGGCCGCAACTTCGGCGCGGCTCTCGGCGCGACATTCTTCGCGCAGCAGTCGCGCGAGTGTCGCGTGCATGGCATGTCCGGCCTTGTGCGCGACGATGTGGCCGACCACCGGGCGACCTACGAGGGCGAGATCTCCGAGCAGGTCGAGCGCCTTGTGACGTACGAACTCGTCGGGAAACCGGAGCTCGCCGTTTTCGACGCGGTCGTCGCCGACCACGATGCAGTTGTCTTCCCGGGCGCCGCGGGCGAGGCCATGGGCCTTGAGCGCTTCGTACTCCGAGAGGAAGCCGAACGTGCGCGCCGGCGCCAGGTACGCGGCGTAGGAGCCGGGAGTGAGAACGACCGTGATCGACTGCCGCCCGACGGCGGGGTTCGGGAAGTCGATCGTGTACGTCACGCGCAGATCGCGCGCGGGGCGGATCTCGAGCTTCTTGCCGCCCGAGTCGGGAACGGCGACGACCCGCGACGGGGCGAACGGAAGGGCGAGCGCGTTCTG
>DASVJU010000316.1:0-7442 GCA_036385755.1 Thermoanaerobaculia bacterium
CAGGAAGGCTCGGAATCGCTCGAAAAAGAGGCGCGAAAGGCCGTCAACGCCGGCCAGTTCCGCAAGGCCGCGCTCAAGTTCGAGAGCGCGGCGTCCGCCGCGAGCGATCCGCAGCGCCGCTCGCGAATGCTCGTGCAGTCCGCCTGGGCGCACTTCAACGACGGAAAGAAGCCGGACGCGCAGGATGCGCTCCGCCGCGCGTTCACGGGCAGCCCCGACCTCGAGATCGTGGCCGACTTCTTCTCGCCGGAATTCGTGAAGCTCGCCGGTGAGGTCCGCAGCTCGGCCGTCGCCGCGATACCGCCGCCCGCGGCCGACATCGGAGAGTTGAAGCGCGTCGCGAGGGAGAAGCTCGCGGACGGCAACACCGAGGACGTCATCCACGACCTCCTCTACAACGTGCCGCGCGAAAAGCTCGATGCCGAGGCAATCGACCTCCTCGCCCAGGCGTACGAGAGGCAGGGCAAATTCACCGAGGCCGCCCGCGTGCGCGCCACGGGCCCCGGGACCCCGAAGGGCGGGGCCTCGTCGTCCCCGGCGCCGGCGACCCCGCCGGCGACCCCGCAGGCCGCTCCAGCCGGTTCCGTCGCTCCCGCCGCTCCTCCCGCTCCTGTCACGTCCATGGCCGGGAAGGCCGGTCCAGCCAGCGGTCAGACTCCGGCCGACTATCTGGCTCTCGGCCGTGCGGCGTTCTCGCGCGGCGACGCCTTGAACGCGCAGTCGGCCGCAAACCGGATCCTCGAGATCGACCCGCAGTCGAGCGACGCCTACCGCCTCCTGGGAAACGCCTACGCGCTGCGGGGCGAAAGGGCCATCGCGAAAGCCAATCTCGAGCAATCCCTCCTGAAGAACCCGAAGAACGAGGGAACGCTCCTCGACCTCTACGAGCTTTCGATGGGCGACAAGAACTGGGATGGCGCGCTCGACGCGCTCCGGCGGGCGACCGAGGTGAATCCCGAGAATGGAGCGAAGCTCGTCGCCCTCGGGCGCAAGGCGCGCGCGGACTCGGACCTCGTCCACGCGCGCCAGGTCTTCGCGACGGCCGCCGTCGCATCGCCGAAGGACGTCTCCGTCCTGACCGAATACGCGAGCATTCTCCTGCAGGCGAAGGACCTCGACGCCGCTCTCGAGCCCCTCATGAAGGCCGCCGCCATCGAGCCGGACCGCGAGATCGTGCGCGCGAACCTCGCGTCGACGCTCCGCAGGAAAGGCCTCTGGAAGGACGCCGAGAAGGAATATCGCGAGGCCGTTCGCGCGGACCCCGACTACGCGCCCGCCCTGCGCGGCCTCGGCACTCTCCTCCTCGAGCGCGGGCAGGCTGCCGAGGCCATCGAGCCGCTCAAAAAGGCCGTCCTTCGAGACCCCGCGAACGTCGAGGCCGTGTGGGCACTCGCGCGTGCGCAGCGCCAGACGGGCGCCCTCAAGGACGCCGCCGACAGCCTCGCCGCGTCCGCCGCCCTCAACAAGGCGCCGCTCGACGACGAGGCCGGGGCCGTAGCCTACGAGCGCGGGCGCTACGAGGAGGCCGTCGGATTCTTCGACCGTGCACTCGCGAAGGAACCTGGCTCCGCCGTTTTCAAGGCGAACCGCGACAAAGCGGCGGCCGCCGCAGCGTTCCTCAAGGGGTCGGGGATCAGCGTTCAGGAGAAGTAGAAGCCTTCAGTTCCCGGCGGAGGGCGCCTCCTCGTCGCCCCGCATCACCGTCAGAAGGTCCGCGAGGATGCGCGCCGTCGCGCCCCAGATCGCGTGGCCCCGGTAGTGGTAGACGAGCGTCATGACGTCCTTGCCCTTCCACTTCACCGGGCGCTCCTCGACCACCATGGGATCGAGGAGGTACGAGAGCGGCACCTCGATGATCGATTCGACCTCGCCCGGCCGAGGCGCGAACGTGACCGGGTACGGGATCGCCCCGACGAACGGCGCGATCTCGAATTCGGTGACCGTGACGAGCCGCGGCAGGGCTCCCAGAATTCTCACGCCCTTTCGCGGAACTCCGATCTCTTCCTCGGTCTCCCGGACCGCGGTCTCCCAGAGATTCGCGTCGGCCGCGTGCTTGCCGCCTCCCGGGAACGAGATCTGGCCCTTGTGGTGCTCGACCAGATCGGTCCGCTTCGTGAAGAGCGTCCAGAGCGCCTTTTCGCGCACGTAGAGAGGGATCAGGACGGCCGCCGGGCGCAACGCGGCCGACCCTTCGCCCTCGAGCCGCTCCGACACGAGCGGCCGTGCCGGCCAGCTTCGCGAGAGGCGCTTCCTGAGGTCCTTCATCCAGGGGCTGTAGGCCTCGCCTTCCAATTCCGTCATGACCCCGGTTCGGAGGCGCCGAAGCCCTGCCGGTCGGCCGCGGCCTTCTCGCCCTTCTTCACGAAGGTCTGGAGGTACGCCTCGATGAAGCCGTCGAGGTCGCCGTCCAGGACGCGGTCCACGTCCCCGACCTCGTAGTTCGTGCGGTGGTCCTTGATGAGCCGGTACGGCGCGAGAACGTACGAGCGGATCTGCGATCCGAAGCCGATCTCCATCTTCGTGCCCGCGCGGACGGCATCCTTCGCGAGGCGTGCCTCGACGGCGCGCTGGTAGAGGCGCGACCTCAGGACCTTCATCGCCGAGTCCTTGTTCTTGTGCTGCGAGCGCTCGTTCTGGCACTGCGCGACGAGCCCGGTCGGCAGGTGCGTGATGCGGATCGCCGACTCGGTCTTGTTCACGTGCTGTCCGCCCTTGCCGCCGGCCCGGAACGTGTCGATCCGAAGGTCCTTGTCGTTGATCTCGACCTCGATCGTGTCGTCGATCTCCGGCGAGACGTAGACGGCCGCGAAGGACGTGTGGCGCCGGGCCGCGGCGTCGAACGGCGAGATGCGCACGAGGCGGTGGACGCCGCGCTCGGCCTTCATGTGCCCGTAGGCGTACTCCCCTTCGAACCGCAGCGTCGCGGTCTTGATGCCGGCGTCCTCGGCGTACGTCACCTCGAGAACGTCCGTCTTCCACCCGCGGCGCTCGCCGAAGCGGAGGTACATCCTCATGAGCATGTCGGCCCAGTCCTGAGCCTCGGTCCCGCCCGCGCCCGCGTGGATCTCGACGAGCGCGGGCAGAGGATCCTCGTCGTGCGTGAGCTTGAACGTGAGCTCCTTGCGGCGCGCCCAGGGCGCGATCGTGGCGAGCGCCTTGTCGGCGTCCGCCTCGACCTTCTCGCCCGAGCGGAGGAACTCGCCGAGGATCTCGAGCTCCTCCTGCCGTTCCTTGAGATCCTTGTCGTCCGCGAGGACGCGCTCGGCGCGCTTCAGCTTGCGGAGAGTCTCCTGGGCCTCGAGAGCGTTCGTCCAGAAACCGGGCTCGCCGGTCGTCCTCTCGAGCTCTTCCTTCTCTTTCGCGGCTTTGCGGACGTCAAAGATAGCCGCGGAGGGCGCTCACGGACGACGCGAGCTCGAGCAGGCGCTCGATTCGTTCTTCGTTCACGTGGGATTTCCTCCTGGGCGTTTCCGGGGCTCGAGAACCCGCGCGCGGAGGATACCGGCCAGTAGCCCCGCCGTGCAAACCCACAGGGCGGCATCTCCCGCAGCGACGGCGGGCGGCGGCGGCCCGGGCCGGAAGACCGGCGCCGAGAACGCGCCCTTCCGTCCCGCGGACAGCGTCACGAGCGCGCGGCCGTCGGGACCGACCGCGCCGCTGATCCCGGTCACGGCGGCCCGCACGAGCGGCCTCCCCGTCTCGACGGCGCGCAAGACGGCGGCCTGCCAGTGCTGGCGCTGCGCGCCCGCGCGCCCGTACCACGCGTCGTTCGTGAGCGTGAAGAGAACGTCGGCGCCCGCCCGCGTCTCCGCGCGCGCGATCCACGGGTAGACGACCTCGTAACAGACGGCGCCGCCGAGCCTCCAGTCGCCGAGCGGGAGGAGGACCGTCCCCGCACCCGGCGTAAAACCGCCCGGCACCGCGCGGCTGATCGTCCTGATCCTCCGGAGGACCGGGGCGAGCGGCACGTACTCGCCGAACGGGACGAGGCGCTGCTTGAAGTACGGCGGGAGGATCGGCCCGGCCTTCGTGACGAGGAGCGCCGCATTGTAATAAGGCGCGTCGTCGGAGCCCGGGGCGTCGGACCAGGCCGTGCTCACGAGGATCGCGACGTCCAGTTCGCGGCAGAGCGCGAGGACGCGCGCGCGATAGGGCGCATTGAAAGACCACGAATACGGCGACGCGCTCTCGGGCCAGAGGACGAGGACCGGCCGGTCAGCGCGGCAGAGGGCCCGCGTCTGGTCCTCGAGGTCGCGTTGAATGCGCTCGGCTGTCCCGCTGTCCCAGCGGATGTCCTGCTCGACGTTCGGCTGGACGACCCCGACCTTGAGGATCTCATCCGACCGGGGCGCGCGCCGCGGTCCGGCGACACCCGCCGCGAGCGCACAGGCACACGCCCCGGCGAGCCAGCCGAGGCGCGCGTTGCGCGTCATCCGCGTCAGCGCGACGAAGAGCGCCGCGTTGAGCGCCGCGAGGAGAAACGACGTCAGGAGGACGCCGCCGAGCGCGGCCGTCCCGAGGAGGGCGGGGACGTCCGCGAGCGGGTTCGCGAGAAGGTTCCACGGAAAGCCGCCGAAGATGAAGATGTATGTCCGGGAGGTCTCCTGGACGACCCACGCCGCACCGAACGTCGCCACGACGCCCGGACCCGAACGCGGAGCGACGAGCGCGTACAGCGACGCCATGAGACCGAACGGGATCGCCATGAGGCCCGCCGAGATCGCGAGGGCGAGGCCCGCGAGCGGCCACCCGGCGCCGCCGAAGCGGTGGACCGTGTACGCGATCCACGGGATCGTGACGAGCCAGAACGCGCAGCCGAAGATGAAGCCAGGGAGGAACGCCCGCCGCCACGTCAGCCCGTCCAGCGCGAAGAGCAGCGGAATCAGCGCGACCGGCAGCAGCGGCAGGATCGAGAAGTTCGGAAAGCACAGCGCCAAAAGGACGCCGGAGGCGACAGAGAAGAGAACACGGGGGATTTTCCTGGAAGGTAAGAGAGACAACATGCGCGGCCTACGCCGCAGGGTGCGCGCGGACCGCGGACGCGCGAGGGAGATTCACTTTCTAAGAAACTCTTCGGCCCGATAGCTCGAGCGGACGAAGGGTCCCGCGAAGACGGCCTGAAAGCCCATCTCCATCCCGCGCTCCTGAAGCGTCGCGAAGCGCTCCGGCGTCGCGTACTCCACGACCGGCAGGTTCCAGGCGGACGGACGCAGGTACTGCCCCACCGTGACGACGTCGACCCCGGCGGCGCGGAGCGCGCAAAAGACGTCGACGACCTCTTCGTCCTCCTCCCCGAGGCCCAGCATGAAGCCCGACTTCGTCGTCATCCCGGCGTGGCGCGCCTTGACGCGCGCGAGGAGGTCTACGGAGCGCTTGAACCGCGACTTCGGACGAACCGCGTCGTAAAGCCGCGGGACCGTCTCGACGTTGTGGTTGTAGACGTCGGGGCCGGAGTCGGCCACCCGGTCGATCTCGGCGGCGACGCCCCGGAAGTCGGGCGTCAGCGCCTCGACCGTGCGCGCGCCATCGTCTTCCTTCAGCGCGCGGACGACGGCCGCCCAGTGCGCCGAGCCTCCGTCGAGGAGGTCGTCGCGGTCGACGGACGTGACGACGATATGCCGGATTCCCATCTCGTTGGCGGCCTTCACGAGCCGCGCGGGCTCCTCCGGGTCGAGCGAAGCCGGGCGCCCGGACGTGATGTGGCAGAAGCCGCAGGCGCGGGTGCAGACGTCGCCTGCGATGAGAAACGTGGCCGTCTTCCTCTCGAAGCACTCCGTCCGGTTCGGGCAGCGCGCCTCCTCGCAGACCGTCGAGAGGCTTCCGCGCCGCATGCGCGACTTCATCTCGTGCAGGTCGGCGAGACGGAGCTTCTTCTCCCGGATCCACGGCGGCAGGGCCTGCTCGCCGCGAACGGGAAGAGGCCGAGGGCTCAAGGCACCACCATGGGCGTGTTCTTGATCTGCTTGTCGGTCGCCTTGATCTTCTTCGCGATCGCGTCCGCCTTCGCGCGATCCTTGAACGGGCCCACGCGCACACGAAACCAGCCCTCCTTGCCCGGCACGGCCGACACGTCCGCTGCGAAGCCTTCGTCCTTGAGACGCTTCCGGAGCTCGTCTGCGGCGGGCGCCTTCTTCGTCGCGAGCACCTGCACGTAGAACGGGCCCGACAAAGCCTTCGCCGCCGCCTTCGCTTCCTTGGGAGCCACGTCCTTCGCGGGGGGAGCGGCCGTCCGGACGGGAGGCGGCGGTGTGGGAACCGGCGTCGGCACGGGGACCGGCGTCGCCGCCGCGGCGGCGGCCTCCTTCAGGGCCGTCCGCTTCTCGGCCGCGAAGCCGAGCGCCTCCTCGGCGGGCCTCTCGGCGGAGGTCCCGGACTTCCGGGTCTCGCGGGAGCCGTCCGACGGAGCGAGCGTCGGCACCGGCAGGTCCGAAGCGTTCACGAGCGTCGCGACCGCGCCCGGGCCCTTCCGCGCCGCCGCTCCCGTTTTCATCCCGAAGAAGAAAGCCAGCGCGAGCGACGCGAGGAGAAGCAGGAAGAAGAATCCGGCCTGCCGACCCGTGACCGAAATCTGATAGTGGACGGGCGGCGTCGGCGGCCGGTCCGAGCGATCGTCCGCCCCGTCCGAAAGCCCAAGCGCCGTCATTCGGGTTTCTCGCCCTTCTTGAGGAAGGCCGCGATCAGATCCATCGGCAGCGGGAAGATGATCGTCGAGTTCTTCTCGGTCGCGATCTCCGTCAAGGTCTGCAGGTATCGAAGCTGCAGGGTCGCGGGCTCGCGCCCGATGATCGCCGCGGCTTCGGAAAGCTGCTTGCTGGCCTCGAACTCTCCGGAGGCGTGGATGATCTTCGCGCGCTTTTCGCGCTCGGCCTCCGCCTGCTTCGCCATCGCGCGCTGCATTTCGATCGGCAGGTCGACGGCCTTCAGCTCCACCATCGTGACCTTGATGCCCCAGGGATCCGTGTGCTTGTCGAGGATCTCCTGCAGGTTCTCGTTCAGCTTGTCGCGCGACGAGAGCAGCTCGTCGAGCGTGGCCTGGCCCAAAACCGACCGCAGCGTGGTCTGGGAGAGCTGCGACGTGGCATACAGGTAGTTCTCCACCTTCACGACCGCCCTCGACGGATCCATGACGTGGAAATAGACGACCGCGTTCACCTTCACCGACACGTTGTCCCGCGTGATGACGTCCTGCGGCGGGACATCGAGGACCACCGTGCGCAGCGAGATGCGCACCATCGTCTCGAACGGCCAGAAGATGAGCGTCAGCCCGGGGCCCTTCGGGGCGGGCGAGAGACGGCCGAGCCAGAAGGTCACGGCCCTTTCGTACTCGTTCAGGACGTTGATCCACTTCGAGAGGAAGATGAGCGCGACGAAGAGGACCGGGACGAGGAGCGTCAGATTCTGCATGGGTCTCCTTAGGCCCCTTTCGGGGCGGGACGGACGAG
>DASVJU010000317.1:0-34557 GCA_036385755.1 Thermoanaerobaculia bacterium
GCGGTCTCGCGGGGAAGGAAAGCGCGTTCTTCGAGGGAGGCCGGCGAACCCTCGGCCGTGACCGAGACGCGCGCGCCGCGCGCGAGCGTGTCATCGCCCGGCACGGCATGAACTCGCGTCAGGAACTGCGCCGACTTCAGACTCGGCGGCAGGTCCACACGCCAGCGCACGGTCGAGCCGGGCGCGAGGATGAGGTCGAGTCGGTGAAAATCGTTCGGGTCGCCGGTCGTGACGCCGTCGCTCGAGAAGAGCGCGCTCGTGTTCGCAGAGTCCACCGCCACGCGGCCCACGGCGAGGTCCCCCTGCAGGAGATAGGTCCGCCGCGAGCCGAAGACCGATAGATGGTGGTGCTCGAGAGGTTCCCCGAGCCAGGCTGGGCTGGCGCCCCCTTTCCACTGGAAGAGGCGCTCCCCGCATTCCGGCGGCGCCGTGCGCCACTCGCGCAGGCACGCGGCCGAGGCGGGCGAACGCGATCGAAGGTAGAACGACTTGTCCTCCCACGTAGATTGGACGATCAATGACAGAACAGCAATGGCAAGGACCCCGCCCGCGCGATAGCGAGCGGGCGCGTCGGCGAGAAGCAAGAGGAGCCCCGCCCAGAAGATCGCCATCGGATATACGTACCAGGGTGCGGCCTCCGAGCGGAACAATGCGATCTGCGTAGCGACCAGGAGGCTCCAGCCGATGAGAACGAGAGCGGGAACTGGTTGCGGCGCGGTGCGTCCGCGGAAGAGAAGAATCGCCAGCACGGCGATACCCGCGAGACCGAAAATCTGGCTCTCGAGGGATGGCCCGTACTCGCCGATCCCTCTGATGAAGGGCCGCCCCAGAAGGTCGAGGATCGCCCGAAACTTCAGACTCGGAGCCACCGTCAGGGCTCTGGGTACGGGAGCACGGAAGAAAAGAAGCCAGACATACTGTGCAACGCCCACGACGCCGCCGGAAAGGAAGATCGCCCAGGCCCCAGCCGAGCGAACACGGAAGAAGAGCAGCGCTACCCCAAAGACCGGCCACGTCATGATTCCGCCCCCCCAGGACCAGGAGGCCAGTATTCCGCCGACCGCGAGCGCGGTCGCGAGCGCAATCGGTCGCTCTCTCAACCGCACGAGTGCGTAAACGCCGATTGCGACGCCAAGCTGCGAAAGGCCGTATTGCAGGGCCGGCTCCCCGAATGTGAAGACCGTGACGCGTGACGTCGAGAAGAGCAGGAGCGACAGCAAGGGCAAGAGAAGAAAGCGCGCGGAGCCTGGGATCGCGCTGGCGAGGAGAACCAGTGTCGCCGCTGCCAGAGCGAGACCGAGGCCGAGCTCGACCCACACGGACCAATCGAAAAACCGGGCGTTAACGTAGTAAATCGGGATCAAGGCAATCATCGAGTGCCCTCCCGCGACCCACGCCTCGCGAAAGTACTTTCCGAGTGAGCAGGTTCCGTCGAGTATCGAGACGACGAGAGGGACCCGAAGTCCGTAGTCGTTCGAGAGGTTGTTCTCGCCGTTCGTGAAGACGATCCACGCCATCCGCGCGGGCGGAAGCAGGGCGAGGAGCAGGGCGGCGGCCTTCGCGAGTGTGGAAGTCGGCCGTTCTCCCCGCGTCAGAGTGACGTGCGTCATGGTGCGTCCGGATTCTGGCCCGCATCCGCGGTGACGATCACTCGGGGCGCCTCGAAGACGAGCGGCGTTGCGCCCTCGTGCGTTTCCTCGGCCGACAGGCGCAGCGTGATTGTCTTTCCGGCCAGCGACGAGAGATCGACCGAGAGTGGCCGCGCGGTCTCGCGGGGAAGGAAAGCGCGTTCTTCGAGGGAGGCCGGCGAACCCTCGGCCGTGACCGAGACGCTCGCGCCGCGCGCGAGCGTCTCATCGCCCGGCACGGCATGAACTCGCGTCAGGAACTGCGCCGACTTCAGATTCGGCGGCAGGTCCACGCGCCAGCTCACGGTCGAGCGGGGCGCGAGGATGAGGTCGAGTCTGCGGAAGTCGTCGATGTCGCCCGGGGTCCGGCCGTCGGCCGAGAAAAACGACGGCGCGGTTTCCGGCTCGCGGCGGACGCGCTTGAGGGGGACGTCCCCCTGAAGAAGGTACGTGCGGCGCGGTCCGAAGACGGACAGGTGGTGGCTCTCAAGGAAGTCGCCTAGCGTGGCCGGCTCGCCAAGATCGGGCCCACCCCACTGGAAGAGCCGCTTGCGGCAACTCGCCGGCGCCGTCCGCCACTCGCGCAGGCATGCGGCCGAGACGGGCGCTCGCGACGAAAGGTAGAAGGACTTGTCCTCCCACGTGCGGTTCGAAAACAGGAGTCCAGCGGCGATCGTCGCGAAACCCGCAGCGGCGAGGGGGCGCGGAGTGAAAGCGAGGAGAGCCGCGAGCCCCAGCCAGAACGCCGTCATCGGCGCGATGTACCAGGCCGCAACGTCTTTTCGGAAGAAACCAATTTGGAGGGCGACGAGGAGGCTCCAGCCGAGGACTGCAATGGCCGGAATGCGCGCCCGCCAGCGATGCCGTTCGACAGCGAGGGTGACTCCCGCGAGCAGAAGGCCCACGGCGCCGAAGGCGATCGCGGAGCGCAGGGGCGCGAAGTCAAACCCTGTCCCGTTCGCGAAGGGCCGGCCGATCAAGCCGACGTACCTCAAGGGCTGGCTCAGGCCCGGTCGCTCGATTGCGGACAGAGTGTGGCCAAACGCGGCAGACAACGCGTACTGCGACAGGCCGGAGGCCGCCGCGAGTCCGAGCACGCTCCAGCGACCGAGGTTCCGCTCGCCGAGCGCGAGGAGCGCCGCAAAGAAAACCGGCCAGACCATCACGCCGCCTCCCCAGGACCACGACGCGAGGAGTCCGCCGGCCGCGACGAGGGCACAGCGCACGTTGGGCCGACGATCGAATCGCGCGAACGCATAGGCGCCGAGCGCGAGTCCGAGTTGGGGAAGCTGCATCTGGAGGGTCGACTCGCCGAAGGTGAACGACGCGACTTGCGAAACCGAGAATGCGAGTGCCGAGAGCACGGGCAATACCAGCCAGCGCGCGCGGGCGGAAAGCGTCGGGGCGACGGCGAGCCAGAGGAGCAGCGTCTTCGCCGCGGAGAGGAGAAGTCCGATGCCGAGCTCGACGTCCATGCTCCACGCGAAGAAGCGGGCGTCGAAGAGATAGATCGGGAGGATCGCGAGCCAGGAATGGCCGGACCCGATGAAGGTGTCCGAGAACAGGTTCCGAAAGTCATAGCGGCCATCGAGGATTGAGAGGACGGTTTGAACGCGCCCGACGTAGTCGTTCGAGAGGTTGTTCTCGCCGAACGTGAACACGATCCACGTCATGCGTGCGGGGGCGAGGAGGGCGAGGGCGATCGAAAGGGCCTTGGCGCCGCCGGAGACCGTCCTCTCGTCGTCGCTCAAAGTCCCAGCGCGAACGCTTCCGTCGACAGCTTCACGTTGCGGCGCGAGTCGGTGAGGCTCGCGGCGAGGGCGAGGGCGCCTGACGCCGCGTCGAGGAGACGCGCGGCCGGTGCCGCACCGAGGCGCGCGAGGTCTTTGAAGCGCTCGCGGAAGAGGACGTAGCGTCCCGCGGGGTCGACGGCGGCCGCCGCCGCGTCGCGGAGGAGCTGCGCGAGGAGCTGGAGGCGACGCACCGCCTCCGCGCCGTCGCCTTCTCCCAGGAGCGTGCCGAGCGCGAGCGCCCACGACAACGATCCCGTGAGGAAGACGCCGCTCGCGGCCTCGAGGAGCGCGTCGCGCACGGCGCGCGCTTCAGCCACGTCCAGCTCCGCCGCCTCGTCCGCGTCGTGGGGCAGGAAGGCGGCGCGGGCGGCCGCTTCATCCTCGCCGAGGCCGCGGCTTCGAAGGGCGGCGGCGGTCTCCTCGCGCGTCCCGCCCGGCACCGGCCGGAACGCCACACGCGAGAGGATCGTGGGCGGCAGGAGGCGCGGGCGCGTGGCCGTGAGGATGAAGCGCGTCTTGACGGGGGGCTCTTCGAGGATCTTCAGGAGAGCGCTGAACGCCGCGGCTTCCGTCCGATCCACGTCGAGAAAGAGGATCGCGCGGCGCGCCGCCTCGTAAGGGAGCCGCGTCGCGTCGGCGGCCACCGCGCGGACGAGCGCAGTCGGCAGCGTCGTCTCCTTCGTGTCGCCCTCCTCGAAGGCCGGCGGATTCACGCGGCGGCGCCGCTCGGGCGCCGCGACCATGAGGTCGGGATGCTCCTTCCGGAAGACGCGACGGGCGCATGACGACTCCGGATCGAAACCGGGCCCGCAGATGACCTCAGCCGCGCGCTCGAGCGCCAGCGCCTCGAGCCGCCGCGACCCGGGACCGGCGAGAAGGACGACCGGGGCGCGCGCGCTCATCGGTGCCTCCGGGAAGGGAAGAAGAGAACCCTGAGATTTTCTTCGAGTGAAAGAAAGACGGAGTCGGCCGAGGGCGACGCGTCGATGATCACGAAGCGCTTCGGCTCCATTCGGGCGCGCCGCCTGTAGGCCGCGCGCACCTTTCGATGGAAGTCTTCGTCTTCCTCTTCGAATCGGTCATAAGACGCGCCGCGGCGCTTCGCGACGCGCGCGAGCGCGGCGTCGACCGGCAGGTCGAAGAGGTACGTCCGGTCCGGGTCGCGGCGGCACCATCTCTCGTGGAGCTCGTCGACCCTCTTTTCCCCGAGTCCCCGGCCCGCTCCCTGGTAGGCGCGGGAGGCGTCCGTGTAGCGGTCGCAGAGAACGTGCGTGCCCCCGGCGAGCGCGGGCTCGATCATCGTCTTCAGGTGGTGGCGCCGGTCGGCCATCATGAGCAGAAGCTCGGCCCCCGCGTCGATGTGGCCCCTCGAGTGCAGGAGCGCCTCCCTGAGGAGCCGGCCGAGCTCCGTGCCGCCGGGGTTGCGCGTCGCGAGGACGGGCAGCCCCTGCGCCTGCATCCAGGCGGCCACCCGGGCGACCTGGGTCGTCTTGCCGGAGCCCTCGATCCCCTCGAACGTCACGAAAAGCCCGCGGGTCACGACGCCTCGATTCTCGCACGCGAGAGCGGCTCCGAGTTCCGGAACGACCGTGGCACGCCATTCGTATACTGAATGGAAGCATGTCGGTTCTGGCGCCGGATCCGAGCAGCCCGGAGGGCGCGGCCTCTGTCCCCGGCCGCTCGCCGAGGCCGCTCCTCGTCTTCATCGGCGTTCTCGCATGCCTGCTCGCGGTCCTTTCGGTCGTGGACATGTTCATGCCGAAGGCCTACGACGGCGTCGTGCCCGATCCGTACTCGACGGCAGGCATCGTCATCCGGGATCTCGTGCCGGGCGGGGCAGCCGAAAAAGCGGGCCTGAGGACGGGTGACACGGTGCTCGGCATCGGCCACCGCATGCTCAACAAGGCGGCCGAAGCGCCCCCCGAGCTGCGCAGACATCGCGCGGGCGAGTCCGTGGACTACCTCGTGAGCCGCGGGGGAGAGGTCTTCGAGACGAAGGTCGCCCTCACGCCGTTCCGGCTGGGGTCGGCGTCCTATTTCTACTTCGCGTTCCTGGGCCTCCTCTTCTTCGTCCTCGGCGCGTTCGTGGTCTCGCGGCGTCCCGACGACCCCGCCGTGCAGGTCTTCTACGTCCTGTGCATTCTCTTCATGCTCTTCTTCATCTGCCGGCTGCGCCCCTCCAGCTACTACTGGATCGACTACGTCGTGCAGGTGGCGGGAACCCTCGCCCTCTTCCTCCTCCCGGCGGTCTTCCTCCACTTCTTCCTGCTCTTCCCCGCGAAGAAGACGTTCCGGTTTGCCGAACGCGCCGCCGGCGAGGCGCCCACGGCGCCGTGGCTCGGCGCGCTCCAGCGCTTCCTGAACCGTTCGCCCCTCCTCTTCACGCTCCTCTACACCCTTCCGCCGGTGCTCTACGTGCTTCAGATGGCGGGGGCGCGCCACGGCGTGACGCGGCGTCTGATCTACGGCGCCCCGACGCTGAACTGGATCCTCCTCGCGGACTACCTCATCCTCGGGCTCCTCGCGCTCGCGCACACGTGGTGGACGAGCGAGGACCGTGCCGCGCGCCGTCCCATCCTCGTCCTCCTCCTCGGGACCGTCGCCGGCATCGTGCCCTTCGTCGTGTTCGCCGTCTTCTTCCCGTCGCTGTTCCGCGAGGACCGCTATCTCGCGTGGGGCGTCGTTCCGATGGCGCTCATTCCGCTCACGTTCGCCTACGCGATCGTGCGGTTCCGGCTCTTCGACGTCGAGGTCATCGTCCGCAAGTCGCTCGTCTACGCGATCCTGACGGCCGTCGTCACCGGCTTCTACGCGCTCTGCCTCGTGGCGGGCAACGCCCTCGTGTCGACGGTCTCGTCGTCGACGCTGTTCTCGTCCCCGGCGTTCGCGTTCGGTTTCGGACTCGTCGTCGTGCTCCTTTTCGACCCGCTCAGGCGGCGGATGCAGAGCTTCGTGGATCGCGTTTTCTTCCGCGACCGCGCCGACTTCCAGCGCGCTCTTCTCGACATGAGCCGCTCCGTCGTCTCGCAGCTCGAGAGGCCCAAGCTTCGAACGCTCCTGACGTCCCGGACGGCCGAGCTCCTCAGGCTCGAGAGCCTCGATCTCCTCCTGCCGCGCGGCGAGGACGGCGCGTTCACCGATGGGGCGTACGCCGACGTGTCGGGCGGCGGCGGGGCGGGGCTTCCCGCGCTCTCGATGGGGGCGGTGCTGCCTCGTCTCGTGCTCGAGAGGGGAGTGCCGGTCAGGCTCGCGGAGCTCGACGACCGGACGCTCGACGCCGATTCCCGCGCCTTCGTCGCGGCCGCCAGACGCCGGCTCGTCACGGTCCTGCTGCCGCTCGCGACGCACGGCAAGCTCCTCGGACTTCTCGCGGTCGGACGCAAACGCTCGGAGGAAGAGCTTTCCCGGGAAGACCTCGACCACCTCCTCACGATCGCGAACCAGGGCGCCCTCGGTCTCGAGGCCGCGGGGCTGCACGAGGAGCTCACGAAGCGCGCCGAGATGGAGCGCGATCTCGACATCGCGCGCGAGATTCAGACGAGCCTCTTCCCGCGCGAGCTGCCGCGGGTGCCCGGCGTCTCGTTCTTCGGCGTGAGCCGTCCGGCCCGCGTCGTCGGCGGCGATTTCTACGACTTCCTCGAAGTGGACGGCGACGTGCGGGCGGGCGGGCGCCTGGGCCTCGTCGTGGGGGACGTCTCCGGAAAGTCGATTCCGGCCTCCCTTCTCATGGTCGCGGCGAAGGAGATCGTCTACGCGCGGGCGATGGCCGATCCCGATCCCGGCGTCGTGTTCCGCGAGGCGAACCGCCGCCTCTACGACATCAAGCGCAGGATGTTCGTCTCGCTCGCGTATTTCCTCCTCGATTCGAAGGCGCTGTCTCTCACGTATGCCTTCGGGGGACAGCCGACCCCTCTCCTCGTGCGCGCGGGCGCGAGCGCCGCGGTGGAGATTCCCGCCCCGGCGAACCGGCTCCCTCTCGGCGCCTTCCGCGAGGTGCCTTACGACACGGTCACGTTCTACCTGGCGCCCGGCGACCTCCTGCTCTTCTACACGGACGGCCTCAATGAGGCGATGTCAGCCGAAATGGCACCGTACGGGGACGAAAGGCTCAAGGCGTCGTTCGTACGGCACGCGCGGCGTCCGCTGCCGGAACTCGCCGACGAGCTCCTCGAGGACATTCGGCAGTTCACGCAAGAGGCCGAGCAGTACGACGATCAGACGTTCGTTCTCATGCGCATCGGATAAGCCGTTCGAGAGAACTTCGGCCCGGGCGGCGCGTATCATCGGGAGGCCGCTCGCGCGGTCCCTGGAGGCCCGATGGCCCTGATGCCCCTGTCGTCCCGCCGCTCCCTGCGCCGCCTTCTCATCGCTCTCGTGGTGACGGGGCTGGCCGTGGCCGGAACGGCCGGGGCGTTCTTCATGAGGGCCCGCCGGGACGTCACGACGACCTCGGAGAAGGCCTGGCGGGCGTACCACGAGGCGGCCGAGAACGACCTGAAGATGTACGAACGCGAGGCGATCTCCGGTTACGCGGCCGCGCTGCAGGAGGACCCTCACTTCGTGATGGCGACGCTGCGCCTCGCCGACAAGATGCGCGGGCGCGATCCCGACCGCGCGAAGTCGCTCGTCGCGTCGGCGGCGCGCTATCGTGACGAGATCACCGAGCGCGAGAGGCTCGTGCTCCGGATCTACGAAGAGCGCTGGGGCCGGCGCGACATGGCGGTCCTCGGACAGCTCTTCGACGAGTACGTCGAACGGTTCCCGGACGACCCCGAGGGCTACCGGCTGCGGGCGAACCACCTGTCGACGGTGAATCGGAACGCCGATGCCATCGCGGAATACGAGCGCCTCCTGACCGTCAACCCGAACTACGCGACCGCCTACAACACGCTCGGCTACTACTGGGCCGAGCGCGGCGACTATGCGAAGGCCGAGGACTTCCTGAAGCGGTACCGGTATCTCGCGCCCGATCAGGCGAATCCGTTCGACTCCCTCGGCGAGCTGTACGCCCGTGTCGGGCGCTACGACGAGGCCGAAGAGAACCTCCATAAGGCCCTCGCCATCAAGGAAGATTTTTTCGCGTCCTATGGACACCTCGGCTCGGTGGAGCTCGGGCGCGGGCATCCCGAGAAGGCGGCCGCCTATTTCCGCAAGGCCGCCGATGCCGCGGCCGGCCCATGGGCCCGGGCGGACTTCCGCTTCCTCGTGGTCCTCATGCTCTGCGACGCCGGAAAGGTCGAAGAAGCGCGCAAGGAATTCGACGACATGGCCGCCGAGGCGCGCGCGTTCCCGCCCGGGAGCGAGGCGAACACCATGGCGCTGCACACGCTCTTTCGCCGCGCAGTCTTCCTCGCGCGCACCGGCGACGCCGCGGGAGCCGATGCGGCGCTCGAGGCCCTCCAGAAGGCCGCCCCCATGGAGGGCGACCCCGAAAAGCTCAAGGGCTATGCGGGGGATCTCGCCTACCTCCGCGGCTTCGTGGCCGCGATGGCCGGTCGGTTCGCGGAGGGCGCCGAGTCTCTCGGGAAGGCGCTTTCCGAGGACGGGCCCTCGGGCCTCGGCGGAACGGAGTACTACTCGCGCAGGGACATCGCCCGGATTCTGCTTGCCCACTGTCTTTCCCGGCTCGGCCGGAAAGAGGAGGCCGAGAAGGCGCTCCAGCCGATCCTCGCGCGCAATCCCCGTTATCAGCCCGCGCTCGACGAGCTCGCGCGCATTCAAGGATGAGGGGATGAGCGGAGGCCGCCCGCCGGGGCGCGATCTCGAAGCCTTCGCGCTCAAGAAGAAGGTCCTGCGCCTCGAAACGCTCTACGACGTGAGCCGCTCGCTCACGTCGGCGCGCGAGGAGAAGGCGCTTCTCGAGGAGATCCTCGCGCGGGCCGTTCCGGTGCTGGACGCGGCCCGCGGTTTCGCGGCGGCCTTCGAGGACGCGGAAGGCTCGGGGACGGTCGCTTCGCTCGGGCTCGAGCCGGAGCCGGGGGCGCTCGCGGTCGCGTCGGACCCTTTCGTCCTCGACCTCGCGCGCGCGAAGACGTCGCTGTCGCGCGGCAAAGAGACCGTTCTGGGTTCCGGTGTCGAGAGCGTGGCCGGAGTCCCCCTCCTCGCGGGAGGCCGCGTCGTCGGCGTGCTCGTGGTCCTCGATCGCGAAGCGCGGGGCGGCGACGCGCCTTCGTTCGACGATGAGGATCGCCGGTTCCTCGTTTCGCTGGCCGGGCTCGTCGCGCCGGCGCTCGAGGCGGCGCGGCGCCTGCGGACGCTCGCCGTGGACCTCGACCGTCTCCGGGAGGAGAACCGCGCGCTCAAGGGCAGTCTCGGCGTGGACGAGATCCTCGTGGGTGACTCGCCGGCGATGCGGCGCGCCAAGGAGCTCGTCGCCCGCGCGGCGGCGTCGCGGGTCAACGTCCTCGTCACGGGTGAAAGCGGCACGGGCAAGGAGCTCGCGGCCAAGCTTCTGCACGCGGGCTCGCCGCGCCGCGAGGGTCCCTTCCTCGCGCTCAACTGCGCGGCCGTCCCCGAAAGCCTGCTCGAAAGCGAGCTCTTCGGGATCGAGCGCGGCGTCGCGACGGGCGTCGACGCGCGGATCGGCAAGTTCGAGCTGGCGAACGGCGGCACGATCTTTCTCGACGAGATCGGCGACACGCCGCTCGCCATCCAGGCCAAGCTCCTGAGGGTCCTGCAGGAGCGGGAGATCGAGCGCCTCGGCGGCCGCGCGAAGGTGCCGGTCGACGTGCGGGTCGTCTCGGCGACGCATCAGGATCTGCCTGCCGAGATCCGCGCCGGGCGCTTCCGCGAAGACCTCTTCTACAGGCTGCGCGTCGTAGAGATCCGGATGCCCGCTCTACGCGAGCGCCGCGAGGACATTCCGCGCCTCGCGGGGCACTTTCTCTCACGCATCGCGGCGCGCGACGGGCGACGGGCGCCTTCGCTCTCGCGCGATGCCGTGAAGGCCCTCCTCGACTATCCGTTTCCGGGCAACGTGCGCGAACTGGAGAACCTGCTGGAAGGGGCCGCGGCGCTCGTCTCGGGCGACACGATCGAGGCCGCCGACCTGCAGTTCGGCATCGCGCGGGAGGTCGAAGGCGATCTGCGCCTGACGTCGGCCGACCTCAGGAACGTGGAGAACGCGCACATCCGCCGCGTCCTCGCCCAGGTGAAGGGCAACAAGAGCCGCGCGGCGAAGCTCCTCGGCGTCAGCCGGCGAACGCTGTACCGCAAGAGGATCTGAAGAGCCCTTTCCCTACCCCTCCTTGCGGATCAGCCTCCCGAGCGCGACCCGATCCGGCGCGAGGAGCTCGGCGATGCGCGGGTGGTTGACGTCGGCCACGATGATCTGGCCGACCTCGGTGTCGACCCGACTGAAGATGCCGTGGGATTTCATCTTCGCGGCCTGGTACTGGTTGTCCTCGGTGGGGGTGACGTAATGCACCGAGTCGACCTTGAAGCGGTGCACCAGGAAGAGGTGGACGAGGGTCATCAGGCGCTTCTTGCGCAGCGGCTCCCCGAACGTGTTCTGGTCGCGCACCGAGAGGATGCTGCGGCCGCGCCGGTCGTGGATGGGGGCGAAGATGACGTTCGCGAGCTTTTCGGCCCCCTTGCCCCCGGCCTCCTTGCCGTAGACGCCGAGCTCGAGCAGCTCCGAGCCGGCGCGATGCGGCCTGAGCTGGACTCCGAGCCCGTCGGGAAGCTCGTAGTGCTTCGTCCACATCGCCAGCCACTCCTCGAGGAGCTTTTTCGGCACTTCGGTCTGGACGAGGTGCTGGTGCTGGGTCGAGCCCTTGCCCATCGCCATGGTCGTTGCCGTGCGCCCCGAGGTGGCGGTCAGTGCGGCGTCCGCGCGCGGCCCGCCGACGAGGGTCTGCGGCGTACGGTACGGCGACTCGACCATGCGGAGCTTCCGCTGCAGGCGGGCGAGAGCGAGCACGCCGTCCTGTTTGAGGGCGGTCGCCAGCTCCTCGGCGGCGAGACCGTCGATCTGGTGGCCGCCGTACGTGATGAAGTTGAAGACGAAGCCCAGCTTGCCGAGCTCCTCGGGGAATCGCCGCATCTCCTCGTCGCTCATGCCGGTGGTGTCCCAGCTGAACGACGGCGAGAGGTTGTAGGCGAGCATCTTGTCCGGGAACTCGGCGTGGATCGCCTCGGCGAACGCGCGGGCGTCGGGGAGATCGGCGGTCTTCGTCTCCATCCACAACACGTCGGCGAACGGTGCCGCGGCGAGCGACTTGGCGACGGCGTACGGGATGCTGCCGCGGACCTGGTAGTAGCCCTCGGGCGTCCTTGCCAGCTCGCAGTCCCAGCCGACGTCGACGCCGAGAGAGCGCGCCTTCTCGCGGGCGGCGTAGAGCGAGGCGCGCGCGGCGAAGCGCCGCCACTCGTCGGCGCTCGTCTCGAGAGGCTCGCCCTCGCTCGCTCGGAAGTCGAGCACCTCCGCGACCGCGTCGCCGTAAGTCTCGAGGCCGGCGTCCTCCTCCCATACTGCAGCAAAGCGGGATGCCACGGCGTCGAAGATCGTATCGAGCGGGGACTCCTTCCCGTCGCCGTAAGCCGCCACGGCCTCCGCGACCAGGAGCAGGAGGCCCTTCCGCTCGAGCCAGGCGGAGGCGGCGGCGTGCTCGCCGTCGGGGATGGCGTAGAGGAGGTGGCCGTTGAGGGCGCGGACGCCCATCTCGTAGAAGTGCCGGATGAGCGCGAGGTAGCAGGCCTTGTAGGCCGGCACCTCGAGGTTCGTGACGCCGAGGAGGAACGGCTGGTCGCGCTCGTCGGCACAGCCGTCGAGCAGGCTCGCCGCCTCGGCGTCGGTGCGGGCGACGAGGATGCCGGCGACACCCATGACGTCGAGCTGAAAGCGGGCGGCGTTCAACCGCTTGTTCTGCTCGTCCTGCGCGGCGAGCACTTTGCCGCCCTGGTGGCCGCACTTCTTGGTGCCCGGGCGCTGGTCTTCGAGGTGGTATCCCGGCACGCCGGCCTCCACGAAGCGGCGGATCAGGTTGCGAACGTGCGGGTCGCCGCCGTGTCCCGTATCGGCGTCGGCGATGATGAACGGCCGGAAGTCGTGGGCTGGCGTGGCGGCGCGTTGCGCCTCGGTCATGCGCAAGCGCAGGTAGTGCTGGTTGCGGTCGGCGGTGAGCAGGGCTCGCACCAGCATGGCGCCCTCGTCGGGCACCTGGCTGAGCGGGTAGCTCGCGAGATCGGGCCCCGGATCCTCGCTCGTTCCGCCCCTGGCGGAGGTCGCCCAGCCGCCGAGGTAGATCCCTTCGATTCCCATCCGCTTCATGGTCACGGCCTGTCCGGGAGAGTAGGGGCCGAACGTGGTGAGGCTCTTCCTCTCGGCAAAGAGCTGGCGCAGGCGGTCGTAGAACGCCACCGCGGCCTCGCGTGCCACCGTGTAGTCGTGAGCGATGGTGCCGCGCTGCTCGACGACCTGACGCGCGGTGTAGAGGCGGACGATCCCCGCGAAGCGGGGGTTGTCGAACCACTGCTGTGTAGAAGCGACTTCCTGCTCGAACGAGCTCATGACGGGACTCCTTTCGCCGGACGCAGTCCCCATCAGTATTGGGCGAAGGGCGCCCATTGCGTCAAGGCGGAACTCTATGATTTCGGCCCCATTTGATTCTGTTTTCGGAGTCCCGTGTGATGGTAGCGTTTCGCTACAGTGTGACACTAATGCGCATGCATGCTAAGTAGTTTTCTTAGAATGGTTAATAGTAATAGTTCGTCCGCACACAGATTAATGTGACTTGTTGGCGCATATTGTGGCATTCGCGTTATGCCCATATTGCCTTCTAAGAAATCTAATCTTTTCAACAGTTTAGCTTCACTTCAGCCTCCTCGGCTTGGAGTTCGAGTTGAGTGGCCCGCACATTGCGATGCAAGTCGCAACCGGAGGCACCAGATGTTCAGCGAGGGCGGAATCAAGGCTGTGACGGCACGCGCTTCGGCGCGAGTCGCGTCCCTGCCGCTGGCCTCCTTTCACGCGATCCTCCCTGCTCCGCTCGTCCTCTCGATGCGCGCGTCACGCGCGATCGTGCCGCTGCTCCTCGCCGAAGCGGCCGCCTTCGCTCTGGCTTCGGGGTCGGGTAAGATTCCGGCGTTCCTCTTCACAGCGGTTCGCGCGCTCCTGACGTTCTAACGCTCCGAGAGGGGATTGCCATAAGCTGATGTCGTCGGTCGAACGTCGCGAGGTGCATCTGACCATTCCGGTCGCACCGGAGATGGAAATCGCCGCCACGGCGCAGGTCGCCGCCCTGGGTGAGTGGATGGAGATGGGCCGCGACAAGATCGACGAGGTGAAGATGGCCGTCGTCGAAGCCTGTATCAACGCCTTCGAGCACAGTGCGACGCCGGACCACAAGGTGGAGCTCGCCTTCCGCGTGGGCGCCGAAGAGGGCGGCCGGGGCGCCTATCTCGAGGTGGACGTCGCGGACTCGGGGCACGGGTTCGATCCGACCCGCCTCAAGACGCCCGAGATCGCGGCCGCGCTGCGGTCCAGCCGAAAGCGCGGCTGGGGAATCAAGATCATCGAAAGCCTGATGGACGACGTCCGGATCGAGAGCGGCGGACGGGGCACGCGCATCGTGATGCGCAAATATCGATAGGGTATAAAGGACCGAATGAGCGAGACCTTGAAAGTCGTCGTAGACCGGCCCGATGCGACGGTAGCCGTCCTCCGGACCGACGGTTACATCAACAACACCGGCGGCGAGGAGATCGCGAAAGAGGCTTATGCGCTTCTCGGGTCGGGGGTGAACCGCCTTCTCCTCGACCTCGAGAGGACGAAGATCGTCAACTCCATCGGGATCTCGATTCTCATCGAGATCCTGGAGAAGCTCCTCGATCAGGGGGGAAAACTGGCTTTCTGCCGTCTGACGCCGACGATCGAGAAGACGTTCCAGATCATGGGGCTCGCTCAATATGCACGGATCTTCCCCGCTCCCGAGCCCGCCCTCGCCTGGCTCCGGGGCGAGTCCGAGTAGCGCGGCGATTTCCGGGCATTCCGGCCCTTCGGCGCAGGCGCGCGCCGCAATCCTCACCGCGCACGAGACGCTCGCGGCGCTCGACCCGTTTTCCGACCGCGAACGGCTCTTCTTCGGGATCCTCACGGCGCTTCTGACGGCGGCGCAGACGGGAAAAGGTGTTCTCGTGGATCCCGCGCAGCCGGCGCGATCCGCGTGCTCCGGCCTCGAGGCGCCGGTCCCCGTCCTCGAGGCCCTCGCGGCGCGCGCGGCGGGTTCCGGCCGGGTCACGGACCCTCTGTCCGAAACGGTCTCGCGCGCGCTCTTCGGCCCCGAAGCCGGCGCCGCAGCCGAAGGGGAAGGTCCCGTCGCGATTCCGCTCACGGTGCAGGAGGAAGCGCTGGCGCTCCTCGTCCTCGAGAAGCCGCCCGCCGACCCGGTCGGCTTCGCTTCTGTGGCGGCGCATGCGGCGCGCCTCCTCGACTCGCTGCGCATGGCCGACAAGGTTCAGAAGGCCGACTTCGAGCTCAAGTACCGCGTGTGGGAGCTCCAGAGCCTCTACGACGTCGGGCTCTCCATCGCGGGAACTCTCGACCTCGACTCGCTCGCCGAAGACATCCTCTACAAGTCGATCTCGCTCCTGAACGCGCGCACCGGAACGCTCATCGTGTGCGACCGCGCGGCCGACACCCCGGTCTACGTGCGCCATCTCGGCGAGCCGCTCCTGGACGGCGAATCGGCGCGGCTTCTCCCTCCGACGGTGCTGCGCTGCAACACGATCCAGGAACGCGTGGGGCTCCTCGCGAACGCGCCCGCGGAAAAGCTCCTCGCCGTGCCGATCCTCGCCGACGGGCGCTGGCTCGGCGTGCTCGTCGTGGCAGACAAGGAGAACCGCGGCGGGTCGATCGACGATTTCACCGAAGCCGACGAGCGCGTCGCGTCGCTCTTCGCGAACCAGGCCGCGATCGCGCTCGAGAACGCGCGCCTCCACCGCGAAGCGGTCGAGAAGGAGAAGATGGAACGCGAGATGGAGCTCGCGGCCTCCATCCAGAAGACGATTCTTCCCGACACGCTGCCGGACGTTCCCGGCCTCGTCTTCTCGGGCGCAAACCGGCCGACGAAACAGGTCGGGGGCGACTACTTCGACGTGTATCCGCTCGAGGATGGACGCACGGCGTTCTGCGTGGCCGACGTCTCGGGGAAGGGCGTGCCGGCGGCGCTTCTCGTATCGACCGTTCACGCCTGCCTGCATCTTCTGGTCCCGAACAACGCCTCGGACCTGCCCGGACTCGTCGCGCGCGTGAACCGCCACCTCGTGGGGTTTTCCTCGACGCGCAAGTTCGCGACGCTTTTCATCGCGGTCTTCGACCCGGCGACCGGAACGCTCACGTACGTGAACGCCGGACACAACCCCGGGCTCTGGATCTCGCCGCAGGGCATCGTCCTGCTGCCGAGCGGGGGAGTGCCGGTGGGGATGATGCCGGGCGTCGTCCACACGCAGGCGTCGATCCAGGTCGCGCCCGGCGACACGATCCTGCTCTATTCCGACGGCATCACGGAGGCCCTGAACGGCAGCGACGAGGAGTTCGGCATGGACAGGCTCACCGCGCTCGCCATCGCGGGGCGGATGCATTCCCCGGCCGAGCTCTCGCGGCAGATTTTCGGCGCGGTGAACGACTTCACGACCGGCGTCGCGCAGTACGACGACCAGACCGTCCTCATCGCCCGCGTCCTGGCGGCGCCTTGAGACGCGCGGGCTCTGGCCTCTTCTCCGCCCTTTTTCTGGCCGCGCTCGGCGCCCTCGCCTGCACGTTCTCCCGCGAGATCACGGTCCTGCCCCATCAGCTCCAAAAGCCGGTCCCGATCGGCCTCGTGAACTCCTTCAACGCGGAAGAACAGCTCCAGCGCGGTTACATTCCCGAAGTCGCAGAGTTCCTGTCCAGCGCGGGCGGGCGAAGCCTCGACGCCGTCCGTTTCGACCGCCTGAGCGGCCAGGTGCTTCTCGAGCGCGGCGACTTTCGCGGCGCGGCGCCGCGTCTCGAGCGCGCGCTCGCCGGAACCGGCCGCGCGTCCGACCGGGCGGAGCTCGCCTGGCTCCTCTCGCAGGGCGCGTACTGGGACGGAGACTTTTCCGAGGCGGGGCGCTGGGGGCGCGTCGCCCAGCGCGAAGGCAAGCGCGTTCCCGACGGCTGGCTGGTCTTCCTCGAGTCGCAGTCCACCCGCACGCCGTACGGCGGCGAGTCTGCCGGCGAGCAGCTCTCGCTGCCCGTCGACTTCGGCAGACCGAATCTGCTCCGCCTCGCCGTGCACGTGAACGGGCACGCCCCGGAAGAGATGGTCCTCGACTCCGGCGCCTCTCTGTCCCTCCTGACCGAGAGCGCGGCGGCGCGCCTGGGCGTCACCGGTGTGCCCGGGGCCACCGCCTTCGCGCGAGGCCTCCATGCGACGGACCTCCCGATGCGGCTCGGCTGGGTCGACTCCGTGCGCCTCGGGGACGTCACGCTCACGGACGTCCCGGTGGGCATCCTGCCCGACGGAACGCTCACGTTCGAGACGGCGGCATCGGGGGTCTTCCGCCTGAACGGCGTGCTCGGCGCGCACTTCATGAAGGAGTTCGACTGGCGTCTCGCGTTCGGCGACCGATTCGTCCACGCGTGGCGGCTCGGCCGGCGGGTCGTCCGCGGCTCGAAGGACCAGAACCTGTTCTTTCGCCGGATGAAGCCCATGGCCCGCGCGTCCCTCAACGGGCAGCCCTGGTCGCTGTTTCTGCTCGACACCGGCTCGGAGCCGTCGATGATCACCCGCGGCGGGCTTCGCAAGACGCGTCTCTTCGAGCCCGAAGCGGCATACCCGGTGACGCTCGAAGGGATCGGGAAATCCCGCGTGTCGTGGGCGAAGATCTCGAACGTGACGGTGGGCGTGGGCGCTTACATGGTGCGTTTCAGGGACATCGTCCTGAAGGAAGACGCGGACGGGATCGAGGACGGCATCCTCGGCGCGTCGTTCCTGTCCCCGTTCGACGTGGAGATCCGCTTCGGCGCCATGACACTCACCCTCGAAAACCCTCTCAAGCGCCGGCTGCGCGCCTCCGAGGCGCCCGTTCCGCCCGGCGGATGACCCGGGGGAGGCTCCGCATAGAATGAGGTTCGTGGAGGCTCGCCCGCGCTCACGGGAAGCCGCCGCCGCGATCGCGGCGGCGGTCCTTTTCGCCGCCGCGGCGTGCCGGGAGGCGGCGGACCCGATGCAGAAGAAACGGAGCGAGATGGTCGAAAGACAGATCGCGGCCCGGGGCATCCGGGATCCGCGAGTGCTCGAGGCCATGCGCACCGTTCCGCGGCACCTCTTCGTCCCGTCGGCGGAGGCGGCCTCCGCCTACGACGACCGGCCGCTGCCGATCGGAAGCGGCCAGACGATCTCCCAGCCCTACGTCGTCGCGTTCATGGCGGAGCAGCTTCGCCTCGGCGGCACGGAGAGGGTCCTCGAGATCGGGACGGGCTCCGGCTATTCGACGGCGATTCTCGCGTCGCTCGCCGCCCGGGTGTACTCGATCGAGATCCGCCCGGAGCTCGCGGAGGAGGCGAAACAGCGTCTCCAAAAACTCGGCGTGAAGAACGTCGAGCTGCGGGCGGCGGACGGCTACCGCGGCTGGCCCGAACAGGCGCCGTTCGACGCGATTCTCGTCACCGCGGCGCCGGAGAAGGTCCCGCCACCTCTCCTCGAGCAGCTCTCGGCCTCGGGGCGCATGATCATTCCCGTCGGTGCGTTCTACCAGGAGCTGAAGGTGATCGAGAGGCAGGGCGGCGGTTACACCGAGAAGAGCGTCCTGCCCGTGCGCTTCGTCCCGTTCGTCGGCGAAGCCGAGGGCGGTCCTCCGCCGCCCCGCGACCCGGCGACCTCGCGATGAGCGCCGTCACGACGCTCACGAACGCTGCGGTTCTCATCGAACGCGTGCCCGTGAGGGAGCGCGGGGCCTCGATCACGGCCTCCGCATGGAGCATCGCGGTTCGCGCCGACGAAGGCGCCGGCGCGATCGTCCGCCTCGAGGCCGCGGACGGAGCCGTTCACTTCAGGGGCGGCGGCCACTTCCTCGGCTGGAGCCGGGAGGAGATGGAAGCCGCGTGGGAGACGATGGGGCGCTCCGATGCCCCGCCCGAGCCGGAGCTTCCGCAGCTCGGTTGAGAGGGGAGCCATGGGGCGCCCCCCGGGCGCGGCAGGGTGAATGCGCTTGACACTCATTCTCTTGGAGAGCACCGTCCTTCACGAGACGTCACGGGGTGGTCGCCTCCGGGCTTGATCGCTCTCAACGGAAGGAAAAATCACGTGTCCAAAATGAAGGGTGTCTCTCGCGCGTTCATGCTCGCGCTCTGCCCGGGGCTCCTCCTCATGGGTTGCGGGAAGGCTCCTTCGGGGGCGGCGGACCCCACCGGCGCTCCGGGCCGCCCCGCGGCCCGCGCCCGTCGCGGAAAAGTCGACGTCGCCGCCCTCCTCACGAAAGAGGAGGTCGGAGCCATCCTCGGACAGCCCGTCACCTCCGTCGAGGGCGACGGAACGCATCTCAAGTACAAGACCGACGTGCTGCTCCTCGAAGCCGGCATCGAGCTGGACCAGAAGGACGACGTCGCGGACGCGGTCCAGCAAATGCAGGCGGCGCGCACGGCGACGGGATTCCTCGGCGGCAAGCCGGAGGTCGTACCCAACCTCGGCGACGAGGCGCTTTTTGGCGCCATGTCCTTCCTGTACGTCCGCAAGGGCAGCGTCTTCTTCACGGTCACGCCGCCGAACTTTCAGATGATCGCCGGACAGAAAGCGGGCGAGAAGCTGAGACAGGCGAGGGGCCCGGAAGAGATGAAGAAGGCCATGGAGGAACTCCAGCAGGTGCAGCAGACCGATCCCACGAACGCCGGCCTCCAGGGCGGAGACGCCGCGCAGGGTGCCCTCGCCGTCATCAAGGCCTCGAGCAAGAAGCAGGGGACCCAGTACGAGACGGACACGCGCGCCGCGGCGATCGCGCTCGCGACGAAGCTCCTGGAAAAGCTGTGAGCCGGATCGTGAACGCGAAGTCCATTCTCTTCGTCGTTCTTTTCGCCGTGTGGAGCCGCGCTGAGGCGGCCGACCGGATGGCGCTCGGGCAGTGGGAATTCACGATGACGACGAAGGGCGAAAGCCACGTCTCGAAGTACTGCGTCGACGCCGATCTCGCCGCCGTCGTCAACGGGGACTCCCGGACGGGGCGCGAGGCGGCGGAAAAGAATGCCGCGAAGATGAACTGCAGGGTCACGGACTTCACGGTCAAGGGAGACACCGTTTCGCACGCAATGACGTGCGGCGACCGGACGATCCTCAGCACGGCCACGTATCACGGGGATTCGTACGAGGGGGGCATGAAGACGAAGGCGGGCTCCGTAGAAACCACGACGGACGTCAAGGCGCGGCGCCTCGGCGCCTGCCCCAAGTGAGGCTGCGCGGGCGCGCACGAATCCGGCGTCGACCTGACTCCTCGAGGCTCTAGAATCACGAGGCGAACGCCTTTCAGATGGAGGATTCATGCGACTTTCTACCCTCACCCTCGGAGCTCTCGTTCTCCTCGCCGGCGCCGCCCTGGCCTCCGACGATCTGACGATCGTGTCCAAGAACACGCTCAACGGAAAACCGGGCGCCACGACCACCGACTACATCTCGAGTGACCACGTCCGCAGGGCTAGCGCGGAAGGGCACGAGACGATCTGGGACCTGAAGGCCGGCGTGATGACGACGCTGGACGGCAAGAAGAAGACGTATTACACGACCACGAAGCAGGACCTCGAGCAGTTCCGGATCAAGATGGAAGAAAAAATGAAGGATCCGGAGATGAAGAAGGGGATGGAGATGATGGCGAGCATGAGTGCCGGAGTTGCGGGCACGATGGACGTGAAGAAAACGGGAACGACGCGGAACGTCGCGGGGTTTCGCTGCGAGGAGTGGGCGATCACGATGACCGCGATGTCTACGATGAAGGAATGCGTCACGACCGACCTGCAGTATCCCGCCCACGCCTGGGAAGCGCAGAAAGAATTCGCCGAGAGCATGACGAGTTCGATGAGTGCGTTTGCGCCGATCGCCAAGGGCGGCGCCGAATTCGGGGAAAAAATGAAAGCCATCAAGGGCTTCCCGGTTGCGACCTCGATGAAGGTCGACGTCATGGGGAACAAGACGACGGTCGAGAGCGAAGTGATCGAGGTCCGCAAGGGTTCGATTCCGGCTTCCGCCTGGGAAGTCCCCGCGGGCTACACGAAGATCGAAAACCCGATGTTGAAGGCGTTCGAGAGTCACGGTCGCCCTCGCCGCTGATCCGGCCGGACTCGGTTCTCGTGCTGCGAGTGGTGGAGCGAGCAGGAATGGGACGACTTCAAAGAGCGCGACGGCCAGGCAGAGTCTTATCTTCGTTGCGCCCGGCCGGCGGCCTTGCTAGCCTGCTTTTCATGAGAAAAGAACTCGCCCTCGCCGCCGCTCTCCTCGTCGCCGTCTCCGCCGAGGCGAAGGTCGTCACGAAGCCCGTTTCCTACACGCACGCCGGTGTCAAGCTCGAAGGCCTTCTCGCGTACGACGACGCGAAAACGGCGAAGGCGAAGCTCCCCGGCGTCCTCGTCCTCCCCGAGTGGTGGGGCCTGACGGCATACCCCAAGGGGCGCGCGGAGCAGCTCGCCGCGATGGGCTACGTCGCGTTCGCCGCCGACATGTACGGCGCGGGCGTCACGACCGACGACGCGAAGAAAGCGGGCGAGCTCGCGGGGCCGTTCTACGGAAAGCCGCTCATGGCCGAGCGCGCGCATGCCGGCCTCGACCAGCTCCTGAAGTCCGGCCTCGTCGACCCCGCGAAGGTCGCCGCGATCGGATTCTGTTTCGGCGGTTCGACGGTGCAGGCCCTCGCACTTTCCGGCGCGCCTCTCGCGGGGATCGTGAGCTTCCATGGCGGCGCGGTGAAGGCGCCGGCGGATGTTGCCGGGAACGTGAAGACGAAGTTCCTCCTGCTCAATGGAGCCGCCGACCCGATGCTGAAGCCCGAGGAGCGGGCCGCGCTCGAGAAGTCGCTCGAGGACGCGAAGATCGACTATCAGTCCGTGGACTACGCGAACGCGCTCCACGCCTTTTCGAACCCCGGCGCCGACGAGGTCGCGAAGAAGAACGGACTGACGGCCGCCGTCGGCTACAACGAGCCCGCCGCGCGGCGGTCGTGGAAGGCGATGCAGGTCTTCTTCGACGAGATCTTCGCGGGCCGCTGAGCGTTCACCCCTAGATCCCGGCCCAGCCGGGTTCGAGGCGCGTCCAGCCCTCCTCGATCGCCCACAGGTCCATCGCGAGCGAGACGAGATCGTCCACCTCGGGCAGCGGCCGGGCATCGAGCGTGAGGTCGAGCGACTTGACGTAGCGGCGGCACGTCTCACAGGCCTCGATGCGTACGTTCTTGTGCACGTCGCTCTGGAAAGCCGGCAGCTTCGCGGGATTTTCCTCCTGGCAGGAGGGGCAGCGGATCCGGTTGAAGGGCCAGTCGGTGCCGCAGAGCCCGCACCCGAGGAAGCGCGCGCCGCCGTTGGATTCGGGGAGCTCCTTTCGATAGGAGACGATCGGGGCCGACCCGCACGCGGGGCAGTGACCCTCGTGCCGGGGCCGGTCCATGACGATGCCCGCGCGCGCCAGGACCTCGGCGAACGGCCGCAGAAACGCCCGCGACAGGTAGTCTTCCAGCGCGTCGCGGCCTCCCTCCCAATAGACGCGAAGCCGGGTGGCGGCCATCGCCGCGTCATCCTTCGTGCGGGCCTCCGCCGCCTCCGCGAGCTCGGAGGGACCATCGGCGGCGGCGAAGGCTACCAGCGGCGGCAGCAGATCGACGATGCGCGGCAGGTCGGCCGCCCCACCGGAGAACGGCGCGTCGGCGTGCCGCGCCACGACGGCCGCGGCGAGACGAGCCTGAACGCGGAAAAGCTTCGCCGCGAAGAGCAGCGGCTCCTCGACGGCCGGCGCCGATGCGGCGAGGGCGTCCGCGCGTTCCGCGCGGGCCTCGAACGGACCGACGAGGCCGGTCGGCCTCACGGCTGATCCCCTTCGGCTTTCAGACGCCGCCTACTTCTGTCCCGTCAAGTCCCGGTACCACTTCGGGTGGTGGATCCGCGCCCACGCCTTGGAGACCGTGCCGCGCGTCATCGAGTTGAACGTCCCGGGCTCGGCGACGGTCGCGAGATAGATGTGAAAGACGAGCGACACCGCGAAGAGGATGAAGCTGAAGTTGTGGAGGAGGATCGCGATCTCGCGCGCCCACGCAGGGAACGACGTCGAGCCCCACAGGACGATGCCCGAGGCGAGGAGGCCGAGGGCGCTGATCCCCGAGGTGTGGAAATAGACCTTCTGCCCGCCGTTGTACTTGCCGATCTTTTCGTGGTTCGCGGCGTCCCTCAGGTACTCGAGGAGCTTGGGCCCCACCCAGCCGCGTTCCTCCTTCGTCATCTCCATCTGCGTCCACCAGTGGATCGCCATCGCGAGCGAGGCGAGCGCGAAGCCGAGCCCGAACCACGGGTGGACGACGCGGGTGACGCCGAGCCCGCCCACGAGCGTCGCCATCCAGCCGAACACGGGGGTCCAGACCGGGAGCCCCGTGAAGAGGCAGGCGAAGAACGTGACGGCGACGCACCAGTGAATGACGCGCGAGGAGAGGCGGTGCCGGATGATCTCGTTCCCGACGACGACGTCTTCCTTCTCGCGGGCGACGTAGGCGCCTTCGTCGAAGCCGATCTGACGGACGACCTTGCTCATGCGCGCCTCCCTCAGCCCTTCGTCTCGTCCGGGCCGACCGGACCGGGGTCGATGTGGCCCTTGTTGCCGTGGTAGAGGTGGTGGCCGAACGCTCCGACGACGGCCCCGAGGATCGCGAGGAAGCCGATCGGACGGAGCCACTTCTTCCAGAACTTGACGGTCAGCGGAATGCGCGGGTCGCGGGAGAGTCCGTACCACTCGGGATGGTCCCCGAACCCCAGAACGGTCACGACGCCCGTGCCCCCGACCCCTTGCGGGTCGTAAAGCGCCGCCTGGGGGAAGCCGTTGGCCTTGAGCTGCGCGACGCGCGCGCTCCCGAGCGCGACCATGTCTTCCTTGGTCCCGAAGTGCAGGCAGCCCGTCGGGCAGGCCTTGATGCACGCCGGCTCGAGGCCGACGGACACGCGGTCCACGCAGAGCGTGCACTTCGACATCTTCCCGGTCTTCGCCGAGAAGCGCGGCACATCGAACGGGCAGCCCGTCTCGCAGTAGCCGCAGCCGATGCAGTTGTCCGGGTTCACGTCCACGATGCCGTTCGCGTACTGAACGATCGCGCCCGGTGCGGGGCAGGCCTCGAGGCAGCCCGGCTCGGCGCAGTGCATGCACTGGTCCTTGCGCATGAGCCACTTGAGGCCGCCGTCCACCTCGCGTTCGTCGAAGCGGATGAGGTTCCAGAAACCGGCGTCGAGCGTCGGGAGCGTCTGGTAAGACCCGGTTTGCTGCGTGGCGACGGGCGCGAGGTCGTTCCATTCCTGGCATGCGACCTCGCAGGCCTTGCAGCCGATGCAGGTCGAGGTGTCGACGTACTTGGCCACGTCGGGAAGCGCGCGAAGGCCCGTGGCGCCCCCCCAGAGCGAGGCCGAGGAGCGGCGGATCTCGAGGTTCTGAACGCTCATGATCGTCCTCCCCTCACGCCTTCTCGAGCTTCACGAGGAAGGTCTTGAACTCCGGAGTCCACGTATTCGGGTCCATCGCGGACGGCGTCAGGAAGTTCGCGAGCGGTCCGGTGTGGCCCGGGCTGCCCGAGTAGCCCCAGTGGAGCGGGAACCCGATCTGCCAGAGCTCCTTCCCGTCGATCTTCATGGGACGCAGCCGTTTCGTCACCATCGCGACGCCCTCGATCGAGCCGCGCGCGGAGGAGACCTTCACCTTCGACCCGTTCGCGATTCCCTTCTGCTGGGCGAGCACCTCGGGGATCTCGACGAAGAACCCGGGCTGCAGCTGGTTCAGGACCTGGGTGTGCTTCGTCCAGTAGTGGTAGTGCTCCGTCAGACGGTAGGTCGTGCAGACGATCGGGAAGTCTTCCTTCTTTCCGTAGACGTCCTTGTCGGAGCTGAACTTCTTCGTCACCGGACTCGAAGTGACTTTCGGATGAAGGGCGTTGTCGCAGGGCGCCTCGACGGACTCGTAATGCTCCGGGAATGGACCGTCGTTGAGGCCGGCGGCGAAGAGCTTGCCCACGCCCTCGGCGTTCATGATGAACGCTCCGAACTCGCCCGGCTTGCTGTCCGGCTTGATGTCCGGGACGTCGCCCACCCACTTCTCTCCGTTCCACTTGATGCCGACACGGGTCGAATCCCACGGATTGCCGTCCTTGTCGGCGGAAGCGCGGTTGTACATCACGCGGCGGTTCGCGGGCCAGGCGAAGCCCCACTGGTGGAACATGCCGAGGCCGCTCGGGTCCGCGTTGTTCCGGCGCTGGGCCATGTTGCCGGCTTCCGTGTAAACCCCCGAGTGCAGCCAGTTCCCGCAGAGCGTGGAGCCGTCGTCCTGGAGCTGGGCGAAGCCGTCCAACTGCTGGCCCGCGGCCTTCAAGACCTTCGTCTTGTCCTTCGGGTCCGGGATGTCGTTGATCGCCTTGCCGTTGATCTCCTTCAGGACTTCGCCGAGGTCCGGCGCCGCCGGGTTCGTGTAGTTCCAGGTGACGTTGAGGACCGCGTCGGCGGCGGGGCCGCCTTCTTTCTTGTACAGGTCGCGGACCGCGAGGAAGATCCTCGCGAGGATCTCCTGGTCCGTCTTCGACTTGCCGGGGGGGTCGATCGCCTTCCACTTCCACTGCATCCAGCGGGCGGAGTTCGTGAAGGTTCCGTCCTTTTCCGCGAATCCCGAGGCCGGGAGCTGGAAGACCTCCGTTTGTATCTTCGACGTCTCGGGTCCGCCATACTCCTTCGGCGCCTTCCAGAACGTCGCCGTTTCGATCTCGTAGTTCTCGACGACGAGCAGCCACTTCAGCTTCGCGAGCGCGTGGATCATCTTCTGGCTGTTCGGGCCGATCCCCACCGGGTTCATGCCGAACGTGATCAGGCCCTCTGGTCCGGGCTCTTTTCCGCCGGCACGCGTCGAGGAGCCGCGGTACATGTCGTCGTAGATGAACATCCAGGAGTAGTTGCCGTCGACCTTCGGAAGCCACGAGTAGCCGAAGTCGTTTTCCTTCGTGGCGTTCTTTCCGTAGGCCGCTTTCAGAAGCGAGACCATGAACTTCGAGTAGTTCTGCCAGTAGTTCATCGAGGCCCAGGCCTGCTTGTTGAGCGTCGTGGGCGTCACGCCTTCGAGGTATTCCTTGAGTGTCTGCTGCGGCCCCGTGGGCGTCCTCAGATACCCGGGGAGGATCTCGAACGTACCGGCGAGATCGGTGGCGCCCTGGATATTCGAATGGCCGCGGAGCGCGTTGACCCCGCCGCCGGGACGGCCCACGTTCCCGAGCAGGAGCTGGAGCATCGCCGCGCACCGGATCATCTGGACTCCCACCGAATGCTGCGTCCAACCGAGCGCATACAGGATCGTCCCGACTCTCTGCGCGTTGCCCGTGGAGGTGACGATCTCCGCGACTTTGAGGAACGTCTCCTTGGGAGTCCCGCAGACCTTCTCGACGGTTTCCGGGGTGTAACGGTCGACGTGCTTCTTCAGGAGCTGGAAGACGCAGCGGGGGTTCTGGAGCGTCTCGTCGACCATGTAGGCCTTCGTCTTCGGATCCCCCTCGTAGGCCCAGGCGGTCTTGTCGTACTCGCCCTTCGCGGCGTCGAAGCCCGAGAAGAGGCCTTCGTCGAAGGCGTATTTCTCCCCGATGACGTACCCGGCGTTCGTATGGAGCTTGACGTAGTCCTCGTGGTAGCGGCCCTTCTCGATCGCGTACCGGATGATGCCGAGCAGATACGCGATGTCCGAGCCGGCCCGGATCGGAGAGTAGAGGTCCGCCACCGCCGCTGTCCGCGTGAAACGCGGGTCCACGGCGACGATCTTCGCGTTACGCGTCTTCTTGGCTTCGATCGCCCACTTGAATCCGCAGGAATGGTTCTCGGCGGGGTTCCCGCCCATGCACAGGACGACGTCGGCGTTCTTGATGTCGACCCATCCGTTGGTCATCGCCCCGCGCCCGAACGTGGCGGCCAGACTGGCCACCGTGGGACCGTGTCATACCCGGGCCTGACTGTCCCGGTACGGCACACCCAGGGCCGTGATGAACTTCCACTGGAGAAAGTTGAACTCGTTCGTGTCGGTGCAACCGCCGATCATCGCCATTCCGGGATTGCGGTTCACGACCTGGCCCTTCGCGTTCTTCTCGATGAAGTTCTTGTCCCGGGTCGTCTTGATGTGCTTCGCGATGCCCGCGATCGCATCCTCCCAGGAGATGTCCTCCCACTTGTCCGAGCCGGCCCGGCGGACCTTCGGGCTCGTGATGCGATTGGGGTTGTTGATGTCTTCCCGGAGCGTCGAGCCCTTCGGGCACAGCGTCCCGCGATTGATCGGATGGTCGGGATCGCCTTCCACGTGGACGACCGAGGCCGTCGCGTTCTTGGCCCTGTCGCCGAGCGTGTGGATGATGACGCCGCAGGAGACGGCGCAGTAGGGACAGGTACTGCGCGTCTCCGTGGTGCGCGAGATCTTGAACGCGCGCATCTCGGCCCGCGCCTCGTGGAGGTCGAAGCCGAGGGCGATGGCGCCACCGGCTCCGGCCGTCCCGGCCTTCAGGAACGTTCGTCGAGTCAGGCCCATAGAGACCCCCCTCCTCGAAATCGCTGCTTTGCCGCTTAGCAGACCTCCGGAAGGGTGTGCATGTCAAGGCAGATCGCGGACGAAAACGCAGCGCGCGATGGGAAAAGCCGGTGGCGTCCCGCCTTACGTCGTGAGGGGTCCGTACAGGTCGGGACGCCGGTCGCGGAAGAAGCCCCACGACGCGCGCTCGCGCCTCACGGCCGCGAGGTCGACGGTCGCGACGGCGACGCCCTCCTCGTCGCGCCCCAGCTCGGCGAGCTTTTCGCCGCGCTGGTTCGCGACGAAGGACGACCCGTAGAAGACCTGCCCGTTCTCGTTCCCCACGCGGTTCGCGGCCACGAGGGGCGCCACGTTCGACACGGCGTGCCCGAGCATGGCGCGCAGCCACAGGTCTCGCGTGTCGAGGGCGGCGTTCCCGGGCTCGGACCCGATGGCGGTGGGATACAGAAGCACGTCTGCCCCCGCGAGCAGCATGGCCCGCGCCGCCTCGGGGAACCACTGGTCCCAGCAGATCCCGACGCCGAGCGCCGCGGGCTGCGTGCGCCACGCCTTGAAACCCGTGTCCCCCGGACGGAAGTAGAACTTCTCCTCATAGCCCGGACCGTCGGGAATGTGGCTCTTGCGGTAGAGCCCCATCACGGTGCCGTCGGCATCGATCATCGCGACGCTGTTGTAGTACGCGTGCCCGGCTCTTTCGAAGAAGGAAACCGGGATGGCGACGCCGAGCTCCTTCGCGATGCGAGAGAAGCGGGTGATCGTGGGATGAGAGTCCGCGGGTTTCGCCCACGCGAAGAACTCGTCTCTCTCCTGCGTGCAGAAGTACGGGCCCTCGAAGAGCTCCGGCGGCAGGACGACGGTCGCACCCCTCTTCGCCGCCTCGCGTACGAGCGTCTCGACCTTCGCGACGTTCGCGTCGAAAGGTCCCGGCAGCGCGCACTGGACGGCCGCGAGGGTGACGTTCTCGGTCGCTACCGGATTCACCGGGCGACTATAGCCGAGCCGGCGCCGTCCTCAGGCGATCGGGGCGTGGAAGGAGCAATAGTGCGACCCGGTGTGGTTCTTGTCGTAGGTGCACGGCGAGCCGCACGAGCACTTCCCGAGGCAATACCGGGAAGGCTTCGGCGCGGCCGCCTTCTTCTTCGCCGCGGCCTTCTTCTTGGGAGCCGCCTTCTTGGGAGCGGCCTTGCGCGCCGCGCTCATTTTCGGCTTTGGTGCGGACTTCCTGGACTTCGACTTCTTCGCGGCTTTCGCTTTCGCCATGAGCCCTCCTTCGCGATCCGGCTTGTGCCGGAAAGACTACCTCATCCCGCTGTCTTCGGATTGCGCAGCCGCTGGGCGAACCACCAGTGGTGGCCGCCGACGTCCACGCACTCGTAGGTGCGGTCCGACCAGTAGTCCTCGCCGTAGTCCGAGGTCTTCGGCTCGACCACGATCGTCGCGCCTTTGGCGCGGGCTCTCGCGCAGTGCGCCTCGACGTCGTCGACGTAGACGAACATGTTCTGGGTGTTCACGCCGCCGACCTGTGCCGGGCTTCGCACCTGCGGGAACTTGTCGGCCTTTTCCGCGCCGGCGACCATGACGACGCCCTCCCCGAAGACGAGCTCCGAGTGCTCGATGCGCCCGCCCTCGCCCTCGACCTTGAGGCGCACCTCGAATCCGAACGCGTCGCAGAGCCAGTCGATCGCCTTCGCCGCGTCGTCGTAGTAGAGAGAGGAGGAGATCCGCGGCCAGCCGGGGGGAGAGGGCTTCATCACGCGGGCTCCTGCTGGCTGATGCAATGGAAGGCCCCGCCGCCCTCGAGGAGCTCCTTCGCGGGAACGGAGACGGCGCGTCGCGTCGGAAACAGCATCGCGAGCGCGGCGCGCGCGCGCTCGTCGTTCGGAGCGCCGTACGAGGGCACGATCACGGTCGTGTTCGCGACGTAGAAGTTCACGTAGCTCGCGGGCATCGTCCTCCCGTCGCCGTCCGTGACGAGCCCGGGGGAGGGCACGTTCACGACCTTCAGGCGCCGGCCCTGCGCGTCCCAGAAGGAACAGAGGTCGGCGTCGATGCCGAGAAGCGCCCGGGCGTTCGGATCGAAGCTGCCCGAGGGGCGCATGCACACGACGACTCCGGGCGCGACGAAGCGCGCGACGGTGTCGACGTGACCGTCCGTGTGGTCGTTCAGGAGGCCGTCGCCGAGCCAGAGGACCGATGTGCAGCCGAGCGCGTCCTTGAGGCGGTCCTCGATCGCCTCGATCGCCATCCCGGGGTTGCGGTTCGGGTTCAGGAGGCATTGCCGCGTCGTGAGGCACGTGCCCTCGCCGTCCACGTCCACGGATCCGCCCTCGAACACCCAGTCGAAACGGAAGGATGGAAGCTTCGCCGCGTCGGCGATGCGCGACGACACGGCGTCGTCGTGCGGCAGGACGTATTTCCCGCCCCACCCGTTGAAGGAGAAAGACACGCTGGCCGTCTCGCCGTTCCTGCCTTTGAGAAACACGGGCGCCGTGTCGCGCAGCCAGATGTCGCCGAATGGAATCCGGTGAAAGCGCGCGCCGAGGCCGGGGAGAGCGCTCTTCGCGAGGGCCTCGTTCTTCGGGTCGGGAACGAGGATCTCGAGCCTCTCTCCCCGGGGCTTCCCCGTCTCGGGACTCACGTCGGCGATCGCGGCGGCGAACGAGGCGAACGCCGCGCGCACGCTCTCGAGGGCTCCGCCCCAGAGGTCTTCGTGGCTGGGCCACGCGAGCCAGACCGCCTCGTGGCGTTCCCATTCCGCGGGCTGACGGAACCCGGCCGCGCGCGGGGTCGACGCGGTGGGGGCCGTCTTCGTCGACGTCATCGGCGGAACTATAAAGGAACCAAAGTGCAGCCGCGCCCTCGCGGACGCGGGGCGGCGCGCGTCAGCGCAGAGCGATGCGGCCCGGAAGGGCGAGAAGGGCGAGAGGACGCGTGTCCCGCGTGCTCACAGATAGCGCTGCTTGACGAGAGTGATGTGGTGGGCGACATGCCCCGCGGTGATCCACGCGAGCGCCCGCACCGTGAAAGGGTTCCCGCTCGCGATGCCGGACCGGGACCAGGCGGCGTCCGGCAGGTTGCGAAAGAAGTGCGTGGTCGCCGCCCGGACGGCCCCGAACTCCGCGACGTGGCGCGCCCATGAGGCGTCGTGCGCCGACGAGGCGGCGAGCGCGATTTCCTGGTCGAAATCCGGAAGGGGGGAATCGAAACGGCGCGCGAACCAGAAGGCGCGGAACACGAAGACCCGTTCGGCGTCGTTGATGTGGCTCAGCACTTCGCGAAGGCTCCACTTGCCGGGCGCGTAGCGATGCCGGGATTTCTCCTCGGCGATTCCGTTCAGGACCGCGCGCGTCTCGTCGAGCTGCGATTCCAGGGTCTCGCGGATGTCACCCGAAGGGACCTTGTCGATGTACGTCGCGTAGTACGGGACGGCCTCGTGGGGGGCGGGCTTCGTGGATTCGGCGTGCGGCATGGCGAGATCCTCCGTCGGGGCAGCGGAGCGATAATCCGCCCGCATGCGTCAAGCTTCAAGTTCGCTCCTGTCGGTCGTTCTCACAATCGCCGCGTTCACGGCCGTCGCCGGGGACACACCCGTCACTCCCGCCGAGCAGGCTGCCGCGAACGAGATCACGCCCGATCTCCTTCGCGCTCACATCCGCTTCCTGGCCTCGGACCTCCTCGAGGGGCGCGCGCCCGCGAGCCGCGGAGACAGGCTCGCCGAGGCGTACATCCAGTCGCAGATGGAGGCCTTCGGCCTCAGGCCGGGCGCGCCGGGCGGCGGGTGGATCCAGAAGGTCCCGCTCGTCGGCATCCAGCCCGCTTTTTCCGGGCCGGCCGCGTTCCGGTCGGCGCGTGGCTCGGCGGCGGGTGTCCACGGCGAGAACTTCGTGGCGGCCTCCGGCGTCCAGAAGCGCGACGTGAACATCGCGGACGCCGAAATCGTCTTCGTGGGGTACGGCATCATCGCGCCCGAGTACGGATGGGACGACTACAAGGGCGCGGATCTCACGGGCAAGGTCCTCCTCGTGATGAACAACGACCCGGAAGGGAGTCCGGCGGAGCCGGACCTCTTCGCGGGGAAGACGCGTCTCTGGTACGGCCGCTGGGATTACAAGTACCTCATGGCCGCGAAGAAGGGCGCCGTGGGTGCCATCGTCATTCACACGACACCGTCGGCGGGTTACGGATGGCAGGTCATCCAGACGTCTTGGGACGGAGAGCTTTTCGAGCTTCCGGACGATGGCGAGCCGCGGATCCAGGCGCAGATGTGGGCCACCGAAGAGCTCGCGAAGAAGCTGGCGGAACTGGGCGGCCGGAACCTCGACGTGCTTCGCGCCGCGGCCGAGCGCCGCTCGTTCCGGCCCGTGCCGCTCGGCGTCACGATGTCGCTCGCCTTCACGAACACGATCTCCGAGAAGGCCTCGGGCAACGTCATCGGCTTCCTGCCGGGGTCCGATCCGAAACGCGCGGGAGAGGCCGTGATCTACACCGCGCATCACGACCATCTCGGCGTTAAGGCGAACGCGAAGGCCGGCGAGGACGCGATCTACAACGGCGCGCTCGACAACGCCTCCGGCGTGGCGGCGGTTCTCTCCATCGCGGCCGCCTTCGCGGACCTCGAGAAGGCGCCCCCGCGCGCCACGTACTTTGCGTTCGTCGCGGGAGAGGAGCAGGGCCTCCTCGGTTCCGAGTACCTCGCGAAACACCCGCCCGTGCCCGCCGGCCACATCGCCGCAAACATCAACGTCGACGGCGTCGGGATCTTCGGCAGGACCCGCGACGTCGGGATGATCGGCCTCGGCAAGTCGTCGCTCGACGCCGACCTCGTCGCGCTCGTGAAGATGCAGGGACGCACGGTCCACGGCGACGAGTTCCCCGAGAAGGGGACCTTCTACCGTTCGGACCAGTTCAGTTTCGCGATGATCGGGGTGCCGGCCGCGTACCTCGACGCGGGGACGGACGTGATCGGCAAGCCCCCGGGCTGGGGCAAGAAGCAGATGGACCTCTTCGAGGAGCACGACTACCACCAGCCCTCCGACGAGCTGCGGGACAGCTGGGATTTTTCCGGGGCGGTCGAGGACGTGCGGCTCGCGTTCTGGCTCGGCTGCCGCGTCGGCCGTGCGCCGGAGATGCTGCGCTGGAACAAGGGCGACGAATTCGAGGCGACGCGGCTGAAGGCGCTCGAGGCCGTGAAGGGAAAGTGACGGGGAGATCCGCATGAAAAACACCGACCCGCGCGTCGACATGTACATCGCGAAGGCGGCGCCGTTCGCGCGACCGATCCTGACGAGGTTGCGGGCGGCGGTCCACGAGGCCTGCCCGGAAGCGGAAGAGACGATCAAGTGGGGGATGCCGTTCTTCCTGACGGACGGGAAGATTCTCTGCTACATGGCCGCGTTCAAGGCGCACGCGGCCTTCGGGTTCTGGCGCCGGGGGGAGACGGCTGTCCTCGGCGAGGTGCCCGGGAAGGCGAACGAGGCGATGGGTCAGCTCGGCCGGATCACGAGCCTCAACGGCCTCCCGCCCGGCCCGAGGCTCCGCCGCTGGATCCGCACGGCGGCGCAACTGAACGCGTCAACCACCGCCTCGCGTCCGAAAGCGAGGAAAGCAAGGCCGGGAACCGGCAAGACGAGAACGGCAAGGAGGAAACCGTGAACACCCGCGAATACTTCGTCCAGTGCTTCAAGTCCGAGGTCCCGAAGTTCGTCCGCGTCCTCGAGGCCGTCCCGGAGAGCGGAGCCGGATACCGCCCGCACGCGCGGTCGATGACCGCAGGGGAGATCGTGTGGCTCCTCGCGGGCGAGCTCCACGACGCGTGTGTCCTCGTCGACAAGGGCGAGGTCGCCTGGGCGTCGAACCCGGCGCCTCCGACGGTTCTTGCGGCCGTCAAGGCCTACGAGAAGAACGCGGCCGCGCTCAAGAGGCGCCTCGCGAAGGTCACGGACGCCGCATGGAAGAAGAAAGCGCGATTCCTCATGGACGGCAAGGTGGCGTGGGAGACGTCGCTCGGGGACATGCTCTGGGGCTTTCTCTTCGACGCGATCCACCACCGCGGACAGCTCTCGACCTACCTTCGTCCCATGGGGGCGAAGGTGCCCTCGATCTACGGGCCCTCGGCCGACGACCCGGGGAAATGACGGCGTGAGGAGGAAACCGAGGCCCGCGCGCGGGATGAAATCCGCCGGTCCTGCTAAGCTGGCGGCATGAAGAGATCGCGTCTCACTCTCGCCCTCGCACCCCTCGTCCTCGCCTTCGTCGCTTTCTCCGCCGCCGGCGAAGGCCCACCCGCCGTCGGGGACAAGGCCCCCGCGTTTTCGCTCCCGAGCCAGGAAGGCACCCCGGTCACGCTCGGCCAGAACAAGGGGAAGTGGGTCGTCCTCTATTTCTATCCGAAGGACTTCACGTCCGGCTGCACGGTCGAGGCCCACAACTTTCAGCGCGACCTCGCGAAGTACGAGAAGGCGGGCGCGGTCATTCTCGGCGTGAGCGTCGACACGGTCGATTCGCACAAGGGTTTCTGCGCGAAGGAAGGCCTGAACTTCAAGCTCCTCGCCGACACCGAGGCGGCCGTCACGAAGGCCTACGGGTCTCTCTCTGCTTCCGGCGACAAGCAGTACTCCGCGCGCAACACGTTCCTCATCGATCCCTCTGGCGTCATCCGGAAGGTCTACCTCAAGGTCAACCCGGCGACCCACAGCGACGACGTGCTCGCGGATCTCGCGGCGCTCAAGGCCTCGAAGTAACGGGACAGGAGATCCGATGCCTTACGACCCCCGGATGATTCAACCCTTTCGCGACGAGCTCACGCAGGCCGGCTTCACCGAGCTGCACACGGCGGCCGAGGTGGACGCCTCCGTGACGCAGAAGGGCACGACTCTCGTCGTCGTGAATTCCGTCTGCGGCTGTGCCGCCGGCCAGGCGCGCCCCGGCGTCGCGCTCGCGGTCAAGCACCCGCTCCGCCCGGAGAGGCTCGTCACCGTGTTCGCGGGGCAGGACCTCGAGGCGACGGCGCGGGCCCGCTCGTATTTCACGGGCGCCTCGCCTTCTTCGCCTTCGATCGGCATCCTCCGGGACGGGAAGCTCGTCTACCTTCTCCAGCGGCACGAGATTCAGATGATGGACGCGCGCGCCGTCGCCGGAGCTCTCGGCGCCGCCTTCGAGGGTGTGGCCACCTCCACGCCCCGCGCTAGCCTCGAACTCCCCGCCCGCGCCTGACGCGTCAGTCCTTCTCGACGCGGCGACCTCGCCTATGAATGGATCGAGAGCTATCTGGCTGCACATCGACATCAAGAAGCTGGGCCGCATCGTCGGCGGGCCCGGCCACCGGATTCATGGCGACCGCACGACGAGAAAGCGAGGGGCTGGCTGGGAGCACGTCTACGTATGTGTCGACGATCATTCTCGGTTGAGCTA
>DASVJU010000318.1:0-2490 GCA_036385755.1 Thermoanaerobaculia bacterium
CGTGTGGAGCAGCGCGTCCATTCCATACGCCACCGCGAACGGCTCGGACACGATGAGAAGGGCGTCCGCGATTCCCTTCACGGCCGCGCGCAGGTGCTGCCGCGAGACGCGCAGCGCCTCGGCCGGCACGCCGACGACGGCCTGCACGGCCTGGCCCTCCTTCCGGCCGGCCAGCGAGATGAGGTGCTTCAGAAGCTCGTGCACGGCTTCCTCGTCCTTCGCGGAGCCCTGCTTGATGAGGCCGCGCTCGAGCGGCCGGTGCAGGTCGAGCATCGACCGCGCCTCCAGCGCCTCGGCGCCGAAGAGGATCGACTTCTTCACGACTTTGCGGGCCACCATGTCGAGGGGCCAGCCCACGTAGCTCTCGACGACGTGATGCGCGCCGTTCGAGGCCGTGATCGCGCTCCGCGACGTGCCGAGGTCGATCCCGACGTGGAGAACGTCTTTCTTCCCGCTCATGTCAACTCCGTCTGGAGGGCGGATGGTTCCGCGCCTCTGCGTACGCGAGGATTCCGTTCGAAAGAGCCTGTGCGATCTGCTGACGATACCCGGGATCCTCGAGATGACGCGCTTCTTCGTCGTTCGACACGGTCGAAACCTCCGCGAGGATGCCCGGCATCTCCGTGGCGATGAGGACGACGAACGGCGCGCTCCTCACGCCGCGGTCCTGGAGCCGGGGCACGACGGGCCTGAGCGACGTCACGAGACCGCCCTGCACGGACTCGGCGAACTTCCGGGACTCGCCCTGGCGGGAGTCCGCGAGGACTCCTTCGAGCAGGCGCCGGAAGTCGGCCATCGTGTAGCCCGAGGAGCGGTTCTCGTCTCCCGCGAGCTGCTGGACGTGCGGGTCGGTCGTGGTGCCGAGAAAATACGTCTCGACACCGCGCGTGGCCTTCACCGAGGGGAGCGAGTTCACGTGGATCGAGACGAAGAGGTCGGACTTCCTCGCGTTCGCGAAGACCACGCGCTCCTTCAACGACAGCGTCGAATCCGACTCGCGCGTGAGAGACACGGCGATCTTCTGGGCGACGAGCAGGTCGCGGAGGCGGCGCGCCACGTCGAGCGTCACGTCCTTTTCGGCGATGCCGGCGGCCGTCGCGCCGGGATCCGCCCCGCCATGCCCCGGGTCGATGACGACGGAGCGCACCTCGAGCCGGAAGAGCGAAGGCTCGAGGCCGTTCGGCGCGTTGATGACGGTTGCGGGCGCCGGAGGCGCCGCAGACGGAGAAGACACGATGAGGAAGTCCGTGCGCTCGCCGCGCCCCGTGGTCAGCGCGTTGATGGAGAGGAACAGGGCCAGCGGCACGACGATGAAAACGGAAGCCCGGAAGAGAACGCGGCTCACGCGGGTAGAGCGCCTCAGTCCCTTCGGCAAACGGCCCTCGATCACGTCCACGTTCTCGCGGATCGCGTCCTTGAGGATCGACTGTTTGAGCCGCCCGGTCGTCGCCATGATCGCCCGAAAAGATTAGCACCCCGTGACTTAGGGGGCGCGAACCGGCGTCCTCAGGGCTCGGCGGCCTTGCCGCGCGGCAGGCGCGGCGCACGGGGGCGCGGCGCGCGGGGAGGGGCGGGGCTGTGCTCCTTCGTCTGGAGGAGCCAGCGCGTCGCGGGGTGCTGGGGGGCCGTCAGGACCTTCGCGGGCGGACCTTCCTCGACGACGGCGCCGTCGGCGAGAATGACGACCCGCGTCGCGAAATCGAGAACGAAGTCGTCGTCGTGCGTCGCCACGACGAGCGTCCGGCCATCCTCCTTCACGAGCCGGGCCAGCGATCGGCCCAGTTCGTTGCGGCGCGCCGGATCGAGGGAAGCCGTCGGCTCGTCCATCAGAAGGAGCGGCGGCTCCATCGCGAGCGTGCGCGCGATCGCGACGCGCTGGGCTTCCCCGCCCGAGAGCTCGCGCGGCAGCGCCCGCGCGAGCCGGTCGACGCCGAGGGACGCGAGGAGCGCGAGCGCCCGCTCCTCGGCGGCGCCTCTCGCGAGCTTCGCGACATGCAAGGGAGCGAGCGTCACGTTGTCGAGGACCGAGAGGTGCTCGAAGAGGCCGTGGTACTGGAAGACCATCCCGACGCGCGCACGCAGCAGCCGAAGCGTCTGGGCGGAGGGCGGCGGCCCGGGACGCAGCGCGACGTCGCCCACGGCCACCGACCCCGCGTCGAATCCCTCGAGGCCGACGACGGCCCGGAGCACGGTCGTCTTTCCGCCGCCCGAAAGCCCCATGAGCGCCACGAGCTCGCCGCGCGCGACGGAGAGCGTCACGCCGTTCAGGACGCTGCTCGCGCCGCGCGCGAGCCTCAGGCCGTCGATCGCGAGGACGGGAGCGCTCACGCCGAGGCCGCCCTCCAGCGTCCCTCGAGGCGTCGCGCGAGGCGCGCGAGCGGAAGCGACATCGCGAGGTACAGGGCCGCGCACAAGGCGCCCGGAACGGCCCAGCTCGCGATGTTCGTCGCGAAGATCGCCGTCTGTTTCGTGAGCTCGACGACCGTCACG
>DASVJU010000319.1:0-3657 GCA_036385755.1 Thermoanaerobaculia bacterium
AAGAAGACCGGCGACCATCGCCGGCCTACGGGTCATTTGGCTCTCCATCGACCTATTCTTGCAGAAACCACTTCGGAAAACGCCTCCGGTTCCGGGTGATCACCGTTTTTCGAATGCGTCCAGCCGCCCGGTCAGCCACTGTGCGAGCGGCCGCCGGGTGTCGTCCTTGAATCGAACCTCGTAAGGCTTTCCCGACGCCTCCGAGTGCGAGCAGACGCCAAGGATGAAGTCCCGCGCCGTCTGTACGCGCTTGCCCGCCCAGAAGAGCTTCATCCTCAAGTGGGACGCCGCCTTGCGGCCGTCGAATTCCGCGCCGTTCCGGAGAAACGTGGCGTCGGAACGCTCGATCTCCAAGAGGAGCCAGTCGATCTTCTCCTGCTCGGCGACCGGCCGCTTTGCGGCAGCGAGCGGCAGCGCGACGAGGAGAAACGCCAGAAGGAAACAGGCTTTTCTCATGGATCAGTAGTACGGCTCCCAGATCCAGAACACGAGCTCGGCGAGGCGCTTCACGAGCCCGCGGCTCTTCCACGCCTCGAACGTGATCTCTTCACATTCCTTCCTGTCTTCCTGGAACATCGCCTCGACCTTCCGCGCGAAGCCCCGGTCGAAGAAGGCGAGACTCTCCTCCGCGTTCTTGTTCATGGAGCGCGCGTCGAAGTTGATGGACCCGATCGTGGAGTAGATGCCGTCCACGACCATCGCCTTGTTGTGCATCATGGTCGGCTTGTATTCGTAGATCTTCACTCCGTTCTTCAGGAGATCCTTGTAGTGGAGCCAGGACGCGGACCGGACCATCGGAAGATCGATGTTCCGGCCGGGGACCATGACCTGGACGTCGACGCCCCTCTTGACGGCGTCGACGAGCGCGTCCCGGACCTGCCTGTCGGGGAGGAAGTACGCGTTCGCGATGTGGATGCTCTTTCGAGCGGACTTGATCGCGACGTAATAGAGCATCTTTGCGAGCGAGGACACGTCACCGCGCGACGCCTTGATCGTCTGGGCGGACATGGGCCCCATCGGCGCAATTTCCGGATAGAACTTCTCACCCGCGAGAATTTCTCCGGTCGTGAAGGTCCAGTCCTCGCTGAAAACGGCCTGCATCTGCGCGGCCACGGGCCCTTCCACGCGCACCTGCGTATCCCGCCATTCCTTCGTGTTTCGCGCGTTGCCGAGCCAGCTCTTCGCGATTCCGAGCCCGCCGGTATAGGCGATGCGGCCGTCCACCACCAGGATTTTCCGGTGCGTGCGCTTCCCGACCTTGTAGATGGAGAACAGTCGAAGAGGCCGGTATTTCCGGACGTTTACGCCCGCTTCCTTGAGCCGCTGTTCCTGCCCGCCGAGCTTGCTGCCCCAGGCGTCGACGAGGAGCCGTACCTCGACGCCTTTCCTCGCCGCCTCGATCATGGCGTCGGCGAACTGGCGTCCCGCCTCGTCCGGCTGAAAGATATACGTCTCGAGATTGACGCTCGTCCTGGCCTGGCGGATGTCCCTCGTCATCGCGGGGAAGATCTCGTCGCCGTTGATCAGGAGAGACGCGTCGTTTCCCCCGACCATGACATTTCCGAGCGCCTCGGCCGACCGGCGGAAGCTCGGGCTCTCGACTGGAAATGGATGCTCGAACTTGTAAACGTTGCGCTTTTCTGAGCCGAGGAGGTTGTTCGTGAGGGTGCAGCCCGAACCGCCCAGAGCTGCCGCGGCGATCACGAAGAGCGGGAGCCGGGCGACGAGTCTTGCCACTGCCTCGACCATTCAAGAACGCTGCCAGCCCGCTCGCGCAGCCGGGAGCGGCTCCTCGGATCGGGCCCAGCCGACGTTCCCCCGGCCCGGCGATAGACTCCCCCGCCATGCGAAAAGAATTTGTCTCTCTCCTTCTCGTTGGTCTCGCCGCTGCGGCGCCCGCCCTGACGGCGGCTGAAAGTGCCATCACTCCGGAGCAGAAAGCGGCCGCGCAGGAGATCACGGCGAAGCGAATCCGCGCGCACATCCGCTTTCTCGCTTCGGACCTCCTCGAAGGACGCGGGCCGGCGACGCGCGGCGACGAGCTCGCCGAGGCTTACCTCCAGTCGGAAATGGAAGCCATGGGGATCAAGCCCGGCGCTCCGGGCGGCGGCTGGATCCAGAAAGTCCCGCTCGTCGGAATCAAGCCCACGTTCGACGGTCCGGCCCGGTTTCGTTCCGAGCGCGGCACGGCGGCCGGCATCCCGGGCGACAACTTCGTCGCGGCATCGGGAGTCCAGAGGCCCGAAGCGAAGGTGGAAGACGCCGAGATCGTCTTCGTCGGCTACGGCATCGTCGCGCCCGAATACAAATGGGACGACTACAAGGACGCGGACCTCAAGGGCAAGGTCCTCCTCATGATGAACAACGACCCGGAGGGCAGTCCCGCCGAGCCGAACCTCTTCGCCGGAAAGACGCGCCTCTGGTACGGCCGGTGGGACTACAAGTACCTGATGGCCGCGAAGAAAGGGGCGATCGGGGCGATCATCATCCACACGTCCGCGTCCGCCGGCTACGGCTGGCAGGTCGTTCAAACCTCGTGGTCCGGCGAGACGTTCGAGCTCCCGGACGACGGTGCGCCGCGGGTCCAGGTCAAGATGTGGGCGACCGAGGAGCTTTCGAAGAAGCTCGCGGAGCTGGGCGGAAAGAACCTCGACGAGCTTCGGGCGGCGGCAGAGAGCCGCGGCTTCAGGCCCGTGCCGCTCGGCGTGAGGGTGTCGCTTTCACTCACGAACGCGATCGCTCAGAAAGCGTCCGGCAACGTCGTGGGCGTGATTCCGGGCGCGGACCCGAAGCGCGCGGGTGAGGCCGTCATCTACACGGCGCATCACGACCACCTCGGCATCAAGATCGGCGCGAAAGCGGGCGACGATGTCATCTACAACGGCGCTCTCGACAACGCCTCGGGCGTCTCCGCGATTCTCTCCGTGGCGCGCGCGTTCGCCCGACTGAAGACGCCGCCTGCCCGCTCGGTCTACTTCGCGTTCGTGGCCGGAGAGGAGCAGGGTCTCCTCGGTTCCGAGTATCTCGCGAAGCATCCGCCCGTCCCCGCCGGACGCATCGCCGCCAACGTCAACATCGACGGCATCGGCTGGTACGGGAGGACGCGCGACCTCGCGATCGTCGGCCTCGGCAAATCCTCGCTCGACGCCGAGGTCAGGGCAATCGCGGCGACGCAGGGCCGCCGGGTCGAGGGCGACCAGTTCCCGGACCGCGGCACGTTCTATCGCTCCGACCAGTTCAATTTCGCCCGCATCGGCGTCCCGGCGGCGTACCTGAAGAAGGGCACCGACGTCATCGGAAAGCCCCAGGGATTCGGCCGCCGGCAGGAAGAGGAGTACGAGAAGAAGGACTATCACCAGCCCTCGGACGATTTCCGCGAGAGCTGGGACTTCTCCGGCGCCGTGGAAGACGTTCAGCTCGCGTTCTATCTCGGCTGCCGCGTCGCGAACGCCGACGCCATGGCCGAGTGGACGAAGGGCGACGAGTTCGAGGCGGCGCGGAAGAGGGCCCTGGCGGAAAAGGGGAACTGAAGCGTTCCTCCGAACCTCACTCCCACTCGATCGTGCCGGGGGGCTTTGACGTCACGTCGTAGACGACGCGGTTCACGCCCCGCACCTCGCCCACGATGCGGCGGGAAGTGCGGTCGAGGAGGTCGTG
>DASVJU010000320.1:0-2724 GCA_036385755.1 Thermoanaerobaculia bacterium
GGCGCCTCATCTTCGGCGGGAGACGAGGTGAAGGATCGCCACGAAAAGGGCGGCACCGATGATGGACCACAGAACCGGGAACGGATGTCCGCCAATGACGACCATGAGAGGCTCCTTCAGCTTGAGCGACCGGGCGACCCAGGGGCCAAGAAGAGCGCCGATGAAGCCAAGGGCGATCGAGACGATCAGCCCGCCGCGAGCGTTACCCGCGATGGCCTTCCCGATGGCGCCGCAAACAGCCGCGATCACGATGAGGAGCAGAAGCGCTGGGAGTGAAATTGTCATGGCAGGTTCCTTTCGCTTGCGCGTCGAGGATGGCCGCAAGCCCTGTGCCAGCGTGACGCCGCCGTCGCTCGGGGCGGAGCGAACACCCCTCCGTGAGGTGGGCCCCAAGGGGGCCCCGGAACGCCCCCGGTTTTTCCAGCCCGCTGAAATCCTTACCTCGCCGGCGAGAGTGCGCCTGCGGCGGGCGCCGCCTGGCGGCGGGTTTCCTCTGTCCGGGTGGGCTCCCCGACCGGCACGCTTCGTGCACCATGTCTCTCGGCATTGGAGGAAAGATCATGGACACCATCCTCATCATCGTCGTCTTGGTCCTTCTGTTCGGGGGCGGCGGCTTCTACTGGAACAGCAGGCGCCGGTAATTGCCATGAAGAGTCTCACTGCTCTTCTCGGAGTTCTCTTGACCTGCGGCGTCCCTGCTGCCGCCCAGAAGTTCGACCTTCCCCCGCTCGTCGAGCCCGGAAACGCCGAGCACCACGTCGGCAAGGTGATCTGGCTTGATCTCGTGACCCCGAATCTCGCGAGCGCGAAGCAGTTCTATTCGGGATTGTTCGGCTGGACCTTCCGCGACATCAATGTCGGTCGGACCGACTACGCCGTCGCGTATCTCGACGGCCGCCCGGTGGGAGGTCTGCTCCACCGACCCGAGCCGACTGGTGAGCAGCGGCGGCCGGCGTGGCTGGCCTTCGTCGCCGTTCGCGATGTCGATGTCGCGAGGCGGACCGCGCTCGAGCACGGGGGCAAGGTCGTGTCCGAACCCAAGAGTTACCCGCATCGCGGCCGTCAGGCGATCCTCGCCGATCCCGAGGGGGCAGTGTTTGCGGTCCTCGCCTCCAGCAGCGGCGACCCCGGCGACTTCCTGGTCGCGCCCGGAGAGTGGATCTGGAGCTCGCTTCTCGCAGAGGATCCAGACAAGAGCGCAGCTTTCTATCAGGCGCTCTTCGGCTATGACGTTTTCGACGTGCCGAGCGATGACGGTCTGGACCACGTGATCCTCTCGACCGACGACTACGCGCGCGCGAGCGTCAATGCTCTCCCCAGCCATTCATCCCGCCGTCATCCCCACTGGCTCAACTTCGTGCGGGTCGTGGATGCCGTCGACGCGGCCGCCAGGGTGGTTGCGTTGGGCGGGCGCGTGCTGGTCGAACCGCACGTCGATCGCCACGGTGGCAAGCTGGCGATCGTCGCCGATCCGACGGGAGCACCGTTCGGACTGATGGAGTGGTCGGACACCGACAGCAGAAGGGAGCCGAAATGAAGATCGTCCCTCAGGGTTGGAGAGTGAGCGCGCTCGGGCTCCTGCTGCTCACGGTTCTGTGTGCCTGCACCGTAACGGGCGGGGGGTACGTCGGCGGCGTCTACGAGCCGTCCGGGTCCGACTACGGCGGATGGGGGCCGGGTTATCACGTGGCGCCGGCCCGCGGCGGCGAACGTCGAGGGGAGCGGTCGTCTCCCCACGCCTATCGGCCGCAGCCCTACTCGCGCCCGACTCCGTCGATTCCGACACGTCAGCGCGGCCGTTGAAGTGAATCCCTGACGAGAGGTCGGCGCCGGTAGAGCTGGTCTCGAACGGCGCCCCTCGGTCAGAGTTCCCGCCCGGCGGGGACGGGCTCGGCGGCTCCGAGGAGCGCGCGGGCCTCCTCGAGCGGCGCTTCGTCCCGGATCGAATCGAGGGGAAAGCGGGCGAAGCGCGCGGCGGCGTGCCGGAGAGGGTGTCCGTCCGGCAGGCGCGAGGCTTCCGCGATGAGGAGAGCGGCCTCGACGGCGCAGCCCACCGTCAGGGCGAGTCGCCGTGCGCCAGCCTCGAGCGCCGTCGTGTCCCGGACGCGGGAGAGCCAGGCCGCCGCGTGCTGGACAGCCTCCGAGGCGCTCCGGGCTGCGGACCCGAGCGGTCCCCCGGCTCCCGCGAGGCAGCGTGAGACCTCACGCTCGACAGGAGCGAGCCCTCCGACCTTCGTGAGCGCCCGGAGGAGGTCGAGGGAGAGGACGTTCGTCGTTCCCTCCCAGAGCGGCAGGACCTGAGCGTCCCTGAGAAGTCGTGGAAGACCCGTGTCCTCGACGTATCCGGCGCCGCCGAACGCCTCGAGCGCTTCGCTCGCGACGACGATGGCCTGTTTTCCCGTCGTCAGCTTCGCGATCGGCGTCAGGAGCCGCAGAAGCGCGTCCTCTCCCTCAGAGAGAGCATCGTTCTCTTCCCGCCCGAGAAGCTCGACGACCCGGAACGTGAGGAGGAACGCCCCGGCATAGAGCGCCTCGAGGTCGGCGAGAGTCTCCCGGTGGAGCGGCATTTCGGAGAGCGTCGTTCCGAAGGCGACCCGCTTCGCCGCGTAGTCGCGGGCAAGGTCGAGGGCCCGTCTCATCCCGGAAACCGCGGCGACGGCGTTCCAGGTCCGCGTTGTGTTCAGCATCGTCGTGATGTTCTTGACGCCGTTCGAAAGGCCTTTC
>DASVJU010000321.1:0-4954 GCA_036385755.1 Thermoanaerobaculia bacterium
AGAGGTACTCCCGGCCGCCCCGGGACAGGCGCACGTCGATCGAATCGCGCGTCGTGCCGGCGATCTCCGACACCATCACACGGTCCGCCCCGACGAGCGCGTTCACGAGCGACGACTTCCCCACGTTCGGGCGGCCGACGAGGACGACGCGAAAGCCGTTCACGTTGCTCTCACGGTGGTCAGCGCCGCCGCCGCGTCCGTCCGCGCGGAGGGGCGGGAGACGGCCGGGACGGCCCGCGGCCGCGCCCCTTCTGCGCCTTCGGGGGGCCGGCGGCGCGCGACGCGCGCCGGGCTCCGCCGCTTTCGCCCACCGGCGCGAAGTCGAGGCCGCGCTTCTCGGCATCGGCCTTGACGAGCTTCACGCGCAGGCGGTCACCGAGGCGGAAGACGCGTCCTGTCGAAGAGCCGACGAGGCGATGCTCGACGTCCTCGTACCGGTAAAAGTCGTCCCCCAGGGACGAGATCGGCACGAGGCCGTCGACGTAGATGTCCTCGAGCGTCACGAACAGCCCGAAGCCCACGACGGCCGAGACGTACGCCCAGAACTCCTCGCCGACGCGCGACGACAGGAAGACGAACTTCTTCCAGGCGACTGCTTCCCGTTCGGCCGACTCGGCGCGCCTTTCCCGCGAGGAGCAGTGCGCCGCCGCCTCGTGGAACCAGCGCGTGCGGCCTTCCGCGTCGTCGGCCGCGGGCGGCCGGCGGATCGCGAGCCACTCCACGAGCGCGCGGTGGACGAGGAGGTCCGGATAGCGCCGGATCGGAGACGTGAAATGGCAGTAGTGCTTCGCGGCGAGCGCGTAGTGCCCGCGGCACTCCTCGGAATAAACGGCCTTCTTCTGGGCGCGAAGGACGAGGTCCGAGACGAGGCGCTCCTCGGGCCTTCCCTGCGCCTTTTCGAGGATCGCCTGGAACGTCGCCGGCGAGATCTCTTCCTCGTCCTCGGGAAGGTCGTAGCCGAGCGGGCCCAGGACGACCCGGATGTCCGCGAGGCGGCTCTCGTCCGGCCGGTCGTGCACGCGGTAGAGCGCCGGAGTCGGGATGAACTCGAGGTGCTTCGCGACCGCCTCGTTCGCGGCGAGCATGAACTCCTCGATGAGCCGGTGCGCCTCGTTGCGCACGGCTTTCAGGATGGCGACGACGTCGCCTTCCTCGCCAAGAATCACGTCCGCGTCCGGCAGGTCGAAATCGAGGGAGCCTCGGGAGACTCTCTTTGCTCGGAGAAGAGCGCCCGCCCTCTGGGCGACGCGGAGCATCAGACCGACTCCCAGGGAAATCTCCCCCTGCTTCCCTTCCAAGAAATCTCCTACGGCGGTATACGTGAGACGGGCTCGCGATTTGATGAGCGAGCGATAGAACTCGCTCTTCACGGTCTCGCCGTTCTTGTCCAGCGTGAGCATCGCCGACAGCGTCCGCCGCTCCTCGTCCGGGCGCAGAGAGCAGAGGTCGTTCGAAAGGCGCTCCGGGAGCATGGCGATGGCGCGGTCGGGGAAATAGACCGACGTGCCGCGCTCGAACGCCTCGGCGTCGAGAGCGCTGCCGATCGGCACATAGTGCGAGACGTCCGCGATGTGGATGCCGATGCGGAAGCCGCCCCCCGGAAGCTCCTCGGCCTCGATGGCGTCGTCGAAGTCGCGCGCCGTCTCGCCGTCGATCGTCACGATCGTCCGCCCCGTGAAGTCCGCCCGTAGCATCCGCTCGTCGGTCCCGACCACTCCATTCGCGGTCTCGGCTTCGGCGAGGACGGCCTCGGGATACACCCTGGGAATCCCCCACTTGCGGGCCACGACCTCGACGTCGACTCCGGCGTCGCCCTCGAAGCCGATCAGCTCCAGGACCTCGGCCAGGGCGAGCCGCCGGTCGTCGGGATACGCGGTGATGCGTGCCTCCACGAAGATGCCCGTCGGGGCCGAAAGGTCCTTGCCGTCCGGCACCGCGAGCCGGGCGTCGATACGCCGGTCGAACGGCACGACGAACGTGCCCTCCGGGCTCCGCGCGATTTTTCCGACGACCGTTTCGCGGCGTCTCTGCAGGACCTTCACGACGACGCCCGTTGCGCGCGGCTCCGTTCGGGCCCGTGGGCCCACGCGAGCCGGCGAACCCTTCTCCTCCGCGCGCGGTGCGGCCAGCCGCACGAGAACGACGTCACCGTCGAGCGCACTCGAGAGCCTCGTCACGACCGTGTCGGCCACGCCCGGGACGCGCGACAGGAGGAAGGCGCGGTCTTCTCCGCGAATCGCGAGCGTGCCGGCCTGGTAGTCGGTGTTTTCGATGCGCGAGAGCTTCTCGCCCTTGACGCGGACGAGCTCCCCCCGGCGCTCGAGCTCGGCGACGGCCGCGCGCAGGGCGTCCTCGCGCGACGGGTCGTGATCCGCCCGCAGGATGCGATTCGCGAGCTCGGAAAACGACAGGACGCGCGAACCCCGCGGCTGCAGCGCCTCGAGGATCGCATCACGGAGTTGATTGGAATTCATGGGGGGCCTTGGGATGTCTGGTGCGAAAGGGGGGACTCGAACCCCCACAGCCGATAAAGGCCACAAGGTCCTGAGCCTTGCGCGTCTACCAATTCCGCCACTTTCGCGCGGACCGGCAGGATAAGGCCCGTGTCGGGCATCGTCAAATCAGCGGCGTCGTCAGCCGCGGAAGCTCGCACGCTCGCGCTGCGCGACGAAGGCGTCGACCCGCACCTGGTCCTTCTCGGAGATCTCCGTGAACCGGATGCCGAAGGCGGCGTGGAAGTGGTCGAGCTCGGTCGTCCGGCGCATGATCCGGCCCTTCGCGTTCAGCGGCTGGGGATCGTCGGGCAGGAAGAACTCGATCTCGACGACGCGTCCGATCGCGATGGCGCTCTCGATTTCCAGGAGGAGGCCGTTCCCCGACACGTTGAGCGTCTTGCCGACGAGAGGCGTCCCGTCCGGGCGGCCGTCGCGCACGCGCGCCAGCGTGTTCAGCTCCCGACGCGCCGGGATGAGCGTGAGCCGCTTCGTCTTGTCGAGGAGCTCGGCGGGAGGGAAAGGGGCGAGCATGAAATCGTTCATGCCGGGCACGAGGGCCTCTTCGAGGTGGGGCTCCCCCGCCGCCACGACGAGCATCATCGAGACCGTGCGCCAGCAGGCCTGCTCGCGCAGCTTCCGGCAGGCGGCGACGCCTCCGTCCGGGGGAAAACCGCTGTCCAGGATCACGAGGTCCGGGACCTTCTCGGCCGGAATGCCGAGGAGGTCGTCCAGCCGTCCGGCGGAAACGACGGAATAGCCCGCCGTCTCGAGCGCCCCGGCGGCCCCGCGCAGGAGCCCGGCCGGAGGACCGGCGACCGCGACCTTCTTCTTCGCGAAGAGGCCCGAGCCGCGCGGAAAGGTGCCGGAGCTGTCCATCAGACGCTTCCCTGCTTGACGGTCACGGAACCGCGAGCGACCGCGCCGCCGTGCGCGTCGAGAATGACACCGTCGAACTTGACCGTATCGCCGAGGCGGCCGGCGATCGCGACGTCGATCGTGAGAACGTCTCCCGCGACGGGCAGCCGCTCGACCGAGAAATCGGAAACGCCGGCGAGAAAGCCCTTCCGCCCGAGAGCCGCGTCGCCGCCCTGAAGGAGCAGGGCCGACTGCGCCACGAGCTCGGCCAGCACGGCCACGGGGAATCCCGTGCCGCGTACGGACTGGGCGTTGGCGGTCACACAGGCCCGCACGCGGCCCTCGGCCGGGCCCGTCCTGAGGACGACGCCGTCGGCGAAGCGGAACGGGAACGCGTGCGGCAGCGGCTGGAAGTCCAACTCTTTCAGGCCGCCTTCTGGCGCACGAACGCGCACAGCGCGTTGACCGAGGCGAAGGCCGTCACGCCCACCTCTTCGTCCTGCACCTTGATTCCGAACTCCTTCTCGACCCCGAGCACGAGCTCGAGGGCGTCGATCGAGTCCAGGCCGAGGCCGCCTTCCGCGTCGCCGAAAAGCGGCGCGTCGTCGGCGATCGTCGCGGGATCCATTTCGAGCTTGAGCTGCCGAACGATCAGCTCTTTGACTCTCTTTTTCAGGTCGTCTGACAAGAACTACTCCCTCCCGGTCTGGCCGGAACCGCGGAGTATACGAGCGGCGGACCCGGCCGGCTTCTCAGCCGACGAAGCCGCCGTCGATGCGCACCGTCTGGCCCGTGAGGTACGCCGCGCCGTCCGTGCACAGAAACGAGACGAATGGTGCGATGTCCTCCGGCCGGCCGAAGCGCTGCACCGGGACCCGCTTGAGAAAGTCCTCACGGTTTTCCTTCGTGAGGAACGAAATCATCTCGGTCTCGACGAATCCGGGGGCGACCGCGTTGACGGTGATGCCATAAGTCCCGACCTCGGCCGCGAGCGACTTCGTGAAGGCGACGAGAGCGCCCTTCGCGGCGGAGTAGTTCGTCTGCCCGGCGCTCCCGGAGAACGCCGCGAGCGACGAAATGTTCACGATGCGGCCCCAGCGCCGCCGCAGCATCCCGCGCATCACGGCCTTCGTCATGCGATAGGTGCCGCCGAGCGCGGTGTCGAGGACGAGATTCCAGTTCGCTTCGGGCATGAGCGCGAAGAGGCCGTTCTTCAGGACGGCGGCGTTGTTCACGAGCACGTCCACGCCCTCGCGCTCCTTGTCGAGCCGGTCGGCGAGGGCCGCGATGTCGGCCGCGGACGTCACGTCTGCTTTCACGGCTTCCCCGCTCCCTCCGGCCGCCCGGATCGCCTCGACGGCGGCCTCCGCCCCCGACGCGTCCGCGCGGTACGTGAGGACGGCGTGATAGCCGTCGGCGGCGAGGCGTTCGCCGATGGCGCGGCCGATGCCGCGCGAAGCGCCGCTCACGAGCGCGACGCGCTTCCGGGCGGGGGAATCGGAAGAATTCGGAGAATTCAGAGAGCTCATTTTGTTTCGGACCCTCGCGCGTCCTGGGATGCCGCGGCAGAGGCGCGGGTCGGATTTCCTTCGAATGGGAAGAGA
>DASVJU010000322.1:0-7203 GCA_036385755.1 Thermoanaerobaculia bacterium
CTTCTCTTCGAAGACCGCGAGGCACCCCTGTACCTCAACCGGGGCGAGCCCGACGCGGATCCTCTTTCGCGATTTCTGGCCGCCACACCGATGGCGGGCGGCCTATGGGAGCTGCCCGACGCCTTCAACGAGACGAACGCACACCACGTCCTGCGCGCCGCAGACCACTGGAAGCCTCTCGTGAATGGATACTCCGGCTTCCAGACACCTCTCGCGAAAAGCCTCCACGACCTCCTCGTGGAGGGAAAGACGGTCGAGCTCCTGGACGCGCTGGAAGCCGTGCCGGTCTCGTACGTGACGGTGAGGCCGAAGCGCATGACCGCGGAGCAGCGCCTGACCGCGGCGGATCTCGTCGCCGCCGGCGTGACGTCCCACCGGCTGCTCGAGGTCCGTCATTTCCTTCCCGACGACGAGCTGTACGCGGTCGCGAAGACCGAGCCACGAGTCCGGACCCTCGAAAGTGGCCCCACAGCAGGGAATGCGCCGTCTCTCGCGGACACCGAGTCTCCAGAGCTGACAGGCTCGATCGACCGGCCGGCGGAGGATTCCGTCGTGACGGGAAACCTCGTCGTGAGCGGCTGGGCGCGCGTTCCGGGCCGCGACCTCTCGGTCACCGTCCTCGTCGACAAGGCGCCGCGCGTCCCGCTTCACGAGGCGCGCCTCCCGCGCGCCGACGTCGAGGCCGCCGTGCCTCAGCTCGGAGATTGCGGGACCGCTGGCTATGAGCATATCTTCGCCTTCCAGCCCGGCGACGAAGGCGAGCACGAGCTTTCCGCCGTCTTCCGCGGCCCGGACAACCGCGTACGCCACTACCCGTGGCGGAAGTTCACCTGGAAGAAGGGCCCTTGAGGAGCCAGAGCGACACCTCGTCAACTCGAGCGACGAGCGTTCCGCCGTTTCTCTCCAAGGGTCCGCCATCCGCGAAAAGCACGACGGCGTCCTCTCGCCCGTCGCGCGCGTAACCGCGGCCGAACATCGGCCGCCAGGCTTCTTCGATCGCGAAGGGAATGCGCGCGCGATCAAGCTCGAGGACGACACCCGCGCCGGAAATCCACGGCGCGTTGCCCTCCATGACGATGAGCGGCCGCTTCACGCCCGCGGCCCCGAGCGCCCGCTTGAGGCTTTCGGACATCGTCTTCACGGATGGAATCGTCCCGACCGGCATCGGCTGCGCCAACATGAGACCGCGAACGTTCGCATCCGTGGCGAGGAGCGAGACGAGGACGGCCGCCGCAACTGCGAGGCCCGCACGGCGCCGGCCGACCGGAAGCTCGCCTTCGCCCGAGGCCGCTGCCGCCAGGGCCAGCCAGCCCGTGGCCCCAAGGGAGGCCACGAAGAGAAAAAGGTACTCGAGTGGCGGGCCCACGATCTTGAGCCCCGAGGCATAGGCGCACGCCACCGCGACAATCGAGAGGACGCCTAGCGCGAAGGCGAACGACAGGCCACGGCGACGCGTCGACGCGGCGGCGAGCGGCAGCAGCGCCACGAGAGCGAGTGCGAAGAAACCCGCCGCGATTCCCCTTTGATCGCTCGTCGAGGGAACGAGCACCGTCGCCAGAGACAGCGGAAGGGCCCCGAGCTGGCGCGCCAGAGGATCCACGATCTCCCCGAAGGAATGCGCTTCGTGACGCACGCGGAAGAAAGCGAGCAAGAGTCCCATGTTTCCCGGGAAGTCCCGGAGCTGCTCGACGAGCGGAGGCGCCCAAAAGAAGGCAAGGACGGCGGCCGTCCAGGCGGCCGGGAGCCATAGCACGCGGGCATCCGCCTCGCGCGCACGACGCCGGAGGAAGAGCGCCGCGACGAGAAGCGTCACGACCGTCGGGCCGGTTCCGAGGTGGGTCTGGACGAGAAACGTCCCGACGAAGGCGACGCCCGGCATCCACGCCCAGCCGCGCAACGCGAGGCCTGCAACGAGGAGGACAAAGAGAAACAGCGGCGCGACGATCGCGTGCGGGCCCCAGGCATGGCTTGCGAGGCCGGGACCGAGTTGAGCGAGGAGAAGCCCGAGAGCTCCCGCCGTCAGGAGCGCCAGCCGCGAGCCTCCCAGCCTCCAGGCGACGAAGGTGGCTGCAAGAACCCAGAGCGTGTTCCACGTCAGCGCGGCCGCATACACCGACGCGTTCCGGCTTCCGGTCAGGATGTATACGGGCGCCATGAGAGTGAACTGAATCGGTCCGGGGTGATTCCAGCCGAAGCGCGAGTACGAGCCCAGGAGCTGCTCGCCATGCAGCGCGCGGCGCGTCGTGATCTCGAGAAGCGCGTTGTCGCCGTCGACGCTCATCGCGACCCACGGGCGCGACGCGAGGTACGACCACGACGGCAGGAGTGGCAGCAGCGCCAGAAGGAGACTCAGCCAGAGGGCGGAGCGGCCCGGGAGGAGCCTACGGCTCCTGGCGCGTCCCTCGTCGCTCCACAGGAGCTCCCTAAGGAGACCGGCGCGCGAAAGCTCCCGCTTCTCGAGCTTGCCGTAATAGAAGCTCTCGCCGTCGGCGTCGGCCGCTCTTCCGAAAAGGCGCTCGTACGCGAGGCGGACGAAGGCGCGGTCGTCGGCACCTCCGCGACCCTCGGTGAGGACACGCATCGCGAGAGCCGCTTCGCCCGGCGCCGATTCTCCCGGCAGGAGCGCCAGGTGCGGACCCCTCGCCGGGGGAGGAGCCGGGACCTTTCGACTCGAGAGCAGAGCCCGGATGAGCAGCCGATGTCCGTCGGGATGCTCCTCGACGAGGGGGAGATGGTGACGGAACGCCGCCTCGTCGGCCTCGAAGCCCAGGATGGTCTCGAAGCCGAGGGTGATCGCGTCCCGGGGAGCACGTCCCCCGAGCCGCGACGTCCCCGCTCTCAGCAATTCGAAGAAATCCGCCGTTCGCGGCGATTCCCCGAGACGCATGAGGATCTCGCAAGCGAGAAACCACGGAATATCGGGCACGAACGGGCGATAGAGATCCAGAAAGCCGCGCGAGGTCGTGACGGTGTCGAGGAGCGCGGCACGGTCCTCAAAACCCTTCTCGAGAATCGCGACGTGGAACGCGCGCCCCGCGTCGTCGAGCGTCCTCCCGAGAAGCGTGCGATAGGCCTCGGAGACGAAAGTCGGATGGTCCGCGCTCGCGAGCCGCTCCACGAGCCGGAGAAGATGGGGCCGCAAAGACCCCTTGCCTGCGAGCATTCCCGCGGCGTCCTCCTCCGGGCTCTCCGAGCCGAGACGCCGGAGCAGCGACACGAAGAGAGGAAGGTCCCATTCCCGGGGACTGACGGAAACCGCGGCGCCCTCCCCCGCCTTCCGGGCCGTGACCCAGTGGTAGTGACCCTCGGCCCCCCACGAGTCGACGACGGCGAAGGGTGTTCCTTCGAGCAGCGCGCGAACGTCTTCGGGCGAGAACTTCACCCCGTTGTACGTGTCGGGACCGTTCTCCGCGTGCGTCCACCACCACCGCCCATCCACCTGAAAACGGAAGACGCCTCCCGGCTTCAGGACGCGCGCGGCCTCTTCGACGTAGCGGCGGATCGGGGCGCGGTCCGGGATGTGCTGAAAGACGATGAACGAGAAAACGAAGTCGAGAGAGGCGTCCCGAAGATGTTGGAAGGCGCCGTCCGTGAGCGCGGTCTTCACGTTCGGTGTGTCGCTCGCGTACTCCTTCGACTTCCCGATCATCACGGGTGAGATGTCGACGCCATGCGCAACCGCCACCCGTTCTGCGAGGGGAACGAGCAGGCGGCCGACGCCGCACCCGATCTCGAGGATCTCCGCGGACGGATCGAGGGTGACGCCGTCGAGGACGATCGCGTCGAGATCCTGGGCGCCCGACGCCCGGAACGTTTCCTCGGAGCCCGCGTGCCCCGTCGCGATGTGGAGCTTGTGGTCCTCCTCGGCGCGTCGGTCCCAGTCGCCGCGCATGCGGGAGAGGACGTCTTCGGGCGACTCCTGCATCGCGGCCGAAGATAGCATCCAGGACCGCGATTCCTGCCGTAGCATGACGCCGTGGATTACCGCTACGGAGAGCTGCCTCTCGACCTCCTGCAGTCGCTGCTGACGTACGAGGAGCTGCTGAAGCTCTTCCTCGACCTCGTCTCGCGCCTCGGCGGCGACGTGGAGCAGGCGATGCAGTGGATGCAGGAGCTGCAGCGCCGCGGGATCATCGGACAGAACATCGACCTCGAGGCGTTCCGCGCCGCCCTCGAGAAGCAGGGCATCGTGGGCCGCGACGGCGAAGGCAACCTGACGCTCATGGGTTCCGGCGAGCGCCGCATCCGGCGGAACGCTCTCGAAGAGATCTTCTCGTCGCTCCAGAAAGCGGGCCCGGGCCTTCACTCCATCCCCCGCGCCGGCACGGGCGCCGAGGCGCTGCCCGAGACGCGTCCATACGAATTCGGCGACGATATCGCGCGCCTCGACGGGATGCGGACCGTCGCGAACGCGGCCCGGCGCGATCCGGACGATCTCGCGCTCACACCCTCCGACTTCGAGGTCTTCGACGTGGAGCACCAGAGCGCCTGCGCGACCGCGATCGCGATCGACATCTCCCACTCGATGATCCTCTACGGGGAAGACCGTTTCACGCCGGCCAAGAAGGTCGCCCTCGCCCTGACGGAGCTCATCCTCCAGAAATACCCGAAGGACACGATCGACATCGTGCTCTTCGGCGACGAGGCGAAGCCCGTCCCGCTCGAATCGCTGAGCCAGGCTCAGGTCGGTCCGTTCCACACGAACACGAAGGCGGGCCTGGCCGTGTCTCGACAGCTCCTCATGCGGCGCCGTTCGCGCAACCGGCAGATCTTCATGATCACGGACGGCAAGCCCTCGTGCATCCACGAGGGCGGACGCCTCTACAAGAACCCGTTCGGCCTGGACCTCAAGATCGTGAACCGCACGCTCGAGGAGGCCGAAAAGCTGCGCCGCGACGACATTCAGCTCACGACCTTCATGATCGCGACGGATCCCGCGCTCGTGGACTTCGTCGAGACGCTCACGAAGGTCGCGCGCGGCCGGGCCTATTACGCGTCGCCCACCGACCTCGCGTCCTTCGTGTTCCGGGACTACATCCGGAACCGCAAGAAGCTCTTTCGGTGACGGGCGTCGTCGCGACCGCAGTCGTTGCAGGGATCTTCTTGCTGGCAACCGCGGGTTTCGTTCTCGCGACGAGACTGGTCGCTCGTCACCGTCGCAAGATCTTCTTAGAAGGGTTAGGAGGGGTCGTGCGGATTGGGACGCCCTGCCGCGTCGTGGATCGCCGCGGGCGCGCGCTTTTTCCCGGTACCGTTGCGCTGACTCCGGCGGGCCTCGTTTGGCAGGCGCTGCTCTCCGCTCCGGGCGCATTCACATTCGAAGAAATACAGCGTCTCGAGACAGACGAGAGAACACAGGCGCAGAGAGGGTTCCTCCGAAGCAAGGTCCTCCGCGTCACACCCGTCCGCGGCGAGCCCGTGGAGTTCGTGCTTTCCCCCGGCCACGCGTGGGAGTGGCGGCAGGCGCTCGGAGGATGGGCCGCGAGCCGCGGCCGGATCGCCGGGGCCGGCGTCGCCGGGTCTGGCTTGCATTCCTGACGCCCAGACAACAGAATCGGCCCTCTTCCCAAAATTCGTACTTTCAAAGGAGATCTCATGCGTAAGAGTCTGTTCGTGAGTGCCCTGTGCTCCGTGATGTTTCTCTCGGGTTCAATGGCCCTCGCCGCCGACAACTGGATCGGCACCTGGAAGCTCAACGTCGCGAAGTCGAAGTTCACGCCGGGTCCCGGGCCGAAGAGCCAGACGTTGAAGTTCGAAGCGACGCCGGCGGGAATCAAGCTCTCGAGCGAGGGTGTCAACGCGGAGGGCGTCGCGGCCAAGGGCTGGTACACGTCGAAATTCGACGGCAAGGACGTCCCCTGGACGGGAAACCCGGACGCCGACATGGCCGCGCCCATGAAGGTCGACGACAACAACTACACGAACACCTGGAAGAAGGGCGGAAAGGCCGTCGTGAAGGCGAAGGTCGCCGTGTCGGCGGACGGCAAGAGTCTCACCGTCACCCAGGAAGGCACGAACGCGAAGGGCGTTGCGTTCACCTCGACCGCGGCGTACGAAAAGCAGTAGCCAGCAAGACGTCTAGTCCGGCAGGAAGGCCACCGTACGCGCCGCCAGACCCGGCGGGAGGCGGCGCGCGATGGCCTTCCGGATGTCTCCGGGGCTCGTCCTGAGCGTCAGGTGCGTGAGGACGAGGACCTCGTTTTCGAAGAGATCCGCCCGCTCGGCGATCTCGTCGAGGTGGAGATGCTTCCACTCTTTCGAGCGCTCGCGGTCGCGTTCCTCGACGAACGAGCATTCGAGCAGCAGGACCTTCGCCGTGAAGAACGAGTGCGGCGCGCGGGAGAAGATCCCTTCGCCCGTGTCGCCCGAGTAGGCGACGAGCGGAATCGCGACCTTCCCCGCCACCGATTCGCCCCGCGCCGCGGCCTCACGGATCTCCTCGGAGGAATGTCCGGCGAGGTCGGGACGCAGGCGGTTCCGGATCTCGGAAGCGACGAACGCGAGGGTCGGGACGCGGTGGTCGGCCTCGAAGGCCTCCACCTCGAGATCGCGCCGGAGAGAGGCGCGCGCGCCGGGCTCCATCGCCTCGATGCGCGCGTCGTAGCGCACGCCTTCGAGACTCTGATGGAGCTCGAGAATCTGCGTCCAGGCGGACACGCCCGCCGGATGCGTGTGCGCGACCCCGCCCGGCAGCCGCAAGAGCCGGCGTTGCGAGCACCAGTACGCGAGGCCCGCGCCGTGGTCGAGATGCGGGTGGGAGAGGAAGACGTTCGGCACCGCGACGAGCTCGGTGGGCGCGCGCCCGAGGTCGAACGCGAGATGCAGCGTCGGCAGATGGAACCACGTCTCGCGCCCGGCCACCGAGACACCCCGGATGGGCAGGCCCGCCCACGTGGCCTCGATGCGCCGCTCCCGAGCGTCGGGACTCACGGCCGGAGGATACGCCGCCGCGCCGCCACGCTGCCGTCCTATAATTCCGGCCTTACCCTGGAAAGTGCGGAGGGGACATGGCTCTGTTCAACCACGCCACGAAGGAGTTGACGGCCAAGATCGTTTACTACGGTCCCGGTCTCTGCGGAAAGACCAGCAACCTCAAGATTCTCCATCAGCGCCTCGAGCGCGGGGCCGGCAAGCTCCTGTCGCTCTCGACGGCGCAGGACCGGACGATCTATTTCGACCTTCTTCCCATCGAGCTCGGGAACA
>DASVJU010000323.1:0-3333 GCA_036385755.1 Thermoanaerobaculia bacterium
CAGCGGCCGCCGGCATGGCCGCACTCGTCGTCACGCGCGGCCGGGCGCCCGCGAGGGGATCCCCCGGAAACGGCTCGGGAGGCGCCGACAGGATCGCGCTGACGGCGGCGAGCGCTGCCGGCGAGACCCTCTCCGGGTGCGGCAGCGTGTCGTCGGCCCAGTCGGCCGGCGCGTCGCCGACCTTTCCCTTGTCGAGGCGCCCACGCCGGACGGCCTCGATCACCCGGCGGTGCTGCAGATCCATCATCTCGCGCAGCGCCTTCTCGTCCACGCGGTCGCCCGTGATCAGGTCCTTGTACGGGCTTTTCTTTGAGAGCAGGATCTCGCCGCCCACGTAGACGAGGGACTCCACCACGGGATTCGCGAGGCCGCGATCCTCGGTCTGCACGTGAAACACCTTCGTTTCGTGCTTCACGTCCGTATTGAATCCCGTGATCAAGGTAGTGGGAAATTCTAGCGGATCGGGGGCCTCGGACGGCGGGAAAGGAGCGGGCCGAGGAAACGGCCCGTGGCCGACCCCGGGGCCTTCGCGACTTCCTCGGGCGTCCCTTCGGCCACGAGCTCGCCGCCGCGCGCCCCGCCCTCGGGCCCGAGGTCGATCACGTAGTCGGCCGTCTTGACCACGTCGAGGTTGTGCTCGATGACGACCACCGTGTTTCCCCGGTCGACGAGGGCGTGCAGAACCTTCAGGAGCTTCTTCACGTCGTCGAAGTGGAGGCCCGTCGTGGGCTCGTCGAGGATGTAGAGCGTGCGTCCCGTCGCGCGGCGGGCCAGCTCACGGGCCAGCTTCACGCGCTGCGCCTCGCCTCCCGAGAGCGTCGTCGCCGGCTGCCCGAGATGGATGTACCCGAGGCCCACGTCGTTGAGCGTGCCCGCGATGAGCTTGATGGGAGGCACGTTCGCGAAGACGTCCGCAGCCTGCTCGGCCGTGAGAGCGAGGATGTCCGCGACGTTGAGGCCCTTGTAGCGCACCTCGAGCGTCTCGCGGTTGTAGCGTTTTCCGCCGCACACGTCGCAGGTCACGTAGATGTCCGGCAGGAAGTGCATCTCGATCGCGATCTGTCCGCCGCCCGCGCAGTTCTCGCAGCGGCCCCCCTTCACGTTGAACGAGAAGCGCCCCGGGCCGTACCCGCGCATTCGCGCGTCGGGAACCTGCGCCATGAGGTCGCGGATGGAGTTGAAGACGTTCGTGTACGTGGCCGCATTGCTCCGCGGCGTGCGTCCGATCGGCGACTGGTCGATGTCGATGACCTTGTCGAGGTGCTCGAGTCCCTCGATCTTCCGGTGGGCACCGGGCCTGTCGGACGACTCGTAGAACATGCGCGCCGCGGCCCGGTAGAGGATGTCGTTCACGAGCGTCGACTTCCCGGAACCGGAGACGCCCGTCACCGCCGTGAAGACGCCGAGCGGAAATCTCGCGGTCACGTTCTTGAGGTTGTTCTCCGTGGCGCCCGCAACCGTCAGGTATTTCCCCGTGCCGGGGCGGCGCTTCGCCGGAACCTCGATCGCGAGCTCGCCGGAAAGATACTTGCCCGTGAGCGAGCGCGGGAAGTTCACGAGCTCGTCGGCGTGGCCCTCGCCCACGATTTCGCCGCCATGGATGCCCGCGCCGGGGCCGAGGTCCACGACGCGGTCCGCGAGGCGGATCGTCTCCTCGTCGTGCTCCACGACGACGACGGTATTCCCGAGGTCGCGCATCGCCATGAGCGTGTCGATGAGCTTCCGGTTGTCCTTCGCGTGCAGGCCGATCGAGGGCTCGTCGAGGACGTAGAGGACGCCCATCAGCTTGCTGCCGATCTGAGTCGCGAGGCGGATGCGCTGGGCTTCACCGCCGGAAAGCGTCGCGGAGGCGCGCGAGAGCGAGAGGTAGCCGATTCCGACGTCGTTCAGGAAGCCGAGGCGGTCCCCGATCTCCTTCAGGATCTTTCCGGCGATCTCCCACTCGCGCGGCGAGGGCCGGAACCCGTCGAAGAACGCCTTCGCGTCCTCGAGCGTCTCTGCCGTGAGGGTGTCGATGGGGCGTCCGTCCACGAGCACGGCCAGCGCTTCGGGCTTCAGCCGTCGGCCCTTGCACGCCGGGCAGGGCGACGCCGACATGTAGTTCTCGAGCTCGGCGCGCGCCTCTTCGCTCTCGACTTCCTTGTATTTGCCCTCGAGGAGCGGCACGAGGCCCTTGAAAGCCGACGACCAGTTGTACTCGCCCTTCTCGGACTTCCACTTCCACTTGATCTCTTTCGCGCCCGAGCCGTGGAGGATGACGTCCTGAACGTCCTTGCCGAGCTTCTTGAACGGCACGTCGAGCGAGAATTTCATCACCTTCGCGAGGTGCTCGATCTGCCGCAGCCGCCAGTTCGCCGAACCCTGCTTGTAGAGCACGATCGCGCCCTCGCGGATGGATTTCGACGGATCGGGAATCAGCCGGTCCGGATCCACCTTCTGGACTGTTCCGAGTCCACTGCAGGTGGGGCAGGCGCCGAACGGCGAGTTGAACGAGAAGAGGCGCGGCGTGATCTCGGTGAGCGACGTTCCGCAGTCGGGGCAGGCATAGCTCGTCGAAAGCGTCTCGTCCGTCGTCGGCCCGTCGGGGGTCGCGCCCAGAGTCGCCACCGTCACGAGCCCCTTCCCCACTTTCGTCGCCGTTTCGAGGGAATCCGTCAGGCGGCGGCGCGTGTCGTCGTCGCGCTTGACGACGAGGCGGTCCACGATCACCTCGATCGTGTGCTTCTTCTGCTTGTCGAGCTCGGGCGGGCTCTCGAGATCCACCATCTTCCCGTTGACCCGGGCCCTCAGGAAGCCCTGCTTGACCATCTCCTCCATCTGCTTTTTGTACTCGCCCTTCTTCCCCCGCACGAACGGCGCGAGAAGCATGAAGCGCGTGCCCTCGGGCAGCGCGAGAATGCGGTCCGTCATCTGCTGGATCGTCTGGGCCGCGATCTCCCGCCCGCACGAGGCGCAGTGGGGCTTGCCGATCGACGCGTAGAGGAGGCGGAGATAGTCGTAGATCTCCGTGACCGTGCCGACGGTCGAGCGCGGATTCTTCGACGTCGTCTTCTGCTCGATCGAGATCGCGGGCGACAGCCCCTCGATCGAATCCACGTCCGGCTTCTCCATCTGCTCGAGGAACTGCCGGGCGTACGCGGACAGGGACTCCACGTAACGCCGCTGCCCTTCCGCGAACAGCGTGTCGAAAGCCAGCGAGGACTTTCCGGACCCCGACACTCCCGTCAGCACGACGAGCGCGTTACGGGGGATCGTGAGGGACAGGTTCTTGAGATTGTGCTCGCGGGCTCCGCGAATGACGATCGCGTCCATGGGGGCGCGGATTATGAACCC
>DASVJU010000324.1:0-2353 GCA_036385755.1 Thermoanaerobaculia bacterium
TGTCGTAGCCGAGGACGACCATGCCGAGCGAGTCCCCGACGAGAATCGAGTCCACGCCCGCGCGGTCCAGAGCGCGGGCCGTCGGGAAGTCGTACGCGGTGAGCATCGTGATCGGCTCGCCGCGGTCCTTCTTCGCCTGAAGCGTGAGGAGCGTGACCTTTCGCTGTGGGATCGCAGAGACAGTGGACATGGCTATCTTCTCCATGGAAGTAAGACGCCGAAAGACAAAGACCCCGGGGAAGCGGAGGAGCTCGATGCGTCCGGGTCGCATGACGCGATCCCTGCGCGGGGAGAAGCATACGCTTGGGGCCGTGTCCGGGGTCGATTTTTCTCTTGACAGACGGTGTTTTGTGACACAATTCCCCCGGGTTCGCTTTCGGGTACCTCGCCAGAGGCATAGGCTGGCGCGGCACCCGAGTGGAGTTCGTCCATGGCAGCGTGGAACACGACGGACGGCATGGGCTTGACGCCGGCACTCGCCGGTGGTGGGTCGATGTCGGATCTGTCGGAGGTCTCCGTGCTTCGCGCCGTCCTCTCCGACGAGCTTCCCGCCAGTGACGACGTCACGTCCGAGGCCGCGGGAGTCACGCCCGGCGAGTGGGACTGGACCGCGCTGAACAACGTCCTCAGGCCCAAGCTCATCGGCCTCGCGGTGAGGAAATACAACTTCAGCCGCGAAGAGGCGGAAGACGCCGTCCAGACCGTCTACATGCGCGTTCTCGCGCGCGACCCGCGCGTAAAAGACCCGATCGGCTACGTGAAGATCGCGTTTCTCAACACCTGCCTGAACATCGCGATGGCGAAGGAGCGCAGCGTCCAGCAGATTCCGGAAGGAATGGACGTGGCCGATCCCGGGTGCGAGCGCGTTACCGCGCGCCTCGAAGCCGTGCGCATGGTGAACAAGGCCATCCGCAGCGCGGGCCCGAAGTGCAAGCGCATCGTGCGGCTCTATTTCGGGCAGGAATACAGCCTGGCCGACATGACGAAGGCCACGGGCTACTCGAAAAAGACCGTCTGGAAGCGCATTTGGGGCTGCCTCGACAAGATGCGGAAGGTGCTCGCATGAGCGCGGAATTCCAGAACTCGGCCGCCTCGCCCGCGCACCCCGAGCAGTGGGAGCTCTTCGAGCTCCTCACAGAGGGGACGACCGAGCTGAACGCGCACGTGAAGGCCCACGTGGCCACGGGTTGCCCGTCCTGCGGAAAGCATCTCGCCGACATCCGCACGCTGTCGAAGGCGCGCGAGATGAAGGAAGAGTTCGACGCCTTCTTCGACGAGCTGCCGCAGGACGACGCGCCGGCCGACGAGCGCGAGGAGTTCCTCCTCAAGTTCAAGAAGAAGAGCCGCCCCGCCGATCGCCTCGGCCGCCTCTCCCACGACGGCCGGCAGCTCGCGGCCGAGATCGTAAAGGCGGTTTTGGAAGAGAAAGAAAAGGGAGCCGGGCTCGAAAAGGCGCAGGAGTTGCTCGGAAAGATCGAATCCGACCCGAGCCGTGGCTACGCATACCTGTATGCGTGCCAGCTCGCGATGCCGAAGGTCTCCAGCGACCCGGCGATGTACGTCGCGTTCGCGAAGGCAGTCGCCGACGCCACCCGAAGCCTCCCGTACCTCAAGGACAAGGGCCCCGCGCAGCCGGTGTGCCGCGAGCAGGTACTCGGCGAGGCCGCACTCCTCGAGTCGAACGCGCTGAACATGTCCGGCGAGCCCGGCGAGGCGCGCATCGCCGCGCAGCGCGCCCGGGTGAGTTTCGTCGAAGCCGGCGAAGACAGCTTTGCGCTAGCGCTCGCTGACTACTTCGAGGGCTCGGCGGCGAGCTTTGCCAGCGATTTCACGGGATCATGGAAGTTGCTCCGCGCCGCTCATGAGGAGTTCCGGCTTTACGGGCAGGAGAACTGGCAGGGGCGGGCGGAGGCGGCCATCGGAACGTTGCTTTCGCATCGAGGAAGCGCGGCGTCCGCGCTCAGCTTCTTCGACAGCGCGCTTCGGAACCTCCATCCGGAGCGCGACGAGGTTGCCTACGCCTCAACGCTCGTGAACCGCGGCTACGCCCTCGTTCGACTCTCCCGTCTCGACGCGGCCAAGGCGACCTATGCCAAGGCACTCCTGATGGCCCGCAGACTCGACATGCGCGTGAGTCTGCTGACCATCCGCTACGGGCTGGCCTCCATCGATCTTCAGAAGGGCAAGCTCTCGCGCGCTCTCGTGGCCTTCGAGAGACTTTCGGCAGACGCCGAAGGGATCGCACAGCGCATTCTCTCAGCGGATCTGCGGATCGCCGAATGTCTGGGCCGGATGGGCCGGAACGCCGAAATGGTGGAACGCGTCGAAGGGCTTCGAGCGTCGGCGGATGCAG
>DASVJU010000325.1:0-28282 GCA_036385755.1 Thermoanaerobaculia bacterium
CTTCAGGGCCTCCTCGAGCCGCCACATGAGTTCGAGGTTGCCCTGGGCGAGGTGCACCGGCGCATAGGGATGGGTGTCGTTGAAGCCCGCGAGTCGCGCGATCTCCTCGTTGATCCGCGGGTTGTGCTTCATCGTGCACGAGCCGAGCGAGTAGAGCGCCGTGTCGATCGCGAAGTTCATCTGCGAGAGGCGCGTGAAGTGCCTCACGACGTCGGTCTCGGAAGCCTCCACCTCGCCCGCGACTCTCTCCCGGTGCGCCTTCCCGTAGAGCGCGGCCGGATCGGCCTCGGGCACGTCGAGCGGCGGAAGGAGGACGCCGACGCGCCCCGTGCGCGGCGCGTCGAAGAGCGAACCGAAGCGCCTCCGCCGATCGAGGCGGGCGTCCGCGCGGGTGGGCAGCGGGGCGGACGTCGGAGAAGACGTAAGAGTTCCGTGATCGCTCATGAGAAGGACCTCAGCGTGTCGAGAAGGGCGTCGAGCCCGCTCCGCGGCGTGCGCTCGGTCACCGCGACGAGCAGGAGGTTCCGGCGCTGGGCGGCCGCGGGCTCGAGGCGCGCGTACGGCACGCCCGCGAAGATCTTTCGCTCCTCGGCGCGGCGCAGGACCTCGTCGACCGGGACGCCGCAATGGAGGGCAAATTCGTTGAAGGTCTTGCCGGAGAACGCGACGGAGAACGGGCCGGGGATCCCCTTGACGGACGCCTTGAGATATTCCGTCTTGGACAGGCACTGGACCGCCGTCTCGCGGAGGCCCTGCTTCCCCAGGACGGAGAGCGTCATGGTCGCCGCGAGGGCGAACAGCCCCTGGTTCGTGCAGATGTTCGACGTGGCCTTCTCGCGCCGGATGTGCTGTTCACGCGTGGAGAGCGTCAGGCAGAAGCCCGAACGCCCTTCCGAGTCCGTCGCGCGCCCCACGAGCCGGCCGGGAATCTGGCGCTTGAAAGCGTCGCGGCACGCGAGAAATCCGACGAGCGGTCCGCCGAACGAGGGCGCAAGGCCGAACGAGGCGGCTTCTCCGCAGGCGATGTCGATCTCCGAGGCGCCCGGCGCCTCGAGCACCGCGAGAGAGAACATCTCGTTCACGACGCCGATCGCGAGAGCCCCGTGCGCGTGGGCGGGATCGGCTGCGGCCTTCCAGCTCTCGACGACGCCGAACACGTTCGGAGATTGCACGCAAACGGCGAACGTCGCGTCGTCCACGGCGGCCGCGAGCGCTCCGGCGTCGGTCGTGCCATCCGCGGCGAGGGGAACCTCGACGATCGTGAACGGAAAGTTCACGAGATACGTGCGGAGACACTGCCGGTACTCGGGATGGAGACCGGCGGAGACGACGACCTTCGTCTTCTTTTTCGTGAGGCGCTCGGCCATGAGGACCGCTTCGACGAACGCCGAAGCACCCTCGTACATCGACGCGTTCGCGACGTCCATTCCGGTCAGAAGCGCGATGTGCGTCTGGAACTCGTAGATGGCCGTGAGCGTCCCCTGCGAGACCTCGGGCTGGTAGGGCGTGTACGCCGTCAGGAACTCGCCGCGCAGGAGCAGCTGCGAGACGAAGGCGGGCGCATGGTGGCTGTAGAGGCCGGCGCCCAGAAACGACGTCCAGTCGCCGAGGTGCGCGTTCTTCGCCGCCATCCGTCCCATGTCGCGCCGCACTTCGATCTCGGAGGCCGGCGGGGGAAGGCCCGGAGGCTCTCTCAGGTAGACGGCGCGGGGCACCGTCGCGAAGAGATCGTCGATGGACTCCGCGCCCACCGCCGCGAGAAGGGACTCCCGCTCGGCGGGGCTGTTCGGGATGTAACGCATCCGCCGGTCAGGCCTTGGCTTCCTCTTCCACGAACTTCTCGTAGTCGGCCGCGTTGAGGAGGGAATCCATTTCGCTGTCCGACGAGAGCTTGATCTTGAGAAGCCATCCGTCCCCGTGAGGATCTTCGTTCACGGCTCCGGGCTCGTCGACGAGGACCTTGTTCACTTCGAGGACCTCGCCCGCGACGGGCAGGAAGATTTCCGAGACCGCCTTGACGGACTCGATCGTGCCGAATTCCTGGCCGGCGTCGAAGATCTCGCCGACGTCGGGCATGTCGACGAACACGACCTCCCCGAGCTCCTTCTGCGCGTGGTCGCTGATTCCAATCGTCCCCACGTCACCGTCGACGCGGATCCACTCGTGGCTCCGTGTGTACTTGCGGTCGTCCGGATAAGCGCTCATGTCCCTCTCCTGAGATGTCAGGTCTCTCGCTTGTAGAACGGCGTCGGAACGACGTGCGCCGCCACGGAACGGCCGCGCACGTCGATTGCGAGCGGCGTGCCGGGTGTGACGCGGCCGGCGGGAACGTACGCGAGGCCGATGGCCTTCCCCACCGTGGGCGTCTGCGTGCCCGACGTCACGACGCCGACGGGGCCCGAAGCGCCGTCGACCGAGACCGGGTAGCCGTGCCGGCCGATGCCGCGTCCGGTCACCTCGAAGCCCGCGAGCCGGCGGACGACGCCCGCCTCCTTCTGCTTCGCGAGGGCTTCGCGGCCGGTGAAGTCGCCCTTCTTCATTTTCACGATCCAGCCGAGGTTCGCCTCCCACGGCGTGTGCTCGTCGTCGATGTCGTTCCCGTAGAGCGCGAGCGCGGCCTCGAGCCGCAGCGTGTCGCGCGCGCCGAGGCCCGCGGGCAGGATGCCGTAAGGGCCCCCGGATCTCAGGATGGCGTCCCACACGTCGCCCGCATGATCCGGGTGCAGATACACCTCGAAGCCGTCCTCTCCCGTGTATCCCGTGCGCGAGACGAGCGCCGGCACGCCGACGACTTTTCCCGCCTGGGACCGGTAATACGTGATCTTCGCGAGCGGCACGTCGGTGAGCGGCTGGAGGATCCTCTCGGCGAGCGGCCCCTGGAGCGCGAGCTGCGCCCAGACGGGCGATTCGTCCTCCACGGCAACGCCCCGGCACTCGGCCGCCTTCGCCCACGCGACGTCTTTCGGCGTGTTCGACGCGTTCACGACAAGGAGATAGTCGTCGTCGGCGAGCCGGTACGTGAGGAGATCGTCGACGAACGTGCCCTTCTCGGTGAGGAACGCCGAGTACTGGACCTTGCCGTCGTCGAGCGCCGCCACGTCGTTGCACGTCAGGCGCTGAACCGTCTCGAACGCCTTCGGTCCGCGCACGCGGATCTCGCCCATGTGCGACACGTCGAAAAGGCCCGCGCGCGTCCGGACCGCCCGGTGCTCGTCGGCGAGGCCCGAATACTCGACCGGCATGTCCCACCCGCCGAACGGCACGAGCTTCCCGCCGAGGGCGCGGTGTCTGTCCCAGAGGGGCGTGCGCTTTAGGGAGGAGGAGGGAGCGCTCATCGCCGCGCGGGACGATACGGCCCCCTCCGATCCCCGTCAACCGAACGGATGCTTCAGGCCGCGGCGATAATCCCCGAATGGAAAGGCCCCGAAACCCGGACGCCACGACGCTCGCCGCCACGCGTCCGCGCCGGCGCTTCGCCGCCGGGGACGAGTTCCGTGACACCGCGACGCCCGCCTCCCTGCATCTCTTTCTCGCGGGAGGCGCGACGCTTCTGGCCGAGACTCCCTTCGGACCGCATCCCGTCGCCCGTCTCTCGGCTCCCGTCTTCCTCGATCTCCGGGCGGCGTTCGGGGGCTCACCCGGGATCGCGCGCGTCGCGCCCGAACCGGGCAGCGAGGGCGCCTGGTTTCCCGCGGACGAGGCGCATGCCCTTCTCTTCGAGCCGGGGGCTTCAGGCGGCGCTTTTCGCAGGCTCGCCCTCGCGAGCCTCACGGCCACGCTTCGCGAAACAAACGCCGCGCTCGGCCGCTTCTTCGAGGGGATCGCGACACCGCCCCCTCACACCCGCGCCCCGGCAGGCACGATCGAGGACGGACCGGTCGACCCGGCCCACGCGAGCGACCTGTTCGAGACCGCGGGCCTCGACCCGGCGCTCCTGCCCTCGCTCGGGCTCGTCGCGCGGACCGTGCTCCCGGGAGCGGCGCTGCTCGCGGCGGGCGAGCGAGGAGACGAAGCCTTCCTTCTCGCCGAGGGCCGGCTCCGCGTGTCGCTCGAAATCGCGGGCGCGGGCGAGGAAGCGCTCGCGATTCTCCGCCGCGGCGACATCGCGGGCGAGATGGCGCTCGTGGACGACGCGCCCCGGTCGGCGGACATCTACGCGCACGGCGGCCCCGCCGTCGTTTACGTCCTGACGCGCACGGTCTTTCAGAGGCTCCTGGCTTCGGGCGCGCCCGAGGGCGCGCCGCTCCTGGCGGGAGTCGCGCTCGTTCTGGCGAGGCGGCTCGAGGAGGCGATCAAGAAGGCCGCGGGCTTCCGCATCCTCGCGGGACCCATCTGACGCCCTTGTTCACGCCCGCGCTCACAACTTCTTGAGCTTTTCCTTGATGTTCGCGCGCACCTCGCCGGCCGTCGGCCCGACGAGGACGCGCAGAGTCTTCGGCTCGTGCCCGGGCGCGGTCAAGACGACCTCGTAGACCGCCATGTCCGCAAACTGAAGGTCTTCCTTCGCGAACTTCGACGCGGGCCCCACTTCGCGGCCGTTCACCGTGACCATCGCGTCGGGCGGCTCGATGTTGAAGACGGCGCCGCGCACCGTGCGGTAGCTCGGGCGCTTGAGCTTCCCTTCGGGGCCGGTCGGGCCGTCCGGGGTTCCCTTCTCCAGGCTGCGGTCGATCGTGACCTTGTCGTCGGTGGCCGTCGATCTCACGATCAGATCGACGATCAGGTCGCGATGCTCCGGTGCGCAGATGCGGAGGCGGTGGGCGCCTTCGAGATTGAACGCCAGAAGCGAACCGCCGCCCGAGTCGTCCCAGTCGTCGGAAATGCCGATGTACCGCCCGTCGAGAAAGACGCGCGCCTGGTTCGGCGAGACGTCGACCTTGAGGAAGCGGCGGATTGTGACCGTGAGGTCGGCAGGTCTCTGCGCCGGCTTCGCCGTCGTCACCACGGCCGGGACGGCCAAGGCCGCGGCCACTTCGGGGGCCGCCGTCGGCTTGACGCGCCCTTTCTTCGCAGGCACGGGGGTCGGCACGCTCCCGGGGGCGGGAGTCTCGACGACCGCGACCGCAGGCCCGGCCGTCGCCGGCGTCGGAGGGCTGAGGGGAATCGGAGCCGGAGCCGGGAGAAGAGCCGCCGACGACGCCGTCCCGGCCGTCGCGCCGGGAGCCGCGGGCGCGCCGATGGAAGCCGGCGCGCCGATGGAAGCCGGCGCGCCGGTGGGGGCGGGCGTCGCCCCGTCGAGTCCCTTGTCGCTCTTTTTCGAAAGCACGAGAGCGCCGAGGACGAGCGCGACGACGGCGAGGAGGCCGCCTCCGAGGACGAGCGGAGAAAGGCCCCTCTTCCTGACGCCGGGCGAGGGTGGTGCGGAGACGCCGGCAGCGGCTCCCTCCGCCGCTGCTGCTTTCGCCACGGCCTCGCCCATGCGGCGGCCGGTCGTGATCGTGGGCGATTCGGAGTCGGGGTCGGGACCGGCGACGGCGGGCATCGACACCACCGTCGGCGCGGACGTGCCCGCGTCCTCCGCCGAGTCTCCGGCCGGCCCCGCCTTTCCGACAGGCAATGACACGCGCAGCGCGGCCGTGGGCGCATTCGACGCGAAGGCGCCGGGGGGCGGCGCCAGCGGCGCGACGGGCGGATGCGTGCCCGACGAAGGCCGCAGGCGCTTGACCTTGCTTTCCGAGAATCCCGCCGTGGAAGCGACCGGCGAAAAACCCAGCACTTCGCGCAGGTCGTCGGCGAGCTCCCCCGCGTCGGCGTAGCGATTCGCCCGGTCCTTCGCGAGGCACTTCTGGATGACTTCTCGCAGGCCGTCGGGAACGTCGCTCGACACGAGGCTCGGATCCGGCGGCTCCTCGTGAAGAATCTGGTAGACGAGTGTCGTCAAGGTATCGGCCGGGAAGGGCTTGCGCAGCGTCAGCGCCTGGTAGAGGACGATGCCGAGGGAGAAGATGTCGGTTCGGGCGTCGAGCTTCTCGCCCTTGATCTGCTCGGGAGACATGTAGGCGGGCGAACCCACCATCTGACCGGTGGACGTGAGCTCTGTGTCGCCGGTCAGGAGCTTTCCGATCCCGAAGTCCGTGACCTTCGCCGAAAGCGTCGGCGAAAGCAGGATGTTCGCGGGCTTCACGTCGCGGTGCAGCACGCCACGTTCATGCGCGTGCGCGAGGGCCTCGGCCACCTCGGCCACGACGCGGATCCGCTCGCGGATCGGGAAGCCCGCGGGGTCGACGAGGCGCTGCGAGAAGCTCCCGCCCTGGACGTACTCCATGGCGAGGTAGAGAGTTCCCTGGTCCTCGCCGACGTCGAACACGGTCACGATGTGCGGGTGCTGGAGGCGGCCCGAGATGCGCGCCTCTTTCAGAAAGCGCGCCTTCGCTTCGTCCGCGCCGAAGCTCTTCTCGGCCGTGTCGAACCGGATCGTCTTCAGGGCGAGCTCGCGCTCGATCTGGGGATCGCGCGCGAGGTACACGATGCCCATGGCGCCCCGGCCCAGCGTGCGCAGGATGACATAGCGACCGATCTGTTCAGGGCTCAAGCGTGCGCGAACTCCGGGAGGATTCTATCCAAGGTTCCCCTTACCGCCATCGCCTTCGGGAGGAACGTCCCGGGGGCCCTCGTCGGTCTGGAGATCGGAAGCAGACCCAGGGTCCTTCGCAAACGCCTTCTCGCGGGTCGCGAGCTCTTTACGAGCCTCCTCCGCGCGCCCCGCAGGCACCCCGACCTCGATCGGCGAGAGATCCTCGCTCTCGGTCGGTGTCTGGTGAAAGCTCCGGTCCACGACGCGCGCCGGAATTCCCCGGCTCTCGAGAAATCCCGCGATGAGCGCGGCCTCCGACTCGTTCGCGGCAGGGGCGACGCCTACCCAGTGTTCTTCGCTCGTCGTGTCGTCAGCCATGGGGACCTTCCTTTCCTCGAGGTGCGAGGCTTCAGGGTACGACGCGGAGGATACCGGCACGAACGGCGCCGACCGGAAGGAAGCGGCCCACCACCGAGGCGGCGGCGTCTCCACCCGCGCGGAGAGAGGCGACGAGGGCGTCCGCGCCGGTCTGAGGGAGCGCGAAGAGAAGGCCCCCCGACGTTTGCGCGTCCGCGAGGAGGAGCAGATCGGTTTCGGACACGCCCGGCGCGATCTCCAGAACGGGCCGCGCGGCCGCGAGATTGCGGCGGGTGCCGTCGGGGGCGATCCCGGCGGCCGCGAGGCGGCGCGCGCCGGCGAGAAGCGGCACGGCTCCCACCGAGATCTCCGCCGAGACGCCGCCACCGCCCAGCATCTCCTTGAGGTGTCCGAGAAGCCCGTACCCCGTGACGTCCGTACATGCTGAAACGGCGAACGCGTCGGCCGCGCGCGCCGCCGGCCGGTTCAGGCGCGTCATCGAGGCGATCGCCGCGCGCTCGTCGTCCTCCGAGGGCCCGGAATCCCTCGTCAGGGCGGAAAAGAGCGAACCCTCCCTGAGCACACGGGCCCGGAGCGCCGACGTCAGGATTCCCGTGCCCACCGCCTTCGTGAGGACGACGGCGTCTCCCGGCCGCGCACCCACGTTGCGCCGGAGGCGCGAGAGGCGGACGCGCCCCGTGACGGCCATGCCGTAGAACGGCACGTCGAAATCCGTGGAGTGGCCGCCGAGCACGGGAACGCCCGCGTCGCGCGCCACTTCCGCGCCCCCGCGCAGGATCTCGCCGAGCACTTCGAACGGAAGGGCCTTCACCGGGAAGCCCACCAGGTTGAGGGCGAAGAGCGCCTCTCCCCCCATCGCATAGATGTCCGAAAGCGCGTTCGCGGCCGCCACCCGCCCGAAATCGAAAGGAGAGTCCACGACGGGCGTGAAGAAGTCCGTCGTGGCGAGCAAGGTGTCCGGATCGGCGTCGTCGGCCCCGCCGAGGCGGAACACGGCCGCGTCGTCGGACGATTCGAATCCGACGAGAGCACGCGGGTCGTGAACCCGCGGCAACGCACCCAGCAGCTTCACCAGGTCAGACTGACCCAGCTTGCAGGCTCAACCGGCCGACGACGCGAACGTCAGGATCGACGGATGAGGCTTCGTGGCCTTCACCATGGGGGGAGTCTACTCAGGAAGAGGACGCTTCCGCCCCCGCACACCCTTCTAAGAAATCCGATTCCGAAAACAGAATCGAATTCTTAAAGTTCGCCGGCCGTGAACGCGTCGCCCAGCTGGCGGAGGACCATGTTCGTCGCGATCCCGGCGAGAGCGCCCACGATGACGCGCCCCCGGTAACGGCCGATGAGAAACCCGACCGCCGCGGCACCCGCGAGGCATGCGAGAGGATGGCGCTCGACGGTGTCCAGGGCCGCCTTCTTCCAGTCGATGTCCTTCGGGAAAAAGTCGTCGAAGGGCTCTCCGGGCCGGCCGACCGGACCGTCCGGCGAGGCGCCGTGCGGCGCCGGAGGGCGAACCGCGGCGTCTTCCATCAATCGTCTCTCCTGCGGTGGAGAAGCATGCCCAAAGCGAAGCCAACGCCGAGCGCGATCGCGACGGACTTGCCGGGGTTGTCGCGCACATAGCTCTTCACGCCTGCCTGGACGTCTTCCCAGTCCGTGTTGGCGATCTTGTCCTTCAGGGCGCCCGCGCGTGCCTTCACGCTCTCGGCGACGTCGCCCACGCGCTCGCGCAGACGGCCGGCCTTGTCGCCCATCGACTCGCGGGCCGCGTCGATCTTCTGTTCGACTGCTTTTGCGGCGTCTTCGACCGTGCTGTTTGCCATGGTCCGACCTCCTCGGGCCCGTGATCTTGTCACAGGCGGAACGCCAGGGGAAGGTACGATGGGTGTGAAATGAGCTCCAGGGCGGCGCCGGCGCGCCTCGCCGGAAGAAGGCTCCACGAGGCTCCCGCCCTTTCTCGCGCGGTGCTCGTGGGGACCATGCGCCGGTTCCTCGACGCGCGCGGTTTCGATCTCGCGGCGAGCCTCGCGTATTCGGCTCTCCTCACCCTCGTCCCCCTCGTCGCATGCGTCACGCTCCTCACCTCGGCGTTCTTCGGCCAGTCGGGGACCGGCCTCTACCGCCTGCTTCGCTTCCTGCCGGGGGCGGGGCGCGACTTCGTGACGAGTCTGCAGGCCTTCAGCGTGAAGGCGACCTCCGTGTCGGGCACCGCGACGCTTTTTTTCCTCGTCACGTCGCTCCGGACGTTTTTCCAGGTCGAAAGCACCGTGCAGGCTCTCTGGGGCTCCACACTGACTTCGCGCCGGCCGCTCCGCCGGCTGGGCCTGGCCCTCTCGGTCATGATCCTCGGGCCGATCGCCCTCGGCGTCCTCACGTCGATTCTTCTCGAGAGCGGCGCGCCGCTCGGCGATTTCCGTCCTCTCGGGTCGCTCATGTCGTTCGCACTGCTCGCCTACCTCTACCGGAAGCTCCCGGGCTCGTACGTGCGGTGGGCGCCCGCGATGATCGCGGCCTTCGTCGTGAGCGCCTCGCTCACGCTCCTGCGCGTCGGTTTCGCGCGCGGCGTCGCGCACCTCACGTCTCTCAATCAGACCTACGGTTCGCTCTCGGCGATCGTCATTTTCGTGATCGCGATCGGAATCATGACGACGTTCTTTCTCGGGGGAGTCTCCCTGGCCCACGCGATCCAGTACCGGGACGAGTTTCTCGACCACGACGCCCCCGTGGAGCGCACGGAGGAAGGGGGCCGGCTTTACGTGGCAACGCGTCTCCTGCTCGTCCTCGCCGGCGCGTGGCAGAACGACCGCGCGACGCGTTCTCCGGCGGCTCTCGCGGCCGAGGTCGGAAGGCCTGACGAGGCAATCGGGCAGCTCGTGGCCGCGCTCCGCGAGGCGGGGCTCCTCGTCGCCTCGGCAGACGGAGATCTCGCCCTCTCGCGGGCGCCCGAGACGATCTCCCTCTACGCCGTCTCGCGCGCCATCGGCGAATCCGCGCCGCGCGCCGTTCCCGCGGGCCACGACGCGGCCGCCACCAGGCTCCACCGCGTCTTCTCGAAGGCCAACCGCGAGGAACGTGCCGTGCTACAAGGCGCGAGCCTGAGAGACCTTCTTCCGGATCCGGGCCTGGAGGACGATCCCTACGCGAAAGGCCTCATCCCACGCCGATGAAAAGACTCCTCGTCCTCGTCTGCGTTCTGATCGCCGGTTTCGTGCTCGTCTTCGTGGGGGGAGCCTGGATGGAGCCGCAGCACGTTCTGTCGCGCACGCGCGTTTTCGGGGCGCCACCCGAGCGCGTCTGGAGGGCACTCCTGTCGATACGACAGCTTCCTTTCGATCGCTCCGACCTCAAGATCATGGAAAGCGCCATCGAGAAGAACCGGCTTCCGCCCTCGATCGAGATCCTCGGTTCGCCGGTCCGGATCGAGGCTCGCATACAGCGGCCTCCCGTCGAGCTCGTCTTCTTCACGACCGAGCCCGGCCTCGCGTACTCCGGGACGTGGTCGTTCTCGCTCGCGCCCGAGAACGACGCCACCCGGCTGAAGGTCACGGAGGACGCGACGATCCACTCGCGGCCGCTGCGTTTCGTCGTGGGGCGGATTCTCGGGGAAGACCTCCTGATCGAGGGCGTCTTCCGGGCCGTCGCGCGCAAGCTCCGCGAGACGCCCCGGACCACGGACGGAAATTGAGCCGACCGATCCGAGCGTTTGACGGCCTGCCACCTTCCCGTTAATCTCCGCGCCTCTCCGGCCGGGTGGGGCTGTAGCTCAGTTTGGGAGAGCGCCTGAATCGCACTCAGGAGGTCGTCAGTTCGATCCTGATCAGCTCCACCACTTCCTTCTCCTCACGTCTCACTCCAACGCGCGAGTCTGGTCCGGATTTTATGCCGCCACCGCGCCGACACCTGGGGCGGGCTCCCTCAGCGGTCGATCACGTAGATGTTCCCGGCCTTCTTGTGGATGCTGAAGTAAATCCGCTTTCCGTCGCCTGACCAGGAGGCATAGTCGAGGAAGTACGTCCCGTCCATTTGGAACGGCAGCTCGCGGACGCGGCCCGTCGAAATCGAGATGACGCAGAGCCGGCGGTGGTCGCGCAGGAAGAGGATTTCATCGGGGTTCACGGGAGACCAGCGGGGATGCGAATCCTCGAACTCGCCGTTCGTGAGCTTCTTCGGCGCGCTCCCGTCCGCAGGCAGGATCCACAACTCCCGCGTCATCGCCCTCTGAACCTGTGCCACGAGGACGCTTGCGTCGCCGGACCACGTCGCGTCCCCCACGACCCCGCGGACGTCTGGCACGGCACCGAGTCGACGGACCGCGTGCGTGGAGATCGAATACACGGAGAGCGTCTGGTCCCCCGGGGGGGAGAACGCCAGCATCGTTCCGTCGGGAGAGAACGACGACGCCGGGTTGGCCGTGTGAAGGCCCGTGTCGACGCCCGAAACACTGCCGAGCGGGTGAATTCGAATCGTTCCCCCGAGGACGTAGGAGACTTGGCGGCCGTCGGGGGACCAGTGCGCGGTCCTTGCTCCATCCGGCGACACCTGCTCGAGGAACCTGCCGGAGAGGTCGAGCGTCCAGATCGCGGATGGACCCTTGCGATCCGATTCCACGAGAAGCGTCTTCCCGTCGGGCGACAACTGGGGGTATTGCTCGAGAGGCGTCTCGGCGGTGACCTGACGAAGCATCCCTGTCGGGATTGACAGCTCCCAGATGTCGCCGTTCGTTCGGGTCGTCGCGAAGGCGACAAGCTTGCCGTCCCGGCTCACCGCCGCGTCGACGTCCTGACCGGGACCGAGGGTGACGCGGCGAGGAGCTGCGGCGGCCCTGCCGTCCGCGACGGGCAGCTCCCAGAGGTTCGTGACGTTGTCGAGGGTGGAGTAGACGATGGAACGTCCGTCGGGGGACCAGTAGGGATGGAGGACGAAGGTCGCCCCGTGCGTCAGGTCCACCGGCGCGCCGCCCCCCGCCGGAATCACGCGCAGGTTCGTGACGCCCCCGGTCCCCGAGCCGTACGCGATCCATTTCCCGTCGGGCGACCAGCACGGCTGATAGTCGAACTCGTCGTCATGGGTGAGCCGCGTCGGCTGGCCGCCTTCCGGGGAGATCGTCCAGAGGTCCCACTGCCCGCCTCGGCTCGACTGGTACACGATGCGCTTGCCGTCCGGCGACCACGCGGGGTAGTAGCCGTCGTCCACGAGCTTGACCGCCGTGCCGCCGAGCGCGGGCGCGATGAACAGGTCCCCGCCCCGGCCATCCACGAGCTCCGTGAGCGCGTCCTGCCCGATCGCAAAGTTGAGCCGCCCGCCATGGTCACGCGCCGAGCAGAAGGCGATCTTCGTCCCGTCGGGAGACCAGGCGGGCTGCGCTTCGTCGGCGTCGCTCGCGGCCACGCGGATCGGTGCCCCTCCGCCGCGCGGCACGACGACAATGTCGAGGTTTCCGCGCTCGTCCGTGACGTAGGCGAGGAACTTGCCGTCGGGCGAGAAGGCCGGCTGCTCCTGCAGCCCGGGTGAAAAAGTCGCGCGGGTGAGCCGGGGCGGGGTCTCCGTGCGCCCGAACCCCCGGAGCCGGAAGACGGCGCCGGCCGCGAGCAGCCCGACGGCGACGCCGATGAGCACGAGTCCCGCCGGCGTGAAGGACTTCTTCCGAAGCGCAACCTCGGCGGCCGCTGGGCCCGGCGCGGACATCGAGGACAGGTGTGTCGCCATCTGCGAGAGATCCCGGGCCAGATCTCTCGTCGAGGCGTAGCGCTCGTCGGGGTCCTTCGCGAGGCAGCGCTCCACGATCCAACGCAGCGGCGCCGGCGTCGCGAGAGCCGCCGACGAGAGCGACTCCGGCTCCTCGCGTAGGATCGCCGTCAGCGTCTCGGGCCGCGTCGCGCGCTCGAACGGACGGCGGCCGGCGGCCATCTCGTAGAGCACGGCTCCGAGCGAGAACTGGTCCGAACGGAAATCCAGAGGTTTGCCGACGGCCTGCTCCGGCGACATGTACGCCACCGTGCCCATCACCATTCCCGGCTCCGTGCCCCCGGAAACCGTGGGCGCGACCGACGCCTCATCCGAGCCTTCGGGAAAGCCGGAGAGCTTTGCGAGACCGAAGTCGAGGATCTTGACGAGACCGTCCGGCGTCACCATCAGGTTCTCGGGCTTCAGATCCCGGTGCACGATCCCGGCCGCATGGGCCTTCGCCAGCCCCTCGGCGGCCTGCGCCGCGATCGAGAGGATCTTCTTCGTGGGGAGCGGCCCGGCGGCGAGCAGCTGCCGCAGGGTCGAGCCCTCCACGCGTTCCAGCGCGATGTAGGAGATGCTGCCCTCGCTCCCGATCTCGTGAATCGTCACGATGTTCGGGTGGTTCAACGCCGAGATGGATCGCGCTTCCCTTTCGAAGCGCTTGAGCCGCTCCGCGTCGGCGGACACTCCTTCCGGGAGCACCTTGATCGCGACTTCCCGGCCGAGCTGCGTGTCCCGGGCGAGGTAGACCTCGCCCATTCCGCCCGCGCCGAGAGGGGACAGGATCTCGTACGAGCCGAGACGGGTTCCGGGGGACAACAATGTGCTGGGACGAGTCTACCTCCGGCTATTCATGGAGCACCGGCAAGCACCTGGATCGGCGCTTGCACTTCCGAGCGGATTTCGATGAACTCAGGGTCGTGAAAAGCCCGAAAGCGAAACCGGCGCCGAAGAAGAAAGCGGCCGCGATCGCCCCGCCGAAGGGCTGTTGAAGTACCGCGTGACAGGCGCCATGACGGAGCCCTTCGCCGTCGAGTTTCAGCGCGGTGGAGATCCGCCTCTCGATCGCCTCGCGCAACTCGATCCCGCCAGATTCGTGAACACTCCCGGTCTGTGGATCGGGCTGATGTTCACAGTGCTTTGCCTCGCCGCAGCGGTGCGGCTCCGCCGCAATCGGGAGCCCATCTGATGAAGATAAAACGCGTTCTGAAGTGGAGTGCGGGCACGATCTCACTCGCGCTCTTCGCGGCGGCGCTCGTCGCCTACTGGACCTCGACCAACGACTGCGGGCGCAACAACGCCGCCGAGGCCACCCTGATGAAAGCCGTCGTCTATTGCGACTATGGTTCACCCGATGTTCTCAGGCTCGAGACCATTGCAAAGCCGTCGTGCACGGACGACCAGATCCTGCTCAGAGTTCGCGCGGCGTCGGTCAATCCGCTCGAGTGGCATTACATGAGAGGCACGCCGTACGTTGCTCGCGTGATGGGGATGGGTTTTCGCAAACCCAAGGTCACACGACTCGGCGTGGACGTGGCGGGCCAGGTCGAAGCGGTCGGCAGGAACGTCACGCAGTTCAAACCGGGCGACGAGGTGTTCGGCTCGGCGCACGGGGCCCTCGCCGAGTATGCGTGTGCTTTCGAGCGAAGGCTGGTCATGAAGCCGGATAACCTCACGTTCGAGCAGGCGGCTTCCGTCCCCATCGCTGCGACCACCGCGTTGCAGGCCCTGCGCGACAAGGGGAGGCTCCAGCCGGGGCAGAGCGTCCTGATCAACGGCGCTTCGGGAGGCGTGGGTACGTTCGCCGTGCAGATCGCAAAGGCGCTCGGCGCGCACGTGACCGGCGTATGCAGCACGAGGAACGTCCAAATGGTCCGGTCCATCGGCGCGGACCAGGTCGTCGACTACACGAAGGAGGACTTCACCGGGTCCGGGCAACGCTACGACCTGATTGTCGACAACGTCGGAAACCACTCGCTGCTCGAGTGCCGGCGGGCCCTCACTCCCAAAGGGAGGTACGTCTTGGTCGGCGGCAAGAACGGCCGGTGGATCGCTCCCCTGGACCGCGCACTCGGAGCGAAGGTGTTGTCGTGGTTCGTGAGTCAGAACATGGGCATGATCATGGCGCACCTGGACAAAGACGACCTGGGCGTCCTGCGCGACCTCATGCAGGCCGGAAGGGTCACACCGGTCATCGACCGGACCTACACGTTGAGTCAGGTCCAGGAGGCCATGCGATATCTGGAAGGGGGCCACGCCCGGGGAAAAGTCGTGATTTCCGTGGGCTCGGGATCGTGAGCACAGCAGTCCGGCCGGGTCTTAACGCGCCCGGGAACAAGAGCGTATAAGGGTCCCCAAGATGTGGCCTGGCGCCGTCCACGGGGAAATGGCCGCCGTGTTCGGCTCGCTGAAGCGGTCTCCCGATCCCGTCTTCATCACCGACCGCCACAATCGGATCGTCTTCTGGAATCAGAGCGCCGAGAAGATCCTCGGGTTCTCGGCCGCCGAAGTGGTCGGAAAGCCGTGCGCCGCCCTCGAGGGCTGCGACGCCTTCGGGAACCGCTACTGCTCCGAGAGCTGCCCGGTCACCGGAATGGGGGCCCGGGGGGAAACCGTCAACCACTTCGGTCTCCAGCTGAAGGGCCGCGACAGCCATGTCGTCACCGTGGACGTGACGATTCTGAATCTCGGGGCGCACGCGCCGGACGATTTCTTTCTCGCGCACATCCTGCGGCCGGGGCAAATCGAGCTTCCCTCGCTCCAGGATGCGGACCTTCCGGCTCCGCCCCCGTCTCCCTTCGCAAACTCGCGGGAATCGCCGGACATCCGCGCACGCAGGCTTTCCGCGCGCGAGGTCGAAGTGCTGGGGATGCTCGCGGCCGGCCGCTCGACCCCCGAGATCGCCGCCATCCTCCACATCTCGAACCTCACGGCCCGGAACCACATACAGAACATCCTGCACAAGCTCGAGGTCCATTCGAAGAGCGAAGCCGTCGCCTTCGCGTTCCAGAAACGGCTGAAGCTGGTCTGACGAAGGACCCCCCGGAGCCGCGCCTCGCGGGCCGTGCCCGCCCGGACGCCGCGCACCAGACGAATTGGTGAGCTTGCGGGATGGTGGCGCGGCCGTTCCGGCCGCATTTTGATCGGCGACAAGGAGAACGACCATGAGCCGATCGACACACGGCCCCCGTGGAATGCTGTTTCTGGCAATCGGGATGGCGGTTTCGTGCCTGGCCGCGACGCGCGTAAACGCGGTTCCCGCGTTCTCCCGCAAGTACCAGACATCCTGCCAGACCTGCCACTCGATCTTCCCGAAGCTCAACCCGTTCGGCACGGCATTTCGCCTGAACGGGTATCACCTCCCGGGCGAGACGGAGGAGCAGGTGAAGCAGAAGCCGGTCTCGCTCGGGGCGGATGCCTACGCCCGGATGTGGCCGGAGATGGTTTATCCGAGCAGTCTGCCCGGCAATGCTCCCCTTGCCGTGAACGTGAAGATGGCGAGCCTCTACGCCTCGAGTCACGACGACACCGGAAAGACGATCATCCACAACGATTTCCAGTTTCCGCAGGAGGCGAACCTCTTCGCCGCCGGAACGCTCGGGAATTCGTTCAGCTTCTTCAGCGAAGTGACGTACGGCGAAAACCCGGACGGAAGCGGCTCGGTCGAGCTCGAGCACGTGCGCCTCGACCTCATCTCCGCGTTCGGACCCGAGCACCTCTTCAACTTCCGCATCGGGAAGCTGGCTCCGAACCTCTACGACGGATTCCAGGAAATGTGGATCATGACGGACAACGGCGTGGACTCGCTCTTCGCCTACAACCCGATCGGTTTCAACGGCGGAACGGGCCTCGCGGACGAGGGCGGCGGCGTCGGCCTGCCGGCCCGGACACGGGCGATCGAGATGTACGGGGTCGCGGCCCACCGTCTCTTCTACACGGTCGGAATTTCGTCTCCGATCGGGCCGGGAGGCGCGAACGGCCAGTTCAACAACGGCAGCAGCAAGGACTTCTACGCGCGACTGGATTACAAGCTCGGCGGCCTCGGGCTCGACGGCGACTCGACCGGAGTGACGCTGCCGCCGGAGAACTGGCGGGAGACCTCGTTCCGCGTCGGCGCGTTCGGATACTGGGGCGACGGAGGGGACGTCGACTTCGCGATCACCGATCCCGAAGGCAACCCGTTCAAGATGCGTCAGGGCCGGTTCAGCCGCCTCGGCGTCGTGGGCTCGCACTACCTCGGAGACCTGAACCTGATCGGCGTCGGCGTGCACGGCAGCGACGACCTTTCGCTGCGCGACAACGACTCGGGCGCCGAGATCTCCCGAAGCACGCACACCTGGGATGCGTGGTTCGCGCAAACCGACTACGTCATCACACCGGTGTTCCAGGTTTCCGCCCGCTACGAGAATCTCCGGCCGGCCGATCCGTCGGTGGACACGCAGAAAACGCTCAACGCGAATCTCAGCTTTCTCGCGCGGGCGAACATCAAGCTGATGCTCGAGTACCGCCGGGACCTGCACGACTCGCAGAACTACCAGCTCGCGACCGTCCTCCGGGCGGCCTTTTGAAGGAGGCATGACATGAATCGACCCCTCGTTCTCGCCCTCGCCCTCGTCGCCGGCGCGGCTCTGCCGCTCGCGGCCGGCGATCTCCACGGCAAAGTGACGTGCAAAGGCGTGCGTGACAGCGGCGACGCCGTCGTCTATGTGGCGGCCATCGCCGGAAAGACCTTCCCCGCCCCGAAGGAGCACGCCCGGATCGACCAGTTGAACCTCGTCTTCTCGCCGCACGTCCTTCCGGTTCTCGTCGGGACGACCGTCGACTTCATGAACTCGGACGCGGTCCTGCACAACGTGTTCTCGCCGGACTCCTGCGCCGACAAGTTCAACCTCGGCACCTGGCCGAAGGGCCAGATCAAGTCCTACACCTTCGCGAAGGAATGCGAGGCCGCCACGCTCCTGTGCAAGGTGCATCCCGAGATGGAGGGGTTCGTCGTGGCGGTGCCGACACCCTATTTCGCGGTCACGAAGCCGGACGGCTCCTTCCACATCGCGAACGTGCCGGACGGCGCTTACACCGTGAAAGTGTGGCACCCGAAGCTGAAGGCCACGCAGAAGGCCGTGACCGTGGCCGGCCCCTCGGCGGCCGACTTCGAGATCGCCAAGTAGCGTCCATGGCCGACGTCAGCCGCGACTGGCTCGAACGGAACTTCCCCTGCAAGGCGGCGTGTCCGGTCCATACAGAGGCCGGCAAATACGTCACGCTGATCTCCCAGGGGAAGTACCGCGAGGCTTACGCCGTGGCGCGCCGGCCGAATCCGCTCGCCTCGATCTGCGGCCGGATCTGCGCGGCCCCTTGCGAGACCGTGTGCCGGCGCGGCGAGCTGGACGCCCCCATCGCGATCCGCGCTCTGAAGCGTTTCGTCACCGAGCGCTTCGGCGTCGAAAGCATGATGGACTTTTCGGTCCTCACGGCGATCTACGGTCACCGCACGGACCGTTACCCCGAGCGGGTCGCGGTCGTCGGCTCGGGTCCGGCCGGGCTCGCGTGCGCGCACGACCTCGCTCTCATGGGCTACCCCGTCACGATCTTCGAAGCCGCGCCGGTCGCCGGGGGGATGCTGCGGCTGGGCATCCCGGAGGATCGGCTGCCGCGGGCCCTCATCCAGCTCGAGGTCAACGCGATTCTCTCGCTCGGTGTGGAGCTGAAGACGGGCGTGCGTCTCGGCCGGGACTTCACGCTGTCCGACCTGAAGTCGCAGGGGTTCTCCGCGATCTTCCTCGGAGTCGGCGCGATGCAGAGCCGCGCCCTCTCGATCCCCGGGATGGAGCTGGACGGCGTCCTGAAAGGGATCGACTACCTCCTGAACGTCAACCTCGGCTACAAGGTCGAGATGGGAGCGCGCGTCGTCGTGATCGGCGGCGGCAACGTGGCGCTCGACGTGGCGCGGACCGCGGCGCGCAGCGGCGTCGAGGAGAACCTGGAGCGAAACCTCTCCGTCGTCCAGGCGCTCGACGTCGCGCGCAGCGCCGTCCGTTTCGGCGCGCGCGAGGTGATCGTCTGCTGCCTCGAGTCCGAGAGCGAGATGCCGGCCGCAAAGGAGGAGGTCGACGAAGCCCTCCGCGAGGGCATCCGCTTCCGCTACCGGCTCGGACCGAAGCGCCTCGTCGGGAAAGACGGCACCGTGACGGGCGTTGAGTTTCTCGACGTCTCGCGCGTATTCGACGAAACGGGGCGCTTCTCGCCCCAGTTCGTCGAAGGCTCGGAGACCGTCCTCCCGACCGACACCGTCCTCGTCGCGATCGGACAGACCGGGGACTTTTCCTTTCTCCGCCCGGAGGACAAGATCGAATCGCGGGGCGGGCGGATCACGATCGATGCCGAGACGCTGGCGACCACCGCTCCAGGGGTTTACGCGGGAGGAGACGCCGCGTTCGGGCCCCGGATCGCGATCAACGCCGTCGCCGACGGGAAGCGCGGTGCCGTTTCGATCGACGCCTTTTTCCGCGGCAGGCCGCGCCTGTCCCCCGAGGTCGCCGTCGAGATCGACGTGCACGATCGCTATGAGAGGGACCTCGATTACGAAGGGATCCCCCGCCAGGCGCCGCCGACCCGCCCGATCTCGCGCCGCATCGGCATCGCCGAGGTCGAGGAATGTTTCCCGGAGCGCGAGGCGCGGCTCGAGGGCACGCGATGCCTCCACTGCTGGACGAACACGATCTTCGAGGAGAGCCCGGCGGAAGGGACGGAATGCATTCTCTGCGGCGGCTGCCAGGACATCTGCCCGGAGGACTGCATCGAGATCCTCGTCTCGGAGCGCGTGACGCAGCTTCCGGTTGCCGCGCGAGAGCTCGCTCCCATTCTCGCGGACGGCGCGCGCGGAGGATCCGTCTTCATCAAGGACGAGGAAACGTGCATCCGCTGCGGCCTCTGCGCCGCGCGCTGCCCCGTCGGCACCATCACCATGCAGAGCTTCCACACGCCGGAGGGCGCCCATGTCTGAGGAACCCGAACGAAACCCGAGCCCCGGTCCGCCCGGAAACACGCGCCGCGACTTCCTGACCCAGATCGGCGGAGGGGCCTGCGCCGTGGCGGGCGCGGGCTCGCTCGTCGTCACCCTCGACTACCTGAAGCCGAAAGTCCTGTTCGAGCCCCCCACCGTCTTCCGCGCGGGCAGCGCGGTCGACTATCCGGAAGGGACGGTGCGGTTCAACCGCGAGCAGCGCGCCTACGTGATCGGCGGCAGCGCCGGCGTGTTCGCTCTCTCGGCGGTCTGCACCCATCTCGGGTGCATCACGCGCTATCTCTCCGACGAGAAGGCCATCGCGTGTCCCTGCCACGGAAGCCGCTTCGACCTCGAGGGCAATGTCGTCCACGGGCCCGCGCCCCGGCCGCTCCCGTGGCTGGAGGTCACGGCGGACACGTCCGGCAACCTCGTCGTGGACACGAGCATCGTCATCCCGCATGGAAAGGTGATCCGGGCATGAGCGCGACCCGAGCCTCGATCACCGACTGGCTCAAGGGCTCGGCGGTCTACCGGTCGATCGTCCGGCACGGAACGGCCGACACGAACCGCAACCGCTCGCTCGTGATCTTCGAGAACCTCTTCCTGCACGTGCATCCGGTCAAGGTCCGGGAGAAGACGCTGCGCTTCTCGCACACCTACTGGCTCGGCGGCGTGACGCTGGTGAGCTCCGTCGTCCTGATCGCGACCGGGATCCTCCTGATGTTCTATTACCACCCGTCGGTCCCGCAGGCCTATCGCGACATGAAGGAGCTGAACTACGTCGTCGCCAACGGGCTGTTCCTCAGGAACCTGCACCGCTGGGCGGCCCACCTCATGGTGTTCGGGGCGTTTCTCCACATGCTCCGGGTCTTCTACCACCGCGCCTATCGTCCGCCCCGTCAGTTCAACTGGGTCGTGGGGATCGTGCTCCTCATCATCACGCTTTTTCTCTCGTACACGGGCTACCTTCTCCCCTGGGACCAGCTTGCGTTCTGGGGCGTCTCGGTAGGGACGAACATGGCGAAGGAAGCTCCCCTCGTCGGCGAGAAGATCCGTTTCCTTCTCCTCGGCGGGAATGTCGTCTCCGAAAACGCGCTCCTGCGCTTCTACGTTCTCCATTGCGTCGTCCTGCCGGTGGCGCTCCTTCTCTTCCTTTCCGTTCACATCTGGCGCATCCGCAAGGACGGCGGGGTCCAGGGGCCGCCCACGGACACGGACGCCCCGCGTCCCGAGGAGGCCGCATGAGCCGCGCCCCGGAGCTTCACGTCGTCGAATCGACCGACCCTCTCGCCGTGCCGCGCCGGGTGGCGCTCGTGAGGCCCGACACGAGGCCGACCGTTCGTCGCAACGACGAGAAGTTCGTGATGACCTTTCCCCATCTGATCGTCCGCGAGGTCATCCTGCTGCAGGTCGTCGTCATCGCGCTCTCCCTCGCCGCCATCTTCTTTGACGCGCCTCTCGAAGGGATCGCGAACCCGATCGAGACGCCGAACCCCGCGAAGGCCCCGTGGTACTTCCTCGGATTGCAGGAGCTCCTTCACTACTTTCCGCCGATCGTCGCCGGCGTTCTCCTGCCGGGCCTCGTCGTTCTCTCGCTCGCCGTGATTCCCTACGCGCGGGTCAACCTCACGGCCGGCCCGCTCTGGTCGACGGGAGGCAAACGCACCGCTCTCGCCCTCGCCGCGGTCACGGCCGCCCTCTTCATCCTCTTCGGCGCTTTCGGCTGCTGGCCGATCGCCATTCCGACGCTCCTGACGGCCGCGGCGATGTTCGCGGCCCGCGGAGGCGCAGGAGGCGGGCGCGTGCGGCGCGCACTCGAACGCGTGACGCTTCCGGAGTGGATCATGACCTGGTTCGTCGTCATCGCGACGCTCCTCACCGTCATCGGCACCTTCTTCCGCGGTCCCGGCTGGTCGTTCGTCTGGCCGTGGTCCGGGACGATCTGAGGGCCACGGCCGTGCCGCTCCGCCGCCTCTTCGCCGTCTCGAGCGTCCTGTTCCTTCTCGTCCTCGCGATCTCACCCGCCAAGAACGCGCTGCGCTCCTACCGCTCGCTCCAGCGGCAATACCGCAAGCTCGCGGCCTCGCGCGCGCACAGCCTGAAGGCGGCGCAGGGCTACGCGGCGCGGCCGGTGGCGATCCAGCAGATCTGGCTGCGCGATTTCGACAATCGCGTCGACCGATGCACGACGTGCCACCTCGGCGTCGCCGATCCCCTCATGGCGGGCGCGCCGCGTCCGTTCGACCTGCATCCCGGCACGCCGCACACACCGGGCGGATTCGACCGCTTCGGCTGCACGGCCTGCCACGGGGGACAGGGCCTCGCCACGACGCAGATCGACGCCCATGGAAGCTCGGCGGACGCGGGACCCCCGATGACGCCTCCCGTCTTCATCGAGGCGGGCTGCGGCCGCTGCCACCTGTCCGAGAGCGTGGCGGGCGCGCCGGTCCTGTCGCGCGGGCGCGCCCTGATCGCGCGCGCGGGCTGCTACGCCTGCCACGCCGTGCGCGGGCAGGATGAGTTCCGCTCGGAGGCCCCGCCGCTCGCGACCCTCCCGCTCAAAACCGGCGGCGAGTGGCTGAAACGCTGGCTGAAGGACCCGAAATCGATCGACCCGAACGCCACGATGCCCAACTTTCACCTCACCGATCAGGCGATCGACGAGCTTTCGCATTTCCTCTTCGCGGCCCAGGTGCCGAAGGACCTCGCGGGCCGGATCGAAGCCGCGGGGGCGGAGCCGCCCGGCAGCCCCGCAAACGGCAAGAAGCTCGTCTCGGAGTCGCGCTGCATCACCTGTCACACCGTCGAAGGAAAGGGAAAGGGGTCGGCGCCCGAGCTTTCCAAGATCGCCTCCACCTCGTCGCGCGGCTGGCTGCTCGCGTTCCTGCGCGAGCCGCAGGCCTTCAACCCGCGCACGAGGATGCCGCGCTATCACTTCACCGAAACAGAGTCGCGCGACGTCGTCGCCTTTCTGGAGGATGAGTTCCGGGACTTCGACGCCCCGAAGGGGATTCTCGAGCCGCTTCGCGTCAACCAGAGTCTCGCCGAGAACGGCCGCAAGCTCTTCCGGCTCTACGGCTGCTTCTCCTGTCACGACCCGGCTGGATCGGGGTCGGAGAAGTTCGGGCCGGAGCTGGACGGGATCGGCGACAAGAGGGCCCAGTCCCTCGACTTCGGGCGCCGCACGGACCTCGCGCGCACGCTGCCGGCCTGGCTCGCGGCGAAGCTCGAGTCGCCGCGCTCGTTCGCGGACGGACTGAAGATGCCTTCCTACGGCTTCAGCGCCGACGATTCCCGCGCCGTCATCACCGCCGTCCTCGCTCTCGGCGCGCAGTCCGTGCCGGACCGCTACCGGTACGCTCCTCCGCAGAAGCCGGCTCTCCTCCCCGGGGGACCGGTCGGCAGCCTCATCCAGAGCTACCGCTGCCTCTCCTGCCACCTGATCGGCGACCGGGGCACCGACGTCTCGACCGCTGCGCTCACTTACGAAGGGAGCAAGGTCAAGCGTGACTGGCTCGTCGACTACCTCGTGCTCTCGTACACGATCCGTCCGATCCTCGAGGAGAGGATGCCCGTCCTGAAAATGCCGAGAGAAGACGCGATGCAGCTCGCCGACGCGCTCCTGAACTTCTACGTCGATCCGTCGATTCCCGACGACCCGTTCGCCGGCCGTCCCGCGTCGGACGCCGACTCCGCCGAGGGCCAGCGGCTCTACGTGGGCCTCGGCTGCCGGGGCTGTCACATCGTCGGGTCGTCGGGCGGCTATTACGGGCCGCCACTCACCGAGGCAGGCAGGAGGCTTAAGCCGGGGTGGACGTATGCGTGGCTCAAGGGGCCGCAACGCTGGAGGGCCGACGTCCGCTGCCCCGACTACGGCCTGTCCGACACGGACGCGCTCCGCCTGACCGCTTACCTCGAGACGCTCGTGCCGGCCGCGTCCCCCGCGAAGTCCGAGAAAGCGGCGCGAGGTGTCAAATGAGATTCCGCACGGCGGCGCCAGCCCTGCTCGTTTTCCTGCTCCTGCCGGGTGCCTGCGCCCGGAAGCCCGCACCCGCGGCGGCGAAGACGCCCGAAGCGGTCAAGACACCCGCCGCGCCGCCGCCGGTCCGGTACGAGGTGCGTCTCGGCAAGGTCACGTTCACGCACTATTGCCAGACCTGCCATGGCGAGTCGGGCGCGGGCGACGGCTTCAATGCCTTCAACCTGGATCCGCATCCGCGCGATCTCTCCGACCCGGAATTCCAGAAGAAAAAAAGCGATGCCGAGATTGCCGATGCGATCCAGCGCGGTGGGGCGGGCGTGGGACTTTCAGCCCTCATGCCGCCGTGGGGACACACGCTGTCGACCCGCCAGATCGACGAGCTCGTCCTCTATCTCCGCACGCTTCCGGCACTCCGCAAGCCGGCATCCTGACGGTCCGGACCTCCCTGTTCGTCAGGCGGGACGACACCGGGCCCGTCCGCAAAACCGCCGCTGTCTGACGATAATCGGTGCGGATGGCGTCTCCTTTGGTCCTCGTCCGGCACGGACAGGCCTCGTTCGGGGCCGCGGACTACGACGTCCTCTCGGGTGTCGGGCGGCGGCAGGCCGGAGCCGTCGGCGCGGCGCTCAAGCGCGGGCTTGGCCCGGTCCACGCGGTCGTCTCGGGCACGATGCGCCGCCAGCGCGAAACCGCCGCCGCGTGCCTCGAGGCGATGGGTCTCCCCGCGCGGTGGGAGGAGGATGCCGCGTGGAACGAGTTCGACCACGAGGAGGTTCTCCGCGTCTGGGAGCCTCGCTGGGCGGACGGCGCAGAACTCCAACGCGATCTCGCCGCCAAGGGCCGCCACGAGGCGTTCGAGCAGGCGTTCTTCGCCGCCGTCGCCCGCTGGACGGGCGGCGCGCACGACGCGGACTACCGCGAGACGTGGCCGGGCTTCCTCGCGCGCGTGGACGGCGCCGTGTCGCGCCTCCCGCGCGCAACGGGAGGGGCCGTTCTCGTGTTCACGTCCGGAGGTCCGATCGCGGCGGCCTGCCGCGGGCCGCTCGGCGCCGCGGATCCGCGCGGCGTCCTCGCGCACGCCTTCCGCCTCGCGAACGCGAGCGTGACGACGCTCGCCGCGGCCGACGAGGGCCTCGCGCTCGCGCGGTTCAACGACCACGCGCACTTTTCCGGAGCGGACGAAGGCCTCCTGACGTTCCGGTGAGGACGCCCCGCGGGCCGGACCGACGGAACGCGGGCGACGGAATCTCCCGAATGCCTGATGCACCGGCACTCTTTTCCCGTGCCCGGGGGCCGCGTCATCCTTCCCGGTGAGGAAGGCTCATGGCGATTCCCCTGGCGCGCATCAAGGTCGAGAGGGACGGCCAGGCGATTCTCGACGGTTCTCCCGTGACACCCGCCCGGCTGAAGAAGGCGCTCCTCGCGCTCGCGAAGTCGAAGGGGCGGGTCCGCTACTACCGCGAGGGCTCGCGCACCGAAGCGTCGGCGGCGGCCCTGAGGGTCTGGGGCGTCGTCATGGACAGCGGTCTGCCCGTGGATCTGTGTGACGACGCGGCCGCCCTCGAGGGCGACCGCTTCGTCGATTCACCTCGTGAAGAGAGGGAGCGGGACGACACCTGGTGGTGACCCGCGGCGTCGGGCGGGCCACAGGCGCGCGGCGCCCCCGTAGAGCCCGGTGACGAACGCATCCTGGCCGAAGCGGCGGCGCAGCCGGTCGGCCTCGCGTCGCGCGATGCCGACGACGAGGAAGCTCGCCTCCTCGGGCCAGTCACCGGCGTCGGAACCGCTACGGCCCTCGAAGAAGAGAAAGCCCCCTCGTCGAAGAGAGAGCTTCAGCGCTTTCGTCCGGGCTTGGTTCTCCGCGGCCCCCAGCCGGCGGGCGCCCGGGTTACACGCCGTCAGGAAGACCCATCGCCGCTTGCCCTCCCGGGCGAGCAGGGCGTCGAGCGCGGGCGTCCTCTTCCCGACGCGGATTTCGATCTCGTGTCCGCCGCCGGCGTTCGCGCGGTAGAACGCGCGCCGATACATCGCCCACGACACGTTCGTCACCGGTTCCCCCGAACCTTGATTCTTGCATCGGGGGCCGCGCTTCCCTCTGTCGCGAATGCGTCTCGACGCGGAGTAAGATCCGCGCATGAGCGCACCCCGGAAGGACTGGACGAATATCCTTTTTCTCTGCCTCTCCCCCGTCGCCGGCATCGGGGGGACGGCTTATTACGCATCGCGCTTCGGCATCCAGTGGTGGGAGCCCACGCTCTGCCTCGTACTCTTTTTCTCGATCGGACTCTCCATCGGTTCGGGCTATCACCGGTACTTCTCCCACCGCGCCTACGAATGCCATCCGGCCGTCGAGTCGGTCATGCTGTTCTTCGGCGCGATGGCCCTCCAGAACTCGGTCCTCCAGTGGGCGCGCGACCACCGCGAGCATCACCGTTTCGTCGACACGGACCGGGACCCGTACAGCATCAAACGCGGCGGTCTCTGGGCGCACATGCTGTGGATCTTCTACAAGGAAGGTCCGGACAAGAACTTCGACGCCGTCCCCGACCTGACCCGCAACCCGCGCGTCATGTGGCAGCACCGCTGGTCCCGCGCGATCGGCATCGGCTTCGGGCTCGGGTTCCCGACGCTCGTCGGAGCGCTCTTCGGGCGGCCGCTCGGCGGGCTCCTGTGGGGCGGATTCCTGCGCATCGTGCTCGTCCACCACACCACCTTCTTCATCAATTCGCTCGCGCACATGTGGGGCAAGCGCCCGTACTCGACGGAGAACTCGGCGCGCGACAACTGGTTCCTTGCGTACTTCACGCACGGCGAGGGCTTCCACAACTTCCATCATGCCTTCCCTTCCGACTTCAGGAACGGCATCCGCTGGTACCACTGGGACCCGAACAAGTGGCTCATTCAGTCGTTCCGGGCCACGCATCTCGCGCGCAACCTACGCGTCACTCCGCCTCCGATCGTCGAGAACGCGAAACTGAAGATCGCGGCGGCGGCCACGGAGGAGCGGCTCGCGCGGATTCCTTCCGGCAGGGCGGACGACCTGCGCGCCCGCGCCGAGCACGCGCGCCAGCGCATGGACGAGACCCTTCGTCTCTGGAAGGATGCCTACGCGCGGCACAGCGAGCTGAAGGCCGCTAGGCGCGCCGGACAACGCCCGCCGTCTCAGGCCGTCCGTGAGATGAGACTCCGGATGCGCGCGTGCGAACGGAGCTTCCGCGCGACACGCCAGGAGTGGCAAGCCGTGCTGGAGCGCTTCACGGACGCTCCGGCCGGACAGGGCTTCTAGCCGCTCACGACGCGGCGGTCTCCCCGGAGCGCAGCGGCTACAATGAGTTGCCGTGTCGCCCATCGGTCTTCGCACGCTCCGCATCGCCGTCATCGACGATGACGAAGGCGTACGCGAGCTGATGCGGACCACTCTGGACCGGGTGGGCGCGACGGTAGACGTCTTTGCAGGTTCCCAGGTCTTCCTCGACCGGGCCATCTTCACGGACTACGACGTCATCTTCTGCGACCTCATGCTCCCGGGCCTTTCGGGCATCGACCTCCTTTTCGAGGTGCGCGGCAAGGCCCCGAGCGTCCCTTTCGTCGTCATTTCGGGTCAGGCCGCCGTTTCGGACGCCATCGAGGCAATGAAGGCCGGAGCGACCGACTTCCTCGTCAAGCCGTTTCGCATTCAGAGCCTTCTCGACGTCGTCAGGCGCCTCACGCAGGACGTAGCCCCCCGGACGGCGTCCGGCATCTGGAGACGCGAAAAGGAGCAGAACTTCGCGATCGGAAACTCGGCGGTCTGGAAGAGCGTGCTCGAGAAGGCGAAGAGGGTCGCGGAGCTTTCGGCCACGGTCCTGATCCGCGGAGAGACGGGGACGGGCAAGGAGGTCGTCGCGAAGTACATCGCGTCGTTCGGCCCGCGGGCCGGCAAGCCCTTCGTCACGCTCAACTGCGCCGCCATCCCGGACGACCTCATCGAGAGCGAGCTCTTCGGCCACGTGCGCGGAGCCTTCAGCGGCGCCACGAACGCGCGGCGCGGCCTGTTCGAGGAAGCGGAAGGCGGAACCCTCCTTCTCGACGAGATCGGCTCGATGCCGATGGCCGCCCAGGCCAAGGTCCTCCGTTCCCTCGAGGAGTTCCAGATCCGACGCGTCGGAGACAACCGGAACGTCGCCGTGGACGTCCGGATCATCGCCTCGACGAACCTCGACATCGAGGCGGCCGTCCGGGGGCAGACATTCCGGGACGACCTGTATTACCGGCTCGCCGTCGTCACTCTCTGGGTGCCGGCGCTCCGGGACCGCGAAGAGGACAAGCTCGTGCTCGCCGACCATTTCCTCAGGATGTTCTCGAAACCGTCCCAGTACCCGCGGCGGCTCTCCGCCGAGGCCAGGGACCTGATCCTTCACGATCCGTTCCCCGGCAACATTCGCGAGCTCAAGCACGCGATCGAGCAGGCGTGCGCTCTCTCGGCGCGCGAAGAGCTCGCGGCCGAGGACTTTCCTCTTCTTCTCGCGCGCGCCGACGCGGCCAGCGAGGCGCACGTCGAGACCGCCGGCGAGGCGCCGCGCCTGGTGACGCTCGAACGCCTGCAGGAAACCCTGGAAAAGACCGGCGGCAACCGCGTGGAAGCGGCGCGCCAGCTTCGCATCAGCCGCTCGACGCTCTATCGGTTGCTCCG
>DASVJU010000326.1:0-2771 GCA_036385755.1 Thermoanaerobaculia bacterium
CGCCTCGATGCGCTCGATTCGGGCGAGCATCTTCCGCCGCCCCTGCGCCTGCTTCGTCTTCTGGCCCGCGATGTTGCGGCGGATGAAATCCTCGGTGCGCTCGATCATCTGCCGCTGCTTCTCGGCCTCCTTGGCGCGCAGGCGGTCCCGCTCGGCCTTGAGCTTTCGATACGTCGCGTAGTCGCCCGGATACTCCTCGAGGCGGCCGTGAGCGACCTCGACGATTCGGTCCGCGACGGCGTCGAGGAATCGGCGGTCGTGCGAAACGACGAGAGCCGCCAGGCCGGCGCCCGTCTTCCGCTCCACGAGCCAGCCCTCGAGGAACTCGATTCCCGAGACGTCGAGATGGTTCGTGGGCTCGTCGAGGAGCAGTACGGACGCATCCGTCAGGAGGAGCCGGGCGATCTGGGCGCGATGCTTTTGCCCGCCCGAAAGCTCGCCCACGGGCCGGTCCCACAACGGACGGGCGAGCCCGACGCCGTCGAGAACACGGTCGATGCGCGAGTCGGCCTCGTATCCGCCCGCGCGCTCGAAGTGCTCCCGCACCTCGTCGTGTTCCGCGAGCAGGGAATCGAGCGCCGTGCGGTCGCCGTCGGCCCCGTGTGACGAAATCGCTTCCTCGAGGCTGCGCATCGTCCGCTCGAGTTCGAGCAGCGGCTCCTGCGCCCGCGCGACGAACGCGCGCAGTGGCTCGTCGCCTTCGGGCTCGACCGCCTGATCGAGAGAGGCGAACGTCGCGCCGCCGGCGACGTGCAGCTTGCCGCCGTCGGGCTCGACGAGCCCCTGCACGATCTTCAGGACGGTGGACTTCCCCGCTCCGTTGCGGCCGACGAGGCCGACGATTCGGCCCGGGTCGTGCTGCCACGTGGCGTCCACGAGGACATCCTTCGTCCCAAAGCTCTTGCGGACGTTTTCCAGCCGGTAAAGCACCGCCCGGAGGATAAACGAAGGGCACCTTCAGGCGGTCGAAGACGTCAGAGTCGCCGACGCGCCGGTGACGACGGCGAGGCGGCCCTGGACCTCCATCGCTACTTCGCCACGTCTTCGCGGTCCCGAATCAGAGAGCCCCAACGACGAAGGGCAGGCACTCGACCGGCGTTCCCGCCGGGACAACGGTGAAGCAGGCCGCGAGCCTCTCGAAGAAATCGGGCTTCGGCTTCGCCGCCCTTCCGAGCTCGACGACGAGCAGCGGCTCGCCTTTCGACACGGAATCGCCCGGCTTCTTCTTCACGCGGAAGCCCGAGGCCGGGTCGATCACGTCGTCCTTCTTGGTCCGACCGCAGCCGAGCTCGATCGCGAGGAGCCCGATCTCGCGGGTCGCGATCCGGGCGACGACGCCCGGGGCGGGCGCCGGGACGTCGTGCCGGGACACGGGCTGCGGGAGCCGTTTGACGTCGTCACAGACGCCGGCGTCGCCCCCCTGCGCCGCGATGAGTTTCGCGAAAACCTCGAGCGCGCGGCCGTCGGAGAGGGCGGCGTTCAGGCGGCGCCGCGCGTCCTTCACGCTCGTCTCGAGACCCGCCGCGAGGACGAGGTCGGCTCCGAGGAGAAGCGTGTTCTCCCGGAGGTCGGTCGGTCCCTCGCCGCCCAGCATCCGGATCGACTCCTCGACCTCGTTCGCATTTCCCACCGCCTCGCCGAGCGGTCGGTCCATCGCCGTGAGATAGCCCGAGGCCTTGCGGCCCGTGGCCCGCGTCGTGTCGACGAGGGCCCTTCCGAGACGCTCGGCGTCCTTCGGATCCGCCATGAAGGCGCCGTTCCCGGTCTTGACGTCGAAGACGACGGCGGAAGCGCCGGTCGCGAGCTTCTTGGACAGGATCGACGCCGTGATGAGCGGGATCGATTCCACGGTTCCCGTGACGTCGCGGAGCGCGTAGAGGCGCCGGTCGGCGGGCGCGATCGAGTCGGTCTGACCGATGAGAGCGCACCCGATCGTGTCGAGGAGGCGGTCGAAGTCGGCCTTCGGGAGGCCCGTCGTGAAGCCGGGAATCGACTCGAGCTTGTCGAGAGTGCCCCCCGTATGCCCGAGGCCGCGCCCCGACATCATGCCGGCCTTCACGCCCACCGCCGCGAGGAGCGGCGCGAGAACGAGAGTGGCCTTGTCGCCCACGCCGCCCGTCGAGTGCTTGTCGGCCACGAATCCGTGCCGCGAAAGATCCCAGGTCTCCCCGGACTTCATCATCGCGAACGTGAGGGCAGCCGACTCGGCGGTCGTCATGCCCCGGCAGCAGACCGCCATCAGGAAGGCGGCCGCCTGCTCGTCCGTGATGGCGCCGTCCGTGACGCCCGACACGAACGCGGCGATCTCCCCCTCCGACAGCTCGCCGCCGTCCCGCTTCTTGACGATCGTGCGCACGAAAAGGCTCATTTCGCGGCCGTCCCCTTCAGAGATTCGGCGATCCGGCTTCGCCATTCCTCCGCCTCGCGCAGTGTCTTCGAAGCGTCCACGGTGCGCACGGTCCGGCCGTCCCAGAGGACGCGTCCTTCGACCATCGTTAGGACGACGTCGCCCTCCTTGACGGCATAGACCAGCGTCGAGAACAGATCCCACAGCGGCCGCGTTCGAGGCCCCGAGAGGTCCACCGCAATGAGGTCGGCGCGTTTGCCGGCCTCCAGCGAGCCGATCCGGTCGTCGAGCTTCATGGCCCGCGCGCCCTCGATCGTCGCCATCCGGAGGAGCTCCTTCGCCGGGAGCGCCGTCGGGTCCATCGTCGAGACCTTCGCCAGCTTTCCGGCGAAGTCCATCGCCTCCCACATGTCGTGGTCGTTGT
>DASVJU010000327.1:0-13087 GCA_036385755.1 Thermoanaerobaculia bacterium
ATAGGCCGCGATCGTCTCGCCGCGGAAAAAATCGAGGTCGAGGGTGTGGATCTGCATTGCGCCCGTATTGTCGCCGGAATCCATGCGGAAGCGGGATTGCGCGGCCGGGATCACCCTTCGTTCGCGACGTTCGTGAAGTTCCGGATCAGCTTCACCGTCCAGCCGGCCGAGAACAGGAGATACGACACGAGCGCCGGCAGGAAGTAGTTCGTGGCGAGGCCGCCGCCGCGGCTCGCCAGGGACGCCAGCTCGAAAACGGCCATGAGGAGCAGGACCGTCGCGGACGCGAAGACGTCGAAGTACGAAACGAGGCGGTCCATCGTCTCCTCGCGCCGCTCCGGCGCGAGCCAGTAGCTCTTGTTCGGGAGGTTGATCAGGCTCACCGGAGTGGACTTCAGGAGCCTGGGGATCGCGATGAAGAGCACGCCAATCCCGAGCGTCACCGCGAGCTGCAGCCCGAAGAACGCGTCCCGCGACGACCAGGCGTTCGGACGGCCGGCCGCGTCGAAGTGTGACGGGACCACGCTCGGCGCCGAATTCCACTGACGAGCGGCTTCGACGAGGGACACGAAGACGAGGCCCAGGAGGAAGAGGCGCGTTCGACGCATCTCAGGACGATACTCCGGCTGCGTGGAAGCGCGCCGTCGTTACGGCGCCCATTCGAACGCGCGGCTCATCGTGCGCATGCGGCCGTCCGCCGCGCGAAAGACGACGTGGATGTCGTGCCGGCCGTCGTCGCCGGGGAGCATCGGGAAGACGGCCGCGTAACCGGCCTGGGCGCAAATGCCGAGCGCGGGAAGTGCCGCGGCGACGTCGGGGCGCGGCGTCCGCGCGAAGGATTCGCGCGCGCGCCGGTCGCGGTCGATCCGGATCTCGACGATTTCGGCTGCGGCGGCGGGAGACCCGCTTTTTCCCGGCGCCTGGCTCCAGCCGCGCACGGAAAGGGCGCCGTGGACGACCTGTCCTTCCGCCGGCGCGTCGATCGAAGCGGGGAAGTCGGATTCCTCGATGCGCCCGATCGCCGGCAACGAATCGGCATGCTCGAAAAAGAGGCTCGTCTCCTTCTCCGTGCCCAGGGCCGCGGAGGGCCCTCGGGAGGAGACCAGAGAGAAGACCCAGTCGTCTCCTCCGCGGTGGTCGAAATGGAGCGGCGCCCGGAGGGCGCCCGACCGAAGCGCCTGCGCAACGAACGTCATGGTCGACGCGAGGCGTTCGAGGGGAAGCGCGTGCTCGTGGACGACGAGGGTTCCGACGGGCCAGGCCCGCAGTCGTGCGAGCATGGATTCCGGAATGCTCCTCTCGGCGAGGGCCGCCGCGAGCTCCTGGCTTCGCCGGGGCAGATAGCTCGCGTATCCGTTCACGATGGGCTTGAAGTGCGCGAGGCTGGAGAACACCCATCGGGCATCGCCGGGGGAGAGGTAGAGCGGCACGTGGAGGATCGGACCGCCCGTGTCCGAACGGGCGAGGAACCGTTCAACCGGCGCCTCCGGAATCTCGGGCCGGGTCGTCAAGCGCACGGTCTGTCTCACGTCCCATGCGATTCCGAGGGCGAGCGCCGCGACGAGCGCCGCGCGAGCCCCGCGAGTGCGCGCCCGGTCGAGCAGCGCGGCACTGCCGGCTGCCGCGAGAAGACCAAACCCGAGCTGCGCCACCGCACCGAAGCGCGTGAACGCCCGAATGCCCGAGAAGACGAACGGAAAGACGATCCTGAGGACGGGGACGACGGGGCCCGCCGGGCCGAAGGAGCCCGCGATGCCGAGGCACGCGAGGAGCGTGCCCGTGGCCACGAGGCGGCCGTACTTCTTCGTACCGAAGAACGCGACGAGACCGAGGGCGCTCAGGAGAAGCGCGGCCGTTCCCGGATACAGGCTCCTCTCGGAGTCACTACGCCGCTTGAGGAACGCTTGCCCCGGATTGTCGTTCGTCGTCGTGACCCAGTCCTTCGCCGACGCGGAGTAGAGGCGGCTTTCCGCGTCGCCCCGCTGGAAGCCGTGATCCCGCCGCGCCTCGAGCATGTGGACCGCGAGCGGGGCGAGGAGTGAGGCCGCGAGGGCGAGGGATGCGGCGAGCTTCGTGGCCAGCGTGAGCCGGCGTACCTCGCGCTGCGTCACCGCGTCGGCGGCGACGACGGCGGCGAGAGCCGCGAGACCGAACGCGAAGAGCTGGAGGGAAAACCACCCGAGCCCGGCGAGGGCCGCCGCGAGGGCGACGGCAGAGCCCCATCGCCCGCTCTCGCGGAGGCTCTTCCATGCGACGAGAGGAAGCGCGATGCCGCCGGCGACGACGAAAGAGATGTATCCGAGGTTAGCCGCGGCCGTCGCGCCCAACATCGCGGCCGCGGCGCCGAGAAGAGCCGGGACGCGCGCGGCGCCACACGCGATCGCGAGGCGCGAGATCGCCCAGACCGTGAACGCCGTCCCCAGGAGGCAGAGGACGTTGAAGACTCCCACCGGGGAGAGTCCCGCGAGGGCCAGCGGAAGCCCGAGGAGCCCGTATCCGACGAGAGGCTCGGTGAACGTGAGCGCATTCGGGTAGGGAGCGAAGATGTTCGCGTCGAAGACGTGGAGCGGCGCGTGCAGGAGCGCGTGTGAGGCCCAGGCGACGCCCCACGTCTGGAACTGCGCGTCGTAGGCGTCGCGCAAGTGGGTGCCGAGGCGGGGCAGCGTGCGCGCCGCCCAGGCCGCGGTCACGCTCAGACAGACGAGAAAATCGACGGTACTCGGGCGAACACGCCTCACTCCGGAATCTGGATGACGGCGACGGGGACCGATCCCGCGGCCTTCTTTCCGGTCGCCGTCTTCGGCGCCTCCGGGCGCGCGAACGGGCGGGGGGCTCCGACGGGCCGATCGTCCTTCAGGACCATCTCGTTCTTCGGGATGGCGCCCTTGTACGCGTAACCGTTCGGGCCGATCTCGGCGATCCACGGCGGCTCCTCGGCCTTCGCCGGAACAGGCTCGTCGTGGACATGCACCGGGAGGGATTCGCGGTTGTCGAACGGATGCGCCCTTCGGTAGTCGGCGAGGACGGCCCGTGACGACTCGTCGTCCTTGAAGTAGCGGTACCACTTCTCTTCGGCGGCGGCTTCCCCGGCGCGGCCGAGGGCCCTGAGACACAGCATCGCGTTGTAGTGCGCCGCGAGGTCCTCGCCGTCGATCGCGAGAACCGCGTCGATCGGCGGCAGCGCCTCGGCGTACCGTCCCGCAAGGTAGAGGACCCGCGCCTTCTGGTTCAGGACGAACCGGTCCTTCGGGAATTTCGCGAGGACGCGGTCGAGATCCGCGAGCGCGTCGTCGAGGCGGCCTTCTTCCTTCGACACGAGCGACCTGAAGACCTGGGTCTTGCCCCAGCCCGGCCGGCGCTGCTCCGACTCGGCGAGCGCGCGCTTTGCGGCGGGAAGGTCGCCCTCCTGCACCTTGCACCGCGCGAGGTTCAGCGGGCCGTCCGGCTTGTCCTTCGCGATCTCCGCCACTTTCGTGAAAGCCGCCGACGCGCCCTTGAGGTCTCCCTGCAGGAGAAGTCCGATGCCGTAGTCGTTCCAGCGGAGCCACTGCCTTTCGGGCCAGTCGGGGTTCCCGCGCTTGACGTCCGCGGCGAGCGTCGCAGCCGGAGTTGGCGCCACCGGTAGCGTTACGGCGTCGGCCGAGATTCGCGTCACCGGGATTTCAGGCGCGTTCGGGCCGGCCACGAAGATCGAGTAGTCGCGGGAGAACTTCCGGTAGTTCAGGGCGGCCGAGAGCGTCATGGACCCCTTCGCGTCCTTCGGCACGGTGAAGCGGTAGTGGACGGTGCGGGCCGCGCCGGGTGGAATGAAGTTGTTGAAGAGCGGGACGTGAATGTCCTGCGGCTGGCGCCGGTCCATGGCTGAACCGTCGTGGGCGATCACGAGCTGGGCCATCTTGTCGGCGGCGGGGTCGAGACGGCCTGCCGCGTCGAGCGTGCCGGACGTCATCACCGGGCGCGGGCCGTTGTCGGCGTGGAACTCGACCCAGGTCTCGTTGCTGTCGGACGTCCCGTTCGTATAGGGATGCCCGAGCGTGCGCGTCCTCACGACGACCTCGACGTCGACGGTCTCGCCGGGGCGAAGCGCGGGCAGCCCGGGCCCGAAAGGAACGACTTCACTGCCGCGTTTCATGCCGAACAGGTCGACCGAAAGAGATCCGACCAATATCTTCTTACGAATGTCTTCTATCGTGTCTTTGTCTCCCCGTATCGCGGGCAGCGCCGTGTTCGCGGCCGGGAAGACGTGGTCGTGGAGCATTCCCGCCTGGTTGCCGAACTCCTCCGAAGGCATGAGGGGAAGGTGGCAGTCGCGGCAGGCCTTCGCCTTCGGCGGATCGTAGAACGAGCGCACCGCGTTGCCGGAGACTCCCGAGTCGAACCAGCTGTCGTAATGGTTCTGGCCGCGCATCCAGTGGTACTCGTTCAGGGGCGGGAGGAGGCCGACCTTGTGGCACGTCGCGCAGAACTCCGGCGTGCGCATGAAAGGCTTCATGAACGTCTGCCGATGGAGCGACGGCTCCATGCGGATGAGGAGCTTGTTGACCTCCTTCAGGACCTTGCTGTTCGTGAAGGCAAAGGGGTACTGCTTGCTTTCCTCCACCACGTAGCCGCCGTTGCCGCGGATGTCCTTGACCTCGGCGATCGAATGGCAGGCCATGCACGTCAGTCCCTGCTGCGCCTCGAACTGGTCGTACGAGAACGAGGCCATCGTGGCCTTCCCCATCTGCCCGGTGAAGAGCACGACGGGGTCGTGGCAGCCGGCGCACCACTTCGTCTTCTCGCGGCCCACGCGGTCGGCCATCAGCTCGACCGCGCGGCGGTAGAACGGGTTGTTGAAGGACGAGAAGCGGTGGGCGGACTTCTCCCAGCGCTTGAAGGAGTCGGGGTGGCAGTCCTGGCAGTACGTGTTCGCGGCGAGCTTCTTCCCGTCCAGGAGCCCCTGATCGAACGTCTCGGCGGACGACAGGAAGAACTGCGTGTCGCCCTCCCGGTTCACGATCCGCTGCGGCGGCTTTTCCATCTTGTGGAGGCCGGCCATCACGAGGAGAAACGCGGCGACGGCGCCGCCCCACTGGACAAGGCGCCTCAGGTGCAGCTTGTGGACGGCCGCGCGGCGGTGAAGGATGAACGCGACGAGCGCGGCCGGGATCGCGAAGGCGTGCGCGAGGTAGACGGGGCGGTGCGTGAGCGTCGCGCCTTTGAGGGCCATGTAGACGCCGGTGCCGATGCACGTCAGCGCGAGCGCGACGATCGTGATGCCTGCGATCTTCGCGTTCCGGTTGCGGATGTTCGCGAGCATCCGCGCGCCGTGCGTGAACGCGAAGACGAGGAACGGGATGGCGATCAGGAGGCCCAGCGCGAGGTGCATGAGCAGCATCGCCATGAAGAACGACGAGATCTTCGTGAACGCGACCAGATAGATCGAGTTCGCGGCCATCAGCCCGAGAGGCACGAGCAGGATCGTGTAGAGGCGCCTCTGCCACGGGTGAAGGACGCCCCTGGCGCGGACCGCGCCTTCGTTCCGGGTGTTCATGGGCGGGGAGTTTAGCGCTGCGAGCGGATCTCAGCGAGCGCCCAGCGCGCCCGCGAGCCACTCCACCGCGTCGCGGAACGCCTCGCGGGGGAGAAGGCCCTCTTTGTTCGGAGAATAGAGCTTGAGGACGGTTCCGTCCTTCGCTTCCAGCGGCGCGTCGGAGAGCAGCGCCGCAATTAAGATTGTCTTAGAAGGGTAAGAGGGGAGGGGATCCGGAGCGCTCGGGTGACGCGGCATGCCGATTACCGCGGCGGCCTGGCCAGATGCTCCAGCCTGCATCCACCTTCTAAGAAAATCTTCATCTGGCTGCACGAGAAGCCAACCGGTATTCGCCGCGCTCGCCTCCGCACGGGTCCGAAGCAAATCGATCTTCTGCAGCGCGGAAGCGGGGTGCGTCAGGATCAGCACGACCATCGCCCGTTGGGCGGCCTGCTCGAGGATCTCGTCCTTCCGGCAGTCGCCCTTCTCGGGGCAGACGACGATGAGCGCAGGACGCCTCTTCGCGGGAACGGCGGCTTTCCTGTCGGGGTAAATCGAGCCCGGGAGGAGCGGTGCGTAGACCTTCGGGATGTAGAGCCGCCCTCCGGGCACGGATTCGGTCTTCTGCCACGGCGACGACGCGCAGCCGGCCGTGACGAGCGCGACCAGAAACGCGGCCCTCCTCATTCGCCGAACAGCGAGCCCTGCCGGGGCGCGTCCCTCTTCACCTTCGGAGAAATCTTCTCTTCGTTCTTCTCTTCGAGCCACTCGAGTAGCCCGGTGTCCATGAAGAAGAGCCCGGCCTTCGCCGGCTGCTTCGTGAACGCCTCCCATGCCCGGCGGTAGTGCGTCACTTGGGGCGCGTAGTGCGCGATGAGGGACGTCAGGTTGCCGCCGACGACGTCGGACTTCCAGTCGACGATGTGCCAGACGCCATCCTCCTCGAACACGAGGTCGATCGTGCCTTTGAGGAGCGTTTCGGCGGGCCCGTCCACGGCGCCGAGGTCGCGCGACGGCACGAGCATCCCGAACGGAGCCTCGACGAAGTGGCGCGGGGACTTCCGCGCTCTCACCCAGAGCGGCGAGGACGTGACGGAGGCCGCCACGCGCAGCACGTCGTCGAGAAGATCCTGGCCGAGCTCCTCCTCGCGAAGAAGATTCGACGCCAGGGAGCGGGGATCGATCCCTGGTACGCGCATGAGGGCTTCGAGAAGCCGGTGCAGAACGCGCCCCCATGCGGTTCCGCGCGCCTCTTCGGCGGGTGTGGGCGCGCGCGGGCCCGCCTCCTTCGCGAGAGCCGTGACGGTCGTGACGCCGAAGGACGGCGCCGCGGCCGCGGCGCGCGCGGCGGCGACGCGGGCCGGGACGTCCTTGAAAGCCGCCGCGAGACGCGGTGCCTTCGATGGCGCAGACGGGCGAAACTCCGCGACCGCGTGCGGCAGCTCTTTCGTGATTCCGCGAAGCGCGCCCCAGGCTCCGAGCTCCGGCTTCACTTCGCGCAGGCTGACGACGAGCGTGTCGCGTGCGCGCGTCGCGGCGACATAGAGGAGGCGTGTCTTCTCCGCGGTCTCGAACGCGATTTCCTCGGTCTTCCGGCTGTCCCAGTCGCGGGGCGCGGCCGTGACCATCCAGACGCTCTGCCGTCCGGGCAACGGCGCGCTGTATCCGGCCGTAAACCAGCCGCGCGATCCGGAGACGCCGCGCGCGACGTGCCGGTGCGGGTCGGCCTTTCTCCAGTTCGACAGCTCGGCAAGGACGACGATCGGCGCCTCCAGCCCTTTCGCGCGGTGAAGGTTCATGAGCCGCACCGCATCCCCGTCGATGGGCTCGACGCTCATCTCCTCGAGGTCGAGGTCCGGTGCGTCCTGGGCGAGGCGGACGACGACATCTCCGAACGACAGGCCCTCGCCCGAGAGGCGGCGCGCGAGGGCGAGCACCTTGAGGAGATTGCCGCTCGCCGTTCGGCCTTCGGGCCCCGCCGCGAGGCGCGCGACGAGGCCCATCCGGTCGGCGATCGATCCGAGGGCCGCACCTGCGGGCAGCGCGCGGACGTCGGCGCGGGCACGGGAAAGAAGCTCGAGACCCCGCATGATGCGCGAATCGGACCCAGGAGGCGCGGGCGCGAGGTACGAGAAACGGCCGCCGGCCTTTCGGAACGCATAGAGGGCGTCGTCGTCCACGCCGCACAGGGGGCCCGCGAGGAACGCCACGATCGCGACGGAGTCGTCCGGGTCCTGCGCCGCGGCGAGGATGGGCCGCATCTCCGCGAGGCCGCGGGAGATCGGGAGAGCGCGGCTCCCCGAGACGTCGACCGGAATGCCGAGGTCTTCCAGCGCGCGCGCGTATTCGTCGATGTGATCGCGCGTCCGGGTCAGGACGAGAAAATCGCGGAAGCGGGCGGCGCGCTGCGCTCCCTCCGGCGAGATCTTCCATTCCGTGTCCACCGCCCATCGCACGAATCGCGCGACGTCAGCGGCGTTTCCGCCTTCGGAGCCTTCGTCCGCGCCGGGGCGGGAAATCAGACGAAAGGCGCCGGCCGTCGGCCGGGCGTCGCTTCGCGCGGGCATCAGCTCGGCATAGGCGGCTTGGCGGTCGTCGGGCGCGTTCGGAAAGACGGGCGGCCGGAACGCCTCGTTCACGGCGGCGGCCAGCGCCGGCACGGAGCGGAAGTTCGCCGTCAGGAGAACGACGCGCCCGCCCGCGGTCGTGATCCGCCGGCGAAACTCCATATAGGCGGAGATGTCGGCGCGGCGGAAGCGGTAGATCGACTGCTTCGGGTCGCCGACGACGAAGAGGGCGCCGGGTCTCGGCGTCAGGCGAGACGTGCTCTTCTCCTCCGCGTCGTCGCTCGCAAGATAGAGCAGGACTTCCGCCTGCAGGGGATCGGTGTCCTGGAACTCGTCCACGAGGATACGCGTGTAGCGGGCCGAGAACGCGCGACGCACGGCGGGGAAGTCGCGGAGGAGATCCCGCGTGGCGAGAAGGAGGTCGGCATACGTGTAGCGCCCCTCGCGGGGAAGAGCGCGTGCGAGCTCCTGGAGCGCCGGCTCGAGGACGCCCATCACGCGTTCATGCAGGGCGACCTGCCAGTCGGTGAGGGCGGGCTTGATCACGTCGCGGCGCAGGATGACGAACTCGTCGCTCACCCTCTTCCCGAGCGCGGAGTCGCCCCACTTGTAATGGGTGCCCTTCGTCGCCCTGCGCATCTCGGCGAGGAGGCGCGTGAAGCCGGCGGGCGTCTGGTACTCCGGGAGCTCGCGAGCCTCATGGGCCTTGATGAGAGCAGTCTGCAGATCGTCGCGCCCGGCCGCGAGCGGTGTCTTCGGGACGAGAGGGAGGGTCCGGTCGAGATAGTCCTCTACCGCCGCGCGTTCGTGCACGAAGTCGGGAAGGGGAAGCGGATCGGCCTTGACGACCGTCACGTCGCGATACTCGGCCAGGAGATGGAACGTCTCCTCGAGCTCTCGCATCCTGACGCCGAGCCGGAGGAGGGCGGGCAGGAGTCCGCCCGCTTCCGCGGCGCGCCCCGCGTACTCGCGAAAGAACCGTGCACGGAACTCTTCCGCCTCCTGCAGCTCGACCCGCAGCGCGGCGGGGTCGACACCCGCCTCGAGGGGGCGCTCCCCGAGGAGCGTCGCGCAGAAGGAGTCGATCGTGCCGACGGTGACACGGTCGAGGGCGGAGAGCGCCGACGCGGCACGCGCGCGGCGCTCCGGGTCCGGCTCGAGGCGGGCGGCCTTCTCGAGGGCCGTCTGGAAGCGGCGTCTGAGGTTCGACGCGGCCTTGCGCGTGAAGGTCACGGCGGCGATGTTCCCGGGCTCGGCGGTTCCGCTCAGGAGGAGCGCCAGAAGGCGTTCGACGAGCATCGTCGTCTTGCCGGAGCCCGCACCGGCCTCGACGAGAAGGGTCGTGTCGAGCGCGGTGCGAACGAGCTCGCGCGCGTCCGCGTCCGGCGCCGAATCGGAGCGCCGCACGGTCAGACGTCCCTCCTCAGAATCCGGCGCAGCGGCTCGAGGCGCGTGTCCGCGTCGGCCGCGGTGCGCTTCGTCTCCGCACGCGCGGCCGCCGCGGCGACGTTGCCGCAGATGGACGTATAGGGGCAGAAGCGGCAGTCGCCCGCGTCCGCCGTGTGCGGGAAGGCTCCGGAGGCCACGAGGTCGAAGAGATCGTCCAGCGTTCCGTCCACGTCCTCGTCGCGCACCTCGAGCTCGAAGCGCTGCATGCGGCCCTTTCGCGTCGGGAGGAAGTACCCGGAGACGACTTCCTCTACGGCCGTACCGGCGCGCGCGAGAAGGATCGCCGCCGCGCGCCGGTAGAGAGCGTGCTGAAGGAGCCGCCCGCCGCGGAGCGGGTGCTCGCGCCGGTCCTCCTCCTTGAACGCCCAATCGCCGCCGGACTTGTAGTCCCAGACGGCGTAGCGGCCGGGTCCCGTTTCGTCGATGCGGTCGATCTGTCCCTGCAGCCGGAACGAGCCGCGCCTCGTGCGGATCTCGACCGGCTCGCGCGAGGCGAGAGGCTCGGACGCGCTGCCGCGCGACATTCCGAACGGCACCTCGAAATAGAGCGGGCTCGCGCCGGGGTTCTCCGCCTCCGATTTCAGGAAGATCTCGCACGCCGCAAGAAGCTCGTCTTCCTGCGCGCGATAAGCCGCGAGCGTCGGCGGTGGAACGATCTCACGCCAGCGTGCGAGGCGGCGCCCGGCGGCCGCCTTCAGCCTCGCGGCGTCGCGCACGGGTTCGAGGCGACTTCCCTCGGCACGCAGACCCGACATGAAGTCGTAGAGCGTTTCGTGCAGCAGATTTCCGAACTCACGCGCGTTCAGCCAGACGTCCACCGCTCGCGGCTCCTCCGGTGGGGTCAGACCGAGAACGTATTCGAAGAAATACGCCCTTGGGCATCGTCCGAGCTTTTCGAGGCGTGACGCCGAGAGCGGCTCGTTCGTCAGGCGCGGGTCGAGCGCCGCCGCGTCCGCGCGGACTGCCCCGTCCCATGCCGTGAAGAGGCGGCTAGACCTTTCCTCTTCCGCATGCGTGCCGGCCGCAAGCCATGAGTAGGCGGCGTCGACCTCACGCGCGAGACCCGGCGCGCCCGGCGTCTCGCGAACCCGCGTGAGCCACCACTCCGAGCCGTCAAGGGGCTCGCCCGGGGGAACGAACGTCTCCGAAGGCGGCAGGGCAGTCGTGAAATCGCTCCACGACGCATCGGCCCGGCTCTCGCGCTCCCGGAAGAGGTCGAGAAGAACGGGCGACGGGAAACGCTCGGCGTCCTGCAGGAAGTCGCGGTTCGAGAAGCTCAGGACGACGTGGCCACGGCTCCGGGCCAGGACCGCGCGGAGCGCACGGCGGCTGTCGTCGGGGCCGGCGACGCCGCGGATCGTCAGGTGAGCGGCGGGCAGCGCGTCATTCAGGGCCTTCCTCTCCGAATCGAGGAGGACGGGATCCTGCCGCCCAGACCCCGGAAAGCGCGCCTCGTCGAGTCCGAGCACGAACGTCCGCGAACGGGCCGCGTAGCCGCCTCTCCCCAGGCGGGAAACGTGAATGCGCCCCGGAAACGGAGTGGAAGAATCGACGGCGAGACCCCGAACGGCCTCCTTCAAGCGGTCGGCGGCTTCGCGCGGCGGGAGCGCGCGGTCGGGCAGGTCGCCGAGCTCGGAGAAGAGGCCGGCGAGAGCCTGCACGGCGGCCGCGTCGAGGGGTCCCCGCCGCCTCAGGAGCGTTGTGGTCAGCGTGTGACACGCACGCGCGAGCGCGGGCAGCGAGATTCTTCCGCGTGACGGTGGCGGGACGAGCGCGAAGAGACGAGCCGTGAAGTCCCTGAGGGCAACGGCGGTCGCGTGTCTCTCGAGCCGTGCCCTCTCGGCGGGACCGTCGGCGTCCTCGCCTTCGAGAGGCGCATTCTCGCGCGCTGCGAGCGCGTCGAGGCGCGGCGCCCAGCGCGACGCCCCCGAGAAGATCCGCGCGCGCCTGAGCAGGCGGGCCGCGCGAAGGCCCGACGGCCGCGTGCCCTTTGGCGTGAAGGCACCCAGGTCGACACGACCCTCGGCGAGGAGCCGTTCGATCGGAGCGGACGCGAAGTCGGTCGCGACCCAGTCGAGAAGGTCGAGGATCCCCTGCCCCGGGAGGGTATAGGCGACGGGAACGCCCTCGGCAAACGTGCACGGGACGCCGTACTGCGAGGCGAGCTCGTAGACGAGCGGCCGGTAGGTGGCGTCGTCCTCGAAGACGATCTCGACGGAATCCGCGGCGAACGTTCCCGCCGCGAGCCGCCGGAAGATGGCGCGCACCTCGTTCTCCTCGCCGAGCGCCTGCGCGAACGCGACGTCCACGCCCGGCGGGCCGTGCTCCGGAGAATCCTCGGCGAGCGTCACGATCTGGCGGGCGAAGGCGGCGAGAAACGTCTCTTCGAGCGGGGCGGGGTCGAGGCCCGAGGGGCGGAGCAGGAGTGCGGACTCCGGCAGGGAGGATCCGGCCGCGCAGAGGGAGACGGCCCGGTGCAGGACGTCCGCAGAGTCGGCAGCGCCCATGGCGACGAGCGCCTTGGCGTAGGCCCGGGCGAGCGCGGCGAGCTCGCGGCCCTTTCGCGGCTCCTCGAAGGCGGACATGGGAAGCGGGGCTGCCCCGAGCCCTGCGCGCCGCAGTTCGTCGAGCGTGCGCTGCAGCGCGCGGTGGAGGCCCACGCGCGCGCGGAGCTTCCCGAAATAGGAGTCTTCCGTCAGCACCTCGTCGCAGGCCGACTCGACCACGGAGAGGAGCTGCGCGCGAGAGAGGAGCCGCCGGCCTTCGGCCGCGAGCGACGGTCCTGCGATCTCGTGCGCCAGAGAGAAGACCGTGGCCGGGCGGAGGTTGAGATGCGCGCAGCCCGAGAGCGCGAGCGCGTCGAGGATCTGCTGGCCGACCGGGAAGGACGGGACGAGGAGGATTTTCTCGTCCACCGGATGAGCCGCGCAGAACGTGGCGAGCTCCTGAAGGAGCCGGTTGCGTTCGACTGCCAGGGCCACGCCGCGAGCTTAAGCGAAGAGAGGTGCCTGTGTGATCATCGCTCGCGCATGGAAGGGATCTCCCTCGGGCTGCCGACGCTCATCGCGATCGCGCTGTATCTCGCGGGCATCAACGTCCTCGGCGCCTGGCTCGGAAAAGGCCAGAAGGACGCGAAGGACTACTTCCTGGGCGGCCATGCGATGCCCTGGTGGGCCGTGATGGCGTCCATCGTCGCGACGGAGACCTCGGCCCTCACGTTCCTCTCGGTTCCCGGCGACGCCTACAGGACGGGATTCAGGTTCCTGCAGCTCGCGTTCGGGTACCTCGTCGGACGCATTGCGGTCTCGGCTCTCCTCCTGCCGGGGTATTTCCACGGCGAGATCACGACGGCCTACGCGCTCCTCGAGCGGCGCTTCGGCGTCGGCGCACGGCGCTTCACGTCCGTGATCTTCATGGTCACGCGCGTCATGGCGGCGAGCGTGCGTCTCGCCGTGCCCGCGATCCCGATCGCGCTCATTCTCGGCGTGCCCGTGTGGGTCGCGATCCTGCTCTTGGCGGCCGCGACGGCGCTCTACACGTATGTCGGCGGCATCAAGGC
>DASVJU010000328.1:0-1784 GCA_036385755.1 Thermoanaerobaculia bacterium
GAACGGCGAGGGCGTCGCGCCGAGGTCCTTGTACCAGGGGAAGAGCTCGTTCTTGAGGAAGCGGAACGGCCCGAGGAGCGCGCCGCCGACGGACGTCGAGTGGCCGTTGATGAACTTCGTGAGCGAGTGGACGATGAAGTCGGCCCCGAGCCGGAAGGGCTGCTGGAGGTACGGCGAGCAGAACGTGTTGTCCACGATCAGCGGGATGCCGCGCGCCTCGGTCAGGCGCGAAATCGCCTCGATGTCGCACAGGCGGAGCGTCGGGTTCTCGGGGGACTCGAGGAAGACGGCCGCGACGTTCGGGTGGAGGTCGAGGTGGCGCGCGACGTCGTTCACGTCGCCCGTGTCGCAGAAGACGGCCGTAACGCCGTACTTCGACATGTTGCGCAGGAGGCTGTCCGTGCAGCCGTAGATGTTGCCCGCGAGGACGGCGTCGCCCGCCCTCAGGAGCGAGAGGAGGAGCGTCGAGATGGCCCCCATGCCCGAACCGAAAATGAGGCAGCCGATCGTCGGCTCCGTTTCGTCGGCGGCAAGGGCCTTCTCGATGACGTGCTGCGCCTCGAGGCGGAAGAGGACGCGCTCGAGGTACTCGGACGTCGGGTTGCCGAGGCGCGTGTAAATGCGCGCGTACGGCCGTTCGCCGCCCTTCGACATGCCGAGGAACCGGTCGGCGCCGTCCTTCACGTTGTGGAAGGGGAAAGTCGAGCGCTGGTGGATGGCGGGCAGCCCGGTGCCCGCCGCGAGCGCACGGAACATGCCTTCGTCCATCTGGTGGACGTCGTCGCGCACCCAGCGTGTCTTGCGGTCGACCCACCACTCCCAGAACGAGAAGCGCGCGGCGCCGAGGAGGACGGAGGCGGGCGAGGTGGTGCTCATGCCGAGGAATTTAGGCCCTTTGCCTCCGCGGTGCACTGATGCAGCATGTCCGGGGGGCGCCCTGGGCGCGTCCGGGGCATCCCACGGGGTTCCGCGCGAGTCGTAGACTAGAGCGCACCGTGAGAACGTCCCCGTACCGCTCGATCCCGGATCTCTTTTTCGCCCGCGTTGCCGCCACCCCGGACGCGCTCGCGTTCCTCCACCCCGAGGACGAGATCTGGAAGAGCCTGTCGTGGCGCGAGACTGCGTCGCGCGTCCGCGAGCTCGCCTGTGGGCTCCTCTCTCTCGGCCTCTCGGCCGGCGATCGCGTGGCCATCGTGTCGTCGACGCGCCTCGAGTGGATCCTCGCGGATCTCGCCGTCGCCTGCGCGGGCGGCGTCACCGCCACCGTCTACCCGGTCTCGACGGAGGAGGACACCTCCTTCATCCTGACCGACTCGCGGGCCGCGATCGTCTTCGCCGAGGACGCAGCGCAGGCCCGGCGGATCGTGAGCCGCAGGGACGCGCTCCCCTTCCTGCGTCAACTCGTCCTCTTCGACGCGTCGACTGGTCTTCCGGGCGACTCGATCTCCCTCCTCGACCTCGCGGCCCTCGGCCGCGCGTGGGACACGGCGAATCCCGGCGGCTTCGACGCCGCGGCCGGAGCCGCCGGGCCGTCCGATCTCGCGACGCTCATCTACACGTCCGGGACCACCGGCCGCCCGAAGGGCGTGGAGTTGCCGCACGACTGCTGGCTCTTCGAGATCGAGTCGATCGGCTCGCTGGGCCTCCTGGGGCCGACCGACCTGCAGTTTCTCTGGCTGCCTCTCGCGCACGTCTTCGGCAAGGTATGCGTGACCCTCGGGATCGGCATGGGCTTTCCCACGGCCGTCGACGGTCGCCCCGACCGCATCGCGGCGAATCTCGCG
>DASVJU010000329.1:0-1587 GCA_036385755.1 Thermoanaerobaculia bacterium
CGTGGAGCGCCGTGATCCGGCGCCGCTTCCATCCCGACTACGCTCCCGCCGTTCCCCGGCCGACCGTCCTCGCCCAGGTTTCCAAGGCGCCGATCGTCGCGCTCGCGGTCGATCTCGCCGAGGGCTCCGAGCCGCTCCACGAGGCCTTGCGCGTCACCGTCAGGCACATTCTCGAGACCGTGCCGGACGCGCGTTTCGCGTGCCTGAACGTCCTCAAACATCACCGCATAGCGCTCGACACGACGCTCGACGAGGAAGGCCGCAGCAAGCACCTGAAGCGGCTCGTGGAGCTCAAGCACTGGGCGCAGCCGCTGTCGGCGCTGGAGAACCGGATCACCTTCCACGTCCTCGAGGCGACCGACCCGGCCGCGGCGCTTCTCGAGTACGCGCGCACGAACCGCGTGGACCACATCGTGATGGGCGCGCGGGCGAACTCCGCGCTGCGCACGCTGCTCGGCAGCGTGTCGCAGGAAGTCGTGGCGAAGGCCCCCTGCACCGTGACGGTCGTCCGGCTCCCCCGGCCGTTCGATACGGGAGCCGAGGGTTCTCCGGCAGCTTAGACGAACAACCCGCTGATATCCTCTTTCCAGGATGGAATTCCGCACGATCATCGAGCCCTTCCGCATCAAGTCGATCGAGACGATCAAGGCGACGACCGAGGAGGAAAGGCGAAAGGCGATCGCGGCGGCCGGCTACAACGTCTTCCTCCTCCACGCCGCGGACGTGCTCATCGACCTCCTGACCGACTCCGGGACGGGCGCGATGTCCTCGGCGCAGTGGGGCGCCCTGATCCAGGGCGACGAGTCCTACGCGGGCAGCCGCTCTTTCTACCGCTTCCGCGACGCCGTGAAGGACCTCACCGGCTTCAAACACATCATTCCCACGCACCAGGGACGCGCGGCCGAGCGCATTCTCTTCCACACGATCCTCGAGAAGGGCGACGTCGTCCCGAACAACAACCACTTCGACACGACCCGCGCGAACATCGAGGTCGAGGGCGCCGAGGCCCGCGATCTCGTCATCGCCGAGGGCCGCATTCCGGGCCTCCTCCACCCGTTCAAGGGAAACATCGACCTCGCGGCGCTGGAAGAGTCCCTCGTGAAGGAGGGCGACCGCATTCCGGTCGTCATGGTCACCGTGACGAACAACTCGGGTGGCGGGCAGCCGGTGTCACTCGAGAACCTCCGCGGCGTGCGCGCTCTCTGCGACCGCTTCAAGAAGCCCTTCTTCCTCGACGCCTGCCGCTTCGCCGAGAACGCCTACTTCATCAAGCTCCGGGAAACCGGGCAGGCGCATCGGACGCCGAAGGAGATCGCACAGGAGATGTTCTCCCTCGCGGACGGCTGCACGATGTCGGCGAAGAAGGACGGGCTCGCGAATATCGGCGGCTTCCTCGGCATGAACGACGATGGATGGGCGGAGGAGGCACGCAACCTCCTCATCCTCACGGAAGGGTTTCCGACGTACGGCGGCCTCGCCGGCTACGACCTCGAGGCCATCGCGCGCGGGCTCGAGGAAGTCGTCGAGGAGCCGTATCTCCACTACCGCATCCGGTCGATCGAGTACCTCGCCGAAAAGCTGGAGTCC
>DASVJU010000330.1:0-7774 GCA_036385755.1 Thermoanaerobaculia bacterium
CGCCGCTGACGAGCGCGACGCGCTTCCGGGGGGAAGAATCGGAGGAATTCTGAGAATTCGGAGAATTCATTTTGTTTCGGACCCTCGCGCGTCCCGGGATGCCGCAGCAGGGGCACGCTGCAGATTTCCTTCGAATGGGAAGAGAGGAGGGGGCGTCAATTCCTTCGCGAAGGCGTCGATGGCCTCCGGATCTTCAAGCGCGCGCCCCGGCATCTGCGCGTCGCGCACCGTCCAGCGGACGATGCGGGTCAGCACGTCCCCCGGACCCACTTCCGCGAAGCGGCGCAGCCCGGCCTCGCGCATCACCTTGAGTGTCGGTCCGAAGAGAGAGGGATGAGAGATTTGCTTAGAAAGGACAAGGGAAGAGTCTTCTTCGCTCCCCACCCGCCGGCCCAGCATGGGGGCATAGAGAGCCGTCACGGGCTGCTTCACCTTCACACCCCCTTCCAAGAAACTTTGCAGACGGCGGCAAACCGAGGTGAGGCGACTCGAGTGCATCGGGATCTTGATATTCAGCAAATCTGTCTTCAGCGCCACCGGCCGGAACGCATCGACCGCGGCGACGACGAGCGCCCTTTCCCCCGACAGAACAAACTGCGCGGCGGCGTTCTCGGTCGCGATCGCAAGGCGGGCGGTATCCGGCGTCAGCGCGCGAAGCATGTCCTCCACCGCCGGCCGCGCGAGACCGATGACGTACGCCATCCCGCCGTCCAGCTCACCCCGCCGCGAGGCCTCGGACATGAGGCGCTCGGCCTCCAGGAGGACGTCGAGCGCGGCCCACGTCTCCAGCGACCCGGCGGCGACGAACGCGGCGTACGTGCCGAGGCTGTAGCCGATCGCGGCCGCGGGCTCGAGTCGATGGATACGGCGCAGCGTCTCGAGCGCCGCGAGGGAGACCGCGAAGACGCCGACCTGGGCCGGCAGGTCGTCGTGGAGGGAGGGAGAACCCTGGCCAAAGAATGTTTCGTCGATCCTGATTCCAGACCTTCTGGAAATCTCTTCGAATAAGGAAGAGGCGAACTCGAAGCGGCGGGCGAGCGCCTCGCCCATCCCGGGCTTCTCGGACAACTGACCCGGAAAAAGCGCCGCAAATGTGGACGAGGTCGCGCCCGTGACGACGAGAGCCTTCACGCCGCAACCCCTGCCTTCTCTTCTTTCTTCCCCTTCAAAGAAATCTTCTCTTCTCCCTCTCTCTCGTCGGCCCTCGCAGACGAAATCGGCGCGAACGTCCAGCGTTTCAGGAACCGCGCCCAACGCCCCTCTGTCCGCGTGCGCCCCGCGAAGTGGACGAGGCGCTGAACGGGAGAGAGGCCTGGCATGGCGGGGTGTGCGTCGTCGAACTCCCAGGGGTGGGCATACAGGACCGGCGGAACTCCGGCGGCGAGAGAGCGGCCGACCGCGGCCGAGACGCGGCTCTCGCGCGTCAGGCGCGCGCAGACGCCGCCGCCCCACATCGCGCGAAAGCCGAAGAACGAGCCCATGAGCGGCGGGACTTCCAGGATCGGACCGGACCCGGTCTCGAGCGTCACGGGGCGCGTCGGATTCGAAATCTCTCCCACGGGCGGCGCCGTCGTCAGGGAGGAGTCGAGCGTGAAGCCTTCCTCGACGAGGAGCGCGAACGCGGGATTCGTGGCGCTCTTGAGGGACCACTCGGGCGCACGGAAAGACCCGACGGGCCTCCCGACGATCTCCTGCAGCGTGTCGCGGCTCTTCCTCAGGTCCTCGCGGAACTCGGGAAGCGTCATCTCGAAGACCCGGCGGTGGAGGTCGCCGTGGCAGCCGATCTCGTGCCCGGCCTCGGCGATCCGCCGTACGAGCGACGGGCTCTTCCGCGCGATCCACCCGAGGACGAAGAACGTCGCCGTGGAGCCCGAGCCGTCGAGGAGGGCGAGCACGCGCTCGACGCCGGCGTGCACGCGCTTCTCCCGGCCCGCCCACGTACCGGGGTCGGAATAGAGAGCGTGCCCGCAGACGTGAAACCAGTCCTCCACGTCGACGGTCAGGATGGGAGAGACCACGTGGCGATTATGACGCGTCGGAATCCAGCGTCTTGTAATAGACGGACAGCCACGAGGTGATCCAGGTGTCGCGAAAGGGGCGGTAGTGGGACCGTGCGCCGTAGATCGTCTTCACGGGCACCGCGGCAAAGCGGCGGACACTGGGCGCTGCCTTGATCAGGATCTCGTTCTCGATGGAATACCGCTCCGCGCGAAGGCGCAGCGGCCGGAGAAGGTCCGCCGCAATGACCCGGTAGCCGGACTGGCCGTCCTCGACGGGCAGCCCGGTCATGCGCGACAGGACCTTGTCGCCGATCGTGTTCGCCCAGTAATTCTTCGCCGGCATCGTCGCCGCGTCCTTCAACCGCGACCCGATGACGAAGTCCGAGCCTTCCCGCGCGGCCGCAAGGAGGGCCGGAAGGTCGTCCGGATCGTGCTGGCCGTCCGCGTCCACGAAGGCCACGTGCGTGAAACGACGCGCGAGGAGGTCGGCGAGGCCGTCCCGAAGCGCGCGTCCCTTTCCCCCGTTTTCCGGGCGTTCCAGCACCCGTGCGCCCGCGGCGCGGGCCTCGGCCGCGGTGCGGTCCCGGCTGCCGTCGTCCACGATCAGGATTTCCCCGACATGCGCGCGGAGACCCCGCACGACGCCGCCGACCGTGCCGGAGCAGCGATAGGCGGGAACGAGGGCGGCCGGGCAGAAGAGAAGGTCGCCTGACATGCGAATGAGGGGTTGACGAACGAGCCTACTTTGTGAAAAGTATCACGAGCGTCGCATGGGCTCCCCTCTCGCCTTCCTGCCGATACTGCTCATGCTCATGGGCGCCCTCGTCGTCGGCGTCGTTCTGCTGAGCCTGAACGCACTCCTCGGCCGCAAGATCCGTACGAAACGCAAGCTCTCGCCCTACGAGAGCGGGATGCCGCTGCTCGACGACAGCCACAAGCGCATCAGCGTCAAGTTCTTCATCGTCGCCATGATTTTCATCCTCTTCGACGTCGAGGCGGCGTTCCTCTACCCCTGGGCCGTCGTGTTCCGGCAGGGGGGATGGCCGGTCTTCGGCGAGATGCTCGTCTTCGTCTCCGTGCTCTTCCTCGGGTTCGCCTACCTGTGGAAGAAGGGCGCGTTCGACTGGGATTGATGTGAGCGGCGGACAGAACCTCCCCGTGGCCGAGCAGGCCGGAAATCCGCGCGCGGGCGAGCACGGCGCTCTTTCGTGCGGCCGGGCCCTCTCGTTCTCGAAGGAGACGCAGGCCGATTTCGACCGCCTCCTCGGACGCTACCCCACGAAACAGGCCGCGCTTCTTCCGACACTCTGGCTCGCGCAGCGCGAATGGGGCTGGATCTCGCGGGAGGCCGTGGACTATGTGGCGACGCTTCTCGAGCTCGCGCCGGCGTTCGTGTGGGGCGTCGTGACGTTCTACACGATGTACAACCGGGCGCCGGTCGGAAAGCACCTCATCCAGGTCTGCACGTCGATCTCCTGCCACCTGAATGGCGCCGAGGAGATCTTCCACGAGTGCAAGAAGCGGCTCGGCGGTTTGAAGTCGGGGGCGGTCTCGCCCGACGGGAAATTCACCGTCGTCGAGGTGGAGTGCCTCGCCCAGTGCGACAAGGCGCCCGCGGTCATGGTCAACGATGACGACTACCTCGTGATCACGAAGGACAAGCTCGACGCTTTCCTCGCGAGCCTGAAATGAGCGGCCTCACCCCGACGGCGCCGGTGCTCCTCGCCCGGTTGGGCAAGCCGGATTCGGCCTCCCTGGGCACCTATCTCGCGGACGGCGGCTACGCCGCGTGGAAGAAAGTGCTCGGGGGCGTGAAATCGTCCGAGTGGACGCCCGCGAAGGTCACCGACGTCGTCAAGGCGTCAGGACTGCGCGGCCGCGGCGGCGCCGGCTTCCCCTGCGGCCTGAAGTGGACGTTCGTCCCGCCGAAGGAGAAGCGCGGCGACAAGCCCGTCTACCTGCTCTGCAACGCGGACGAATCCGAGCCCGGCACGTTCAAGGACCGGCTCCTGATCGAGAACGACCCCCACCAGATCCTCGAGGGGATGATGCTCGCGAGCTTCGCCCTCGAGGTGAAGCACGCCTACGTCTACATCCGCGGCGAGATGGTCCGCGGCGCCGAGATCCTGAACAAGGCCGTCGCGGAGGCCTACGCGAAGGGCTTCCTCGGGAAGGACGTCCAGGGCTCCGGGCTGGACCTCGACATCACCATTCACCGCGGCGCGGGCGCGTACATCTGCGGCGAGGAGACGGCCCTCATCGAGAGCCTTGAGGGCAAGCGCGGCCACCCGCGCATCAAACCGCCCTTCCCCGCGGTCTCCGGCGCCTGGGGCTCCCCGACGGTGGTGAACAACGTCGAGACGCTCGCGTGCGTCACGCACATCGTCGACCGTGGCGCGGACTGGTTCAAGTCGATCGGCCGTAACGAGAAGAACACGGGCCCGAAGCTCTACTGCGTCTCGGGCCACGTCGAGAAGCCGGGCGTCTACGAGGCGCCGACGGGCATCCCGTGGGAGGAGCTCCTCGCCATGGCGGGCGGCGTCCGCGGCGGGCGGAAACTCAAGGCGGTCATCCCCGGCGGCTCCTCGGCGCCGATGCTCACGGCGGCAGAGATTGCGGGCGTCCCGATGGATTTCGACGGTCTCGCCGCCGCGAAATCGATGTTCGGGTCGGCCGGGATCATCGTGATGGACGAGACGACCGACATCCCGAAGGCCGTCGCGAACATCGCGAAGTTCTACGCGCACGAGTCCTGCGGGCAGTGCACGCCCTGCCGCGAAGGTACGCCATGGCTCCTCAAGATGCTCCGGCGCATCGTGAACGGCGAGGGGAAGAGGTCCGACCTCGACCTCCTCCTCCAGATCTCGAACCAGATGGGGAACGGGATGACGATCTGCGTCTTCGCGGACGCGGCGATCGCGCCCGTGATCTCGGGCATCACGAAGTTCCGCGGGGAGTTTGAGGCGTATGTCACGAGGTCGACGAAGCCGGAATTCGAACAACTGGCCTCGAGCGATCTGACGATTGCCGTGGCAGATCGTAATGCCGCTGGAGTTCATTCTTAGAATGAGAAAGACCGCCGCCCTCCCCTCTTACCCTTCTAAGCAAGTCTTTCTCTTTTCCTTCTCTATCTCTTCTTCGGACGTGGCATGGCGAAAGTAACCGTCGACGGGAAGGTCGTCGAAGTCCCGAACGGCGCGAACGCCCTCGAGGCGTGCCGCGCCGCGGGCGTCGAGGTCCCCCACTTCTGCTACCACCCGCGGCTCTCCATCGTCGGCCAGTGCCGCATGTGCATGGTCGAGGTCGAGGGCGTGCCGAAGATCCAGGCCTCGTGCACGGTGCCCGTGCGCGACGGGATGGTCATCAAGGCCTCGACCGAGAAGGCCCTCGCGGCGCGCAACGCGACGATGGAGTTCCTCCTCATCAACCACCCGCTCGACTGCCCGATCTGCGACCAGGCGGGCGAGTGCAAGCTGCAGGACAACGCGTTCGGCGCCGGCTTGCCGGTCTCGCGCACGTCCGAGCCCCGCCGCCAGTTCCCCGGCTACGACCGGACGCCGATCGGCCCGCACGTGATCGCGGACATGACGCGCTGCATCCAGTGCACGCGCTGCATCCGGTTCTGCGAGGAAATCACCCAGACGGGCGAACTGACGTTCATCGAGCGCGGGGGGCACACGATCGTCTGGACGCACGAGGGCAAGGCGCTCGACAACGACCTCTCCGCCTGCGCGGCCGACGTCTGCCCCGTGGGCGCGCTCACGACGAAGGAATTCCGGTTCCGCAAACGCGTCTGGTGGCTCGACAAGACCCGATCCGTCTGCGGTGGCTGCGAAATCGGATGCAACGTCTCGATCGAGCACCGGGACCGCGTCGTCTACCGATTCCTCCCCCGTGTCGCCCCGGCGGTGAACGACTTCTGGATGTGCGATTACGGCCGCTTCCGCGCCGAGGAGCTCAACCGGCAGGACTTCCTGAAGCCCGAGATTCGCGTCGCGGGCGGCGCCGCCGAGCGCCGCCAGACCAACTGGGGCGAGGCGCTCGACGCGGTCAAGATCGCGATCGACCGCGCGAGGAACGAAGAGAAGAGAGAAGATTTTGCTTCGAAAGGAAAAGAAGAAAAGATCCTGTTCATCGGCTCGGCCAACCTGACCACCGAGGAAGCCTTTCTTCTGGCGACGCTCTGCAAGGATTCTTTGAAGGTGAGTGCCCCGGAGTTCACCGTGGACATCGGGCCGAAACGGCGGATCCGGAACAAGGTGGACGGGTGGATCTACGGAGCGGAAGCCGCGCCCAACAGCCGCGGCGCCGAAGCTGCCGGCCTCAAGCGAACGAAGGAAGGCGACGGCTCGGCCCTGTCCGGGTTTCTTTCCCTCTTACCTTCTAAGAAATCTTCGTCTTCCTCTTCTTCTTTCCCAGCAGTTATCTATATTTCCGATGCGAATTTCTCCGAAAAGTGCAGCGACCCCGCATTCGTCGCGATTCTGCGCCAGGCGAGCGTCCTCATCGTGCACGCCCGCACGCGCAACGCGCTGACGGATGCCGCCGACATCGTCCTGCCCATCGCGCCGCTCTCCGGCAAGGAAGGCACGTTCGTGAACGCGAAGGGGCTCGTGCAGCGCGTCGACATGGCGATCATGTCGCCGCCCGTCGTGCGCACGGACCTCGAAGTGCTTCTCCATCTCGGGCAGCGCTGGAGCGCGTTCGACGCGCAGTGGACGGCCCGTGACGTCTTCGAAAGGATGCAGTCGTCCGTCGCCGGCTACGCCGGCCTCGCCTGGGATTCCGACGCCCTCGTCGGGAACCCGCCGTCCATCTCCCCCGCCGCCGCCTACGACGTCCTCGGGCTCGAGAGAGATCCCGACGTCGAGGTCTTCTCGCGCCCGTCCGTCGCGGCGCCGGACCGCCGATCATGAGCCCGGCCCTCGCGACCGCCCTCGAGGGCGCAGCGAAAATCGCCTTTGTCTGGGGCGTGGTCCTCGGCGCCGTCCTTCCGAATCTGATCTGGGTCGAGCGGAGGATGGCGGGCCTGATCCAGGACCGTCCCGGCCCGAACCGCGTCGGACCCTTCGGCCTCTTCCAGGCCATCGCGGACATCCTCAAGATGTTCATGAAGGAGGACGTGGTCCCCCTGTACGCGGACCGCCTCCTCCACACGATCGCCCCCCTCATCCTTCTCGTTCCTGCCCTCACGACGTTCGCCGTGATCCCGTTCGGGTCCTCGATTCCTCTCTTCGGCCGCGCCATTCCGCTCGTCATCGCCGACGTCAACATCGGCATCCTCTACGTCTTCGCGCTGACCTCGATCGGCATCTACGGTCTCGTCCTCGCAGGTTGGGCTTCGAACAACAAGTTCGCGCTCCTCGGCGGACTCCGCTCCTCGGCACAGGTCATCAGCTACGAGCTCGCGATGGGCATCGCGGCCATCGGGGTATTCCTCGCGGCGGGCTCGCTGCGCCTGACGAAGGTCGTCGAGTACCAGGCGTCCGGCACCTTCCTCGGGTTTCTGCCGCTCTGGAACTGCTTCCCTCAGGCCCTCGGCTGCATGATCTTCGTCGTCTCGGCGTTCGCCGAGACGAACCGGCTGCCGTTCGACCTGCCGGAGGCCGAGGCCGAGCTCGTCGCGGGCTACCATACCGAATTCTCGGCCTTCCGCTTCGGCATGTTCTTCATGGCCGAATACCTGAACCTCATCGCGGCATCGGCGATGATGGCGACGCTCTATTTCGGCGGCTGGTCGCTTCCCGGCCTGCACGTGACGGGGATTCCCGGAG
>DASVJU010000331.1:0-13921 GCA_036385755.1 Thermoanaerobaculia bacterium
GCTGGATCGCCGCGCACCGCGAGCAGCGCCGCATGCTCCGCGGCGGACCACCGCAGAACTGACCTAAAGCCAGCCCGACCGCTTGAAGGCCTTCCAGAGGCCTCCGCAGACGACGAACATGAGCCCGAGCGCGAAGGGGTAACCCCACAAAGCCTTCAGCTCGGGCATGTGCTGGAAGTTCATCCCGTAGATCCCCGCGATCATCGTCGGTACCGCGAGGATCGCCGCCCACGCCGAGATCTTCCGCATGTCCTCGTTCTGCCTTATCGAGAGCTGTGTCAGGTTGGACTGCAGGATGCTCGTGAGGAGGTCGCGGTCGCCCTCGAGCTGCTCGACGACGCGAACGAGGTGATCGTGAACGTCGCGGAAGTAGGGGCGCACGTCTTCGTGCAGGAGCGCGAAGTTCCCGCGGGCGAGCCGGTCGAGCGGGTCGAGCAGCGGCCGCACCCCGCGCAGGAACTCCATGAGCTCGCGCTTGAGAAAATAAATCCGTTCCGCCGGGTTGTCCTCTTTCGGAGAGAACACCGCGTCCTCGACTTCGTCGATGTCGCGCTCGAGGCCGTGCAGGACCGGGAGGTAGTCGTCGACGACGTGGTCGACGATCGCCCAGAGGACGGCGCCGGGACCACGCGCGAGCAGCTCGGGTCGTCTCTCGATGCGCTTTCTGGTCTCGACGAGCGGGCTGCCCTCGCCGTGGCGCACGACGACGACGAAGTTCGCCCCGACGAAGAGGAGGATCTCGCCGAGCGTCACGGCCTCCTCGCGGTCACCGTAGCGCGCCGTCTTGATCACGACGAACAGCGTGTCGTCGTACACCTCGAGCTTGGGGCGCTAATGGGCCTTGAGCGCGTCCTCGACAGCGAGTTCGTGGAGCTCGAACGCAAACCTCACCTTTTGGAATTCCTCTTCGGTCGGCTCGTAGAGTCCCAGCCACACGTATGTCCCCGGGCCCTTCGACGCTTCGAACGCCTGCTCGAACGAGAACGTGCCGACGCGGCGGATTCCCTTGTCGTAGATGCCGCAGTCGACGATCACGCGGCGCCTCTCAGGCGACCGGCATGACGAAGTCGAACTTCGCGACGTCCACGAGGCCCTTGTCCGTGAGCTTGAGCTCGGGAATCACGGGCAGCGCGAGGAAGGCGAGCGTCATGAAGGGGTGATCCATCGTGCCGCCGAGCGCACGCGCCGCCTCGTTCGCGCGGCGCTCGGCGGCGTCCACGTCGGCCATCGAAGCGTTCGACATCAGGCCGGCGACGGGAAGCGCGACCTCGGCGAGCGTCTGGGCGCCGTCCGCCACGACGATCCCGCCACCGATTTCCGCGACGCGCCGGACGGCCGTCTCCATCGAGACATCGTCGACGCCCACGACGACGATGTTGTGCGAGTCATGCGCAACGGACGACGCGATGGCGCCGCGCTTGAGGCCGAAGCCCCGCGCGAAAGCCACGCCGGCGTTTCCCGTGCCGCGATGCCGCTCGACGACCGCGAGCTTCAGGAGATCCCGTGCGACGTCCTGGACGGCTGCGCCGCCGTCGACTTTCGCGCTCTGGGTCGAAGCGCCCGTCGCGAGAGATCCGGCGCGCACCTCGATCACACGCACGTGCGCGCCCTCCCCCGCCGCGAGGCGCAGGCGCGTCCGGTCGAAACCGTCGACACGGAAGCCAGGCCCCTCCTCCATGCGCGCGGCCGGGACGTCCGCGAGAAGCTTCCCGCCTTTCGCGACACGACGGCCGCCGAGGACCACGAGATCGGGCCGGAAGTCGTCGAGCCGCTCGAACGTCAGCAGGTCGGCGCGGAAGCCAGGGGCCAGGGCGCCACGATCCGTGAAGCCGTAGTGCCGCGCGCAGGACCACGACGCGAGGCGGATCGCGATCACGGGGTCGAGGCCGAGCGCGATGGCCCTCCTGACGTGGTGGTCGAGATGGCCGTGCGCGAGGAGGTCCCAGGGGTGGCGGTCGTCCGTCGCGAACGCGAAGCGTTCGGAATTCGAGGGGTTCACGAGCGGCAGGAGGTCGTCGAGGTTCTTCGCGGCCGTCCCCTCGCGGATCCAGATCGACATTCCGCGCCGCACCTTCTCGTGCGCCTCGGCGCGCGAGAGGCATTCGTGGTCGGACCGTATCCCGGCTCCGATGTACGCGTTCAGGTCGAGCCCGGAGAGGAGCGGCGAATGCCCGTCGATCGGCACGCCACGGCGGCGCGCGTCCTCGACTTTCGAGGCGACCCCCGGATCTCCGAAGAGAAACCCCGGCACGTTCATCATCTCGGCCAGGCCGAGGACGTTCGGCAGGTCGTAGAGCGGACCGAGATCGGTCGCCGAGAGCACGGCTCCCGCCGTCTCGAGATGCGTGGACGGCACGCAGGACGGAAGCATGACGAAGACGTCGACCGGAAGGCCCGCCGACGCATCGAGGAACGCCCGGATCCCGGGCACGCCACGGACGTTCGCGATCTCGTGGGGGTCCGTGATCGCCGCCGCCGTGCCGTGCGCGGCCGCGAGACGTGCAAACGTGGACGGGATCGTCATCGTGGACTCGATGTGGAGGTGCGCGTCCCAGAGCGCGGGAGCGACATAGGCGCCCTCGAGGTCGATCTCGTCGTCCTTTTGGGCCGCGTGGTAGTCGCCGAAACCGAGAATCCGGTCGCCTTTCACTCCCACCGTCCCGCCGTGGATCTCGCCCGTGAGCACGTTTACGATCCGGGCATTCCGGAGGACGAGATCGGCGGGCGTCTCTCCGCGGGCCGCGGCGACGAAAGCGGCGAGCGGAACGGACTCGGGCGTCGGACTCGTCATGACGAGCCAGACTACGACAGACCGGGCGGCCGGGATAGGATTCGCCCATGATCCCTCCCCTTCTCATCCGGGATCCCGGGTCCGGCGCCTACAGCCGCGCCTTTTTCGACGAGATCATCGAGCGCGAGCTCGAACGCGCGCGGCGGCACAAGGTAACGCTCTCCGTGATGTCGGTCGTCCTCACGAACTGGGATTCCTTCGTGCGCGAGGAGGAGCCCGCCACCGTTGACGGCGTCGTGCGAACGGTCGCGAACACGCTCCAGGCGAACCTCCGCCTGACGGACTTTCTCTTCCGGTGGGAGGACGACGAATTCCTCGCACTTCTCGTCGAGGCGGACCTCGAAGCCTGCAAGCTGAAGGTGGCGCGGCTCGGCGAGACGTTCCAGCCGTGGCGGGAGGGAAAAGGGCCCATCGCCCGCCCGTTCAAGGTGCGCGCGGGCGCCGCGACTCTCACCGGCAACAATGTCTTCGCCGGCGTTCTCCAGCTCGCCCGCGCCGCGGCGCGCGACGCGTCGGGCGAGGTTCCCGCGATCAGGGTCTGAACGCAATCAGCGCTTGTCGGCGCGGGCGAGATCCACGCCGAGCTCCGCCGCGAGCCGGTAGAGGAGCCGGACGGGAAGCCCCACGACGTTCGACGGGCTCCCCTCGACCCGCTCCACGAAGAGGCCGCCGATCCCCTGCAGGGCGTATGCCCCGGCCTTGTCGTCGGGCTCACCGCTCGCCGCGTAGGCCTCGATCTCGGCCGTCGTCATCGGCGCGATGGCGACGCGCGTCGTCTCGCGGTCCGAGACGACGCGGCCTCCGCGCGCGCAGGCGACGCCCGTCACGACGTCGTGGGTCCGCCCCTCGAGAGTCGAGAGCATCCGGCGCGCGTCCGCGCGGTCCCGGGGCTTTCCGAGCGCGACGCTCTCGAGCACCACCAACGTGTCGGCCGCCACGACGAGCGCGTCTCCCGCGCCCGCCGCCACGGCCGAGGCCTTCGCGCGCGCGAGACGCTCGGCCGCGTCGAAGGCGCTCTCCGAAGGGAGGAGCGATTCGTCCAAGTCGGCGTGGCGCACGGAGAACGTCAGGCCGAGGGCGATGAGGAGCTCGCGGCGGCGCGGCGACGACGAGGCGAGGATCAGAGCGGGGCGCATGGCCCGAGCTTAGCCGACCCCCCGTGACCGGCCGCCGGGACATAATCGCGACGTGCCGAACAAGTTCCGGTCCGAGGAACGGCGCCTGAGCGCCGCGGGCGACCGGACGGCTGTTGCCCGCCTCGCGGCCGCCGAGGCGGCCCTCGAGCGGGGCGCCGCTCTCGAGGACCTCGTGATGGCGACCTCGAGCGCGTTCGTGCGCGCGCCCAATGCGGAGATCGACGCCGAGATCGGCCGGGCCCTCGAGGCCTTCGGCCGCTTCCTCGAGGCGGACGCGGCAACGCTCTGGCTTTACTCGGAGGACGGCACGTGCCTCGCGCCCACCTCGCGCTGGCATGTCGACGGCGTCACCGCCCCCAAGCTGCAGGCGATCCAGTCCAACGAATTCGCCTGGTGCCTCGAGCGGATGCGGCGGCACGAGGTCGTCCACGTGCCGCGAGTCGCCGACCTGCCACCTGAGGCCGCCGTCGAGCACGCGGCCTCCGAGGCGGCCGGCGTCAAGTCTCTCCTGTTCGTCCCGATCCGCACGGCGGAGCAGTTCCTCGGAGTCCTCAGCTTCGTCTCCCTGCGGCGCGAGGCCGACTGGTCGGTCAAGACCGTGCGTGCCCTGCCGCTCCTCGCGGAGGTCCTCGCGAGCGCGCTCGAGCGCAAGAGGTCCGCGGCTCTCCAGGAGACGCGCGCGCGTATCGCGGAGGCCGCCGAGCGCGCGCGGGACCTGGATGAGTTCTACAAGGCGGTCCACGAGCTCATGGGCAGTCTCATCGACGCGCGGAACTTCTACATCGCGCTCTGGGACGAGGACGAGAAGCTCCTGAGCTTTCCCTATTTCGTCGACGAGTTCGACCGGACTCCCGCGCCGAAGCCCCTCGGCCGCGGTCTGACGGAATACGTGATCCGCACAGGCCGGTCCCTCCTCGCCTCGCCGGAGCTCTTCGAGGAGCTCGTGTGCCGGGGCGAAGTCGAGCCGATCGGCGCCCCCTCTCTCGACTGGATCGGCGTGCCGCTGAAGTCCGGCAACCGTATCTTCGGAGCGCTCGTCGTCCAGAGCTACAGCCGCGCCACCCGCTTCGGCGAGCGCGAGACCGGCCTCCTGACGGAGGTTTCGCAGCACATCGCGGCCGCCCTCGCGCGCAAGCACGCGGACGCATCGATCCGCCGCTCGCTCTCCCTCTTCGAAGCCACGCTCGAGTCGACGGCCGACGGGATCCTCGTCGTCGACCTCAACGGACGCGTCGTGTCTCACAACAGGCGCTTCCAGGAGCTCTGGGCGATCCCCCCGGATCTTCTCGAGACGCGGGACGACCAGCGCCTTCTCGAGCACGTCCTCGGCCAGCTCGTGGACCCGCCGGGTTTCATCCGCAAGGTCGAGCAGCTCTACGGCCGCCCCGAAGAGGAAAGCTTCGACACGCTGCGCTTCCGCGACGGGCGAATCTTCGAACGTTACTCGCTCCCGCAGCGCCTCGACGGAGAGCCCGTCGGTCGCGTCTGGAGCTTCCGCGACGCGACGGCGCGCGCGCGGGCCGAGGAGGCCCTCCGGGCCTCCGAATCGCGATACCGCCGGATCTACGAGCGCAATCCGGCCGGCTTTTTCCGGTCCACGCTCGAGGGCCAGCTCCTCGAGTGCAACGAATCGTTCGCGCGCATGTACGGCTTCGCCTCGGTCGAGGACGCGCTCGACACTCCCACCCGCGAGCTTTATCCGGCGGAGGCCGACCGCGCGCTCTGGATCGAGCGGCTCCTCAAGGAGCGCAGCCTCGTGAACGTGGAGGCCCCCGGCCGGCGCCGCGACGGGTCGATCCTCTGGACGCTCGAGAGCTGCGCGGTCGTCCAGGAGCACGGGCGCCCGCTCGTCATCGAGGGGACCTGCGTCGACATCACGGACCGCAAGCGCGCCGAGGAGGAGATCGAGCACCTCGCGTACCACGACGCGCTGACCGGCCTCCCGAACCGCAAGTGCCTCCAGGACCACATGGAGCTCGCGCTCGCGCAGTCCCGGCGCGCCGGCTCGCGGCTCGCCGTGCTCTTCCTCGACCTCGACCGATTCAAGCTCGTGAACGACACGATGGGACACGGGATCGGCGACGAGGTCCTGCGGCAGGTCGCGGCGCGCCTGCGCGGGTGCGTGCGGGCCGGCGACACCGTCGCGCGCGTCGGGGGCGACGAGTTCGTGCTCCTCCTCGTGAACCTCGAGAAGGAGCATCTCGCCCCGCTCGCCCGCAAGATTCTCGAAGCGGTCTCGGCGCCTCTCGTCGCCGACACGCATCGCATTTCGATGACGACGAGCGTCGGGATCAGCCTCTACCCCGAGGACGGCGTCGACGCCGACGCGCTCCTGCGCAACGCGGACATCGCCCTGTACCGCGCCAAGGAACGCGGCCGAAACAACTTCCAGCTCTGCACGTCCGCCCTCAACGAGGCCGTCCGCGAGAGGCTCGCCCTCGAGTCGAATCTCCGGCGCGCGGTCGAGAACGGCGAGTTCCTCCTCTACTTCCAGCCCGAGGTCATCCTCCCCTCCCGGGCGATCGTCGGCGCGGAAGCCCTCGTGCGCTGGAAGCACCCGCAGCGCGGCCTTCTCGCGCCCGACGTGTTCATTCCGCTCGCGGAGGACACGCGCCTCATCGTCCCGTTGGGCGAGTGGATCCTGCACGAGGCCTGCACCCAGGCGGCTCGCTTCCCGTCCGGCCCCGAGGGCGCCTGGTTCGTCGCGGTCAACCTCTCGGCGCGGCAGTTCCAACGCGGGAACCTCGTCAGGACGGTCGAAGCGGCGCTCGCGGCGTCCGGCCTCCCGGCGGGCCGGCTCGAGCTCGAGATCACGGAGAGCGTCACGATGGGCGACGTCCAGGAGGCGATCTCGACGCTCCAGACGTTCCGCGAGATGGGTGTCCGCGTCGTTCTCGACGACTTCGGCACGGGCCACTCGTCCCTCGCCTGCCTCAAGAGCCTCCCGCTCGACGCGATCAAGATCGACCGGACGTTCGTCGCCGCGATCCCCGGCGGCTCCGCGGACACATCCCTCGTCATGGCGATCCTCGAGATGGCACGCGGCCTTTCGCTCCGCGTCATCGCGGAGGGCGTCGAGACGGAGGAGCAACTCGCGTTCCTCACGGCGAACGGCTGCCGGCAGGCCCAGGGCTTCCTTTTCGGACCCCCTGTGCCCGTTTCCCGGCTCACGGGCTCGCCGCCCGGCCACGCTTACGGGTAGTAGCCGCTGATCGTCCTGGCGGAAAGATTCGAGGGCGTCATCTTCACCTCGACCTTCCGCCATTGGCTCGTCACGGACTTGTTCTGCGGAAGGTACGAGAGGAGGTACTGGCTGCGCAGCTCCTCGTCGATCTCGGCGTAGATCTTCGCGAGACCGCGCGCGGAGTCGACGTAGTACACGGTGCCACCCGTCTCCCGCGCGATCTTTCCGAGCTTGTGGCGGACGTCGAGCTGCGTCGCCCCGATGCGCAGACCGATGAAGTAGACGGCGACGCCGGTCTTTTTCGCGTAGTCGAGCGCGGCCTCGAACGTGAAGTGCGAGCTTCGGTCCTCACCGTCCGTGAGGATGACGTACGCCTTGCGGCCGCGCGTGCCCTGGTACTGGTACAGACCGTAGACGAGAGCGTCCCACAGCGCCGTGGACCCCTGAGCGCGGATGCCCGCGAGCGCCTGCGCGAGCCGGTCCCGGTCCGTCGTGAAGCGCGAAACGAGCTGGGGCTCGTTGTCGAAGGTCACGAGGAAACAGCGGTCGCGTTTCGTCATGACGTCCTTGAGAAACTCCACCGCCGCTTTCTGTGCCTCGATGATCGACTCCTCCATGGAGCCGGACGTGTCTACGCCGATGCCGAGCGACAGAGGAAGGTTGGTAACGACCTCGAAGCCGTCCAGATTCTGTGGAACGGCATCCTCGAGGATCGCGAAGTTCTCCTTCGTGAGGCCCGTGACGGGCCGGCCCTTCGCGAATACGCTCGTGTAGAGCTCGACGGCTCTGACGTTCTCCTCGGAAAGGTACCTCGGAGCGTTGTAGTACCGGAGATCCTCCGTCGTCGTCCCGTCGTCGAGCGTCGCCACGACGCGCAGGAACCCGAGATCCACGCTCTTCGGCACGTCCACGACCTGCTGGAACGGCTCCTGGTAGAGAACGGCCGTGCGCTTGTCGTTGACGAAGAACTCCACCTGTTGGAGGCGCTTCGTCTCGGGCACGGCGACGTCGGCCACGATGCGCGTCGCGCCCTCGAGCTTCACGCCCTTCGCCGGCTGCATGATCCGCAGCCGGAAGGCCTCGCGCCCTTCGTTGAGCGTGACCTCGTCCTGGGCGATGGGCTTCCCGTCCTTCGCGTACCCGATCACCTTCACGACGTGCTTGCGCGGCAGCTCACCGAGGTCCAGGTCCGCCGCGAACGGCGGCCGGCGCTTCGTCACGATCCGCGTGTTGTTCAGGTAGAACTCGGTGAAGGCGATGTCGTTCGACGACGCACGCGTCTCGAAGCGGATGAGGCCCGTCGCAATCTCGCGCGCGATGGGAATCAGCGAGAGAGAGCCTTTCGAACTGCTCTTCTCGACGAGCTCCGTGACGGCCTTCCGGGCCGCTTCGCGCGCAATTTTCTCGTCGGCGGAAATCGTGGCGTCCGGCACGTCGGGGACCTTGAGCTTTTCGCTGATGAGGGCGGCGGCATTGCGGTTCGCGTCGGACACCTTCACCTTGAGGCGGTATTCCCCGGGATAAAGGTCGCGCTCGACCGTCAGCGGGACGAACGGACCGTTCACCGTGCCGGCCGGAAAATCGAAACGGTAGCGGAAATTGTCGATGAGGCGGCCGTCGCGCACGACCTCTCCGACGACGTCGACGTCGAAGAACGTCTCCTCCCCGATCTGCTTCTTCGTGAGCGAGTCACGCTCGAGAAGGACCGCGAGCTCCATCCGCATCCGGCTCCCGATCGCCTCCGGGAAGCGGAACACGCGCTGGAGCGGCAGCGCCGCGGCGCCCGTCTGCATGTCGGTCGTCATCTGGAGGATGCGGTCGGCGCCCTCCACGTCCGGCTTCGGGCCCTGGCGGATGTCGTCCGCGAGTTTGAGGGCGCCCGCCTGCCCGAATGTAGCCGCCACGGTGCTCATCGCGGACTGCACGTCCCGCGATTCCGGGCAGCGCGAGAAGTCCACGCGGCGGCCGACGCCGGCCCCGAGCGCGCCCGGGACGCCCCCCGCGACGACCGCCTGAGACCCGTCGAGCGGCATCCACATTTTGTAGTCGCCCACGCCGAACGGCTGGTAGAAGAGAAGGACGACCTTCGAGAGCTGAAGCGACTCGAGCCTTTCGTAGTACCAGATCTGAAGCGGCCAGTAGACGTCCTGGCAGTCGATCTTGCGGATGCCGTCCGGCGGCCCGTTCACGAGATAGATGCGGCCCTGGTCCGTGTTCGTGTTCCGGAAGCGCTCTTTGGCCTGCTGGAGGCGCATTTCGTAGATGTCCCGGAACGCGATGCGCATCCCGTCCGGCGCGAGCGAGCGGCGCTTCCAGAAGTCGTCGAGGAAGTGCTCGCGCTGATAGTCCTCGCCGAGCTTGAGCAGCGTGTCGCGTTCGACGTCCGTGATGATCGGCTCGACGTCCGTGAGGAACTGCCGGTACTTCTCCGGCATCTCGGCCATGAGCTTCTTGCGCTCTTTCGCGGTGAGCGGCTTGTTCGAGACGAGGAGCGGCGGGGACGCCTCCAGCTTCGCGCCGGACGGCGGAAGCACGTGCGCGACGGCGAGCGCGCCGCGCTCGGCGAGGCCGCCGTTGTTGTCGCCCTGGCGGCGCGTGATGTCCTTCACGGCCGAGACGACGAGGAGCGCGTCCGCGCAGGCGCCGGGCGCCGCCTCGACCGCCGCGAGCCCTCCCTTCGCCGCCGGCGCGAGAAGAACGCCTTCGCCCTCGAGCACCGTCCAGTAGCGGTAGGCTCCCGTCGGGGACTCCGGATAGAACACGATGCGCGCGTTCTTCCCGAGCGTCGGGTGTTCGAGGTACGTCCAGATCTCGAGCGTGGAAAACGTGTCGGGACAGCGCACCGTCACGCGCGCGTCCGGCGTCCCCGAGGCGATGAACACCGCCGCCCGGTCGTCTTCCAGGCGCCCGAAGAGCTTGATCGCCTCCGGCCCACGGGCAGACTGGGGCGCAGGAGCCGGCGGATTCACGGCCACGAGCGGGGGCGCCGCGGGAGACACCGGCGGCGCGGGCGAGACGGGAGGGCTGTCTGCCCCCATCCGGGCAGCGGCCAGGAGGGCGACGACTCCCAAAAACAACCGGCCCGAACGCATCCTGACCTCCGGTGGAGGGTCCGATTCTCCGTCGGCGAGCCTCTCCTGGGCAAACGTTCGCAAGACAGATTCCACGTCTCAGCGTCCTCTATACCGTACGGGCCCGCCGGCAATCTCTCTCAGGAGGGGCCCCCGAACCCTACAATCGGCCGTTCGGAGATTCGATTTCTTGAACGCCGACACCCGCCTCGTCTATGCCGACCACCACGCCACGACGCCCCTCGACCCCGAGGTATTCGCGGCGATGCGCCCGTGGCTGGAGGGGATTTCGGCGAATCCTTCGTCCACCCATGGACCCGGCCGGGCCGCGCGCGAAGCGGTCGAGACGGCCCGCGCCGAAGTCGCGGTGGCGCTCGGTGCGGAGCCGTCCGAGATCGTGTTCACCTCGGGCGGCACCGAGGCCGACAACCTCGCCGTGCGCGGGGGTGCCCGCGCGGCCCGCGAGACCGATCCCGCGCGCACGCGCGTTCTCTTCACGGCCGCCGAGCACGCGGCGGTCCGGGAAGCCGCGCTCTCGCTCCGCGCGGACGGCTTCGAGCCCGTGGAGCTTCCGGTCGACGCCCGCGGCGTGCCGGCGGCAGCAGCCCTGACCGCAGCCGAAGTTCCCGACATCGCGACCGCGGCGCTCGTGTCGGTCATCCTCGCGAACAACGAGACGGGAGCGGTTTTCGACACTCTCGCCGCGTTCGCTGCGGCGGCCCGCGCTCGGGGCGCCGTCGTTCACACGGACGCCGTTCAGGCGGTCGGGAAGATTCCCGTGAACGCGAGGGCTCTCGGCGTGGATCTCCTCGCCCTCACCGCCCACAAGTTCGGCGGTCCGAAGGGTGCCGGCGCCCTCTTCGTGCGCAAAGGGGTCCGGCTTCAGCCCCTCGCCGCCGGAGGCGGGCAGGAGCGCGGCCGGCGAGGCGGCACCGAGAACGTCGCGGGAATCGTGGGCCTCGGCGTGGCGATCCGGCTCGCCTCGGCGCGACTTTCCGCCGAGCGGGTGCGCCTCGCCGGCCTTCGCGACCGGTTCGAGGCCGGCCTCGCCGCCCGCGTGCCGGGCGCCCGGATAAACGCCGCGGGGGGCTCCCGCCTCCCGACCGCCACGTCGGCGGTCTTTCCCGGCACGGAGGCCGAAACGCTCGTCGCGGCCCTCGATCTCGACGGGATCGCGGTCTCGGCGGGCTCGGCCTGTCATGCGGGCACGACCTCCCCGTCCCGCGTCCTCCTCGCCCTCGGCCTCCTGCCCGCGGACGCGCGGGCGACGCTTCGGTTCTCGTTCGGGCGCACCTCGCGCGAAGTGGATGTCGACCGGCTGCTCGAGGCGGTTCCGCGCGTCGTGGCGCGCGCCCGGGAAACCGTACGGGCTTGATCGGCGATGCGGGACACGCTCTAATGGAGCCGCTCGTGTCTTGGACCTGGAGTTTCCTCGCGTGATCATCCAGTGCACGTCGTGTCAGGCTCGCTACCATTACGACGAGTCGCGTTTCGGCGGCGCGTCCGTGAAGAAAATCAAGTGCACGAAGTGCGCGACGGTCTTCGAAATCCGCAATCCGGCGGCGCCACACGCTTCCTCCGTTTCGGGGGCGCGCTCCGCGGCCGGCCCCTCCCCGGACGAGTTCTCCCTCGACGAAACGGCGCTCACCGAGGCCCGCAAGCGCAAGAACCTGCCGGCCGGTGTTCCGGGGGCGCCCGCGCGCGCGGTCATCCCGGAGACGTCGCTCGCGCCCGACGGAACGGGACCGATCGGAATGCCCGAATCCGCCGGCACGACCGACCGGGTGCCGATCACGGGCACTCTCAGAAACCCGGCTCGGCCGCTCCGGCTGCCGGCCGACCAACGCCTCTCGCTCGCGTGCATCTCCGGTCCGGACTCGGGCCGGATCTTCGAGATCGACAAGCCGCGGGTCGTCATCGGGCGCGCGAACGCCGACATCGTCGTCGCGGACATCCAGTGCTCGCGCCAGCACGCGGCGATCGAGGTGATGGAAGAGCACATCTTCGTCGTGGATCTGAACTCCACGAACGGCACCTACGTGAACGACCAGCGCGTGAACCGCGCCGAGCTCGACAACCGCACGGAATTCGAGATCGGCACGACGACGCTCATGCTCATCCGCAGCTACGCGCGCGAGGGCCAGTCGGGCAACGTCTAGGGTCGACCGCCCGAAGAAGGCACTGCTCCCGGAGCCCGTGCCGACGAGCGCGCAATTCCATAGGATGCGTAGATCACGAGGACGGGATCCCAGTAGACGATCCGATACCGCCAGATCGTCAGGAGCAGAACGTGGATCGCCATGGTCGTCACGAAAACGACGAGGGCTGCCACGGTCAGGCCCCGCGGCGCCCAATACAGTCCGAAAACGGCGGCGATCCCGAGCAGGGTGTTGTAGCCGCCGACGGCGATGACTACGGGCCGGCTCCAGCGAAACGGGCTCGGCCAGGGGCGCAGCCAGTCCGCCGCCTTGTGCAAGAGCAACGAGAGCGTGCGGCCCGGGTCTTGCCGCATCCAGTCGATTGCGGCTCGGGCCAGGGCACGGGAGCGAACACCCGGATTCGTGCCCGGAGGTCCTGCGAGCGCATGGATGCTTCCGTTCTCGATTTCCGCGCTGACATACCGCGTCCACGCTTCGTATTCGGACCGGGTCCGGAGCCGGTAGTACCGCTCGTTCATTTCCGAGTTGCCTTGATAGAGGACCAGTCCCATCTGATCGTTGACCGGAAGCCAGGCGCGATGGACGAGCGCGTTGCGCACCGTCCATGGACCGACGACGAGAAGGCAGGCAGCGATCGCCAGAGACGGGACCCTCCTTCGCGCCTCCCCGCGCAGATCCAGAGCCAAGAATGGCAGGAGCGGCAGGAAAACGAGCGCGGACGGACGCGTGAGAATCGCCAGACCGAGGAGCACTCCTCCCCAACAGGCCCATGACCCTCGAGACTCATCGTGCCCTTTCAGGAGGAGATGCGCGGCGCCGAGAAGGCACAAAACGAAAAGGGCCTCGCTCTTGACGTCGATCGAGAGGACGATGAACGAGGGGTGGACCGCGGCGATTCCTCCGGCCAGGACCGCCGCGCGGCGGGAGCCGAGCATCCTCCGCGCGAGGAGCGCGAGCATCACGACCGAAAACGCTCCGAGGACGGCGTTCCAGAGCTTGTCGAGCGCGGTGGCCTCCGGGTGTCCCAGCGTCGAGAGCGCGAGGAACACCGGGTAACCGGGAGCGCGAAAGACGGGGAGCGGGTCCACGTCGGCCGGGTACGTACCGGTGTCGATCAGGACCCGCGCCGTCCGAACGTAGGCAGCCGCATCGCCGAACTCGTTCCGGGACGGCCCAGACACCATGACGGCGGCGATCCGGAGAGCGAGGGCCGCCGCGAAGAGAGCCACGAGGGTCCGCCGGCCGGGCGGAACCGCGTCCGGGACGACCATCACGGCCTTCTATTCCCCGAGCGCCCCGAGGATCGCGTCGAGCGTCGCCGGCAGGAGGCGCGGCGGGTTCGCGAGGCGCCCTTCGCCGCGGTGGTAAGCCGACATCGTCCCTGAAAATTTCAATGCGTGCGCGGTCGCGACGACGACGACGAGATCGTCCCCCTTGATCACGCCCGCCTGCCGCAGTTTCGAGGCTCCCGCGAGCGCGACCGCCGAGTTCGGGCAGATCGCGAGGCCGTGGCGGTTCGCGAGCGCGAAAGCGTCGAGAAGCTCGGACTCCGTCACGCTCTCGACGACGCCGTCGAAGAA
>DASVJU010000332.1:0-4531 GCA_036385755.1 Thermoanaerobaculia bacterium
GGATAACCTGAGGGACACGGGAGACGGGAAGGAGCAAATCGCGTTGACCAACCTGGCCGAAAAAGAAATCGAGAGCCTTCTTTCCGATTCCAGCCAGGAAGCCCGGAAGTCGCTTTCGGACCTTCTTCCCTTCGTCTATGACGAGCTGCGTGGCCTCGCCCGCCGCTACCTCGCCCGTGAGCGTCGAAACCACTCTCTCCAGCCGACAGCCCTCGTCCACGAGGCGTACATGCGGCTGGCGGCGCAGTGCGAGCAAGGGCTCGTCTCCCGGGCGCATTTTCTCGGCCTCGCCGCACGCATGATGCGCCGCATCCTCGTGGACCACGCCCGGCGTCGAAACGCAAGCCGGCGCGGCGGCGGGAGTATCGCCGTGACCCTCGACGAGGATCTGGCGGCAGCGCCCCGGAGCGGCGTGGATCTCCTCATGCTGGACGAGGCCATCGAAGAGCTCTCGCGCCTGGATCGCCGGCAGGCGAGGATCGTCGAGCTCCGGTTCTTCGGCGGTTTGACGGTCGAAGAAACGGCCCATGTCGTGGGGATCTCCGTACCGACCGTCAAGCGGGACTGGCAGACGGCCAAGCTTTTCCTGCGCCACGCGCTGCGCTCAGGGGGTTCTCCCTGACCCTCGAACCTCACTCCCACTCGATCGTGCCGGGGGGCTTCGACGTCACGTCATAGACGACGCGGTTCACGCCGCGCACCTCGCCCACGATGCGCCGGGCGACGCGGTCGAGGAGCTCGTGCGGGAGGCGCGCCCAGTCGGCGGTCATGAAGTCCTCGGTCGTGACGGCGCGCAGCGCGAGGACGTGTTCGTACGTCCTCCCGTCGCCCATGACGCCGACGCTCTTGACGGGGAGGAGCACCGCAAACGCCTGCGACGTCCGCTCGTACCAGCCGGAATCGCGCAACTCCTCGATGAAGATCGCGTCGGCCTCCTGCAGGATGCGCACGCGCTCTTTCGTGATCTCGCCCGGGATGCGCACCGCGAGGCCGGGCCCCGGGAACGGATGCCGGTAAAGCATGGCTTTTGGTATTCCCAGCTCCTCGCCGAGGCGCCGGACCTCGTCCTTGAACAGCTCGCGGAGCGGCTCGAGGAGGCGGAAGCCGAGCTTCTCGGGGAGCCCGCCGACATTGTGATGGGTCTTGATCACCGACGACGGGCCCTTGATCGAGACCGACTCGATCACGTCGGGATAAAGGGTGCCCTGCAGCAGCCACTCGGCGCCGTCCACGGCCTTCGCGTTCTCGGTGAAGACGTCGATGAAGAGGCCGCCGATGATCTTCCGCTTGCGCTCGGGCTCGATCACGCCGGCGAGGGCTTCGAGGAAACGATCCGACGCGTCGACTCCCGTGACGGGCAGCCCGAGGTGGCGGAACGCTTCCATCACCTGGCGGCCCTCGTGTTTGCGCAAGAGCCCCGTGTCGACGAACACGCCGCGAAACCGCTCCCCCACCGCCTCGCGGATCAGCACGGCCGCGACCGTCGAGTCCACGCCTCCCGAGAGCGCGCCGAGGACGAGGCCATGCTTCACCTCGTCCCTGAGGCGCGCGACGGTCGCATCTCGGAAGCCCGCCATCGTCCACGACGGCTTCGCGCCGCAGACGTCGTAGAGGAAGTTCTCGAGCATCTGGGCGCCATGCTCGGAGTGGTGGACCTCCGGGTGGCCCTGGATGCCGTAGAGCCCGCGCGCCGTGTCCTCGAAGGCGGCGACCGGCGCGTTTTCGGTATCGGCCGTCACCGTGAAGCCGGCGGGGGCCGCTTCGACGTGATCGCCGTGGCTCATCCAGACCGTCTCGAGAGGACCGAGGCCCCGGAAGAGACGGCCGCCGCGCACCTTCACGGACGCCCTCCCGTACTCGCGCCCCGGCGCGCTGCCGACGCGCCCGCCGAAGCGCTGCGCGATCCACATCATTCCGTAACAGAGCCCGAGGACGGGGACGCCGAGGTCGAAAAGTCTCGCGTCTCCCTGCGGCGCCCCGCTGTCGTAGACGCTCGAAGGGCCTCCGGACAGGATCAGCCCTCTCGGCTTCAGTTTCGCGATCTCCTCGGCCTTCGCGTCGAACGGAAGGACGACGGAGCGGACCCGCGCTTCGCGGATGCGCCGGGCGATCACCTGCGTGAACTGTGAGCCGAAATCGAGGACGATGACGGTGTCGGACGGCGCGCTCACGCGTCGAGTATAAGGGGCGTCAGGTGGTCTTCCGGGGGCTCCGCAGCCGTCCGATCAGCGCGCGCGGAGCGGCCGCGATGCCGCCCGCGACGAGCCCGGCCGCCAGGGCCGCGAACGCGGCGAGCGCCACGAGGAGCGGCCCGACGTTGATGCCCCCCGGGAGGTCCCCGCCGTGCGCGACGCGGTGCAGGGAGACTCCGAAAGCCAGCGCGGCCAGAACGCTGACGGCGAGAAAGGCCCACTGGCTCTCCATGGGCGGCGTTGCATCGATCCTCCGGGCGGAGCCCCGCGACCAGAGAGGCGCCGCGGCCGACACACCGGCGTCGGCGAAGAAGAGCAGCAGGCCCGCCATGAGGTAGGCCGGCAGGAAGGACACGATCGAGGCCGCAATGAAACGTACGGCAGGTTTCTTCGTCAGGGCGGCTCCGAGCGCGTCGGCGAGGACCGGATACGCCGTGAACGACTCGGCGGCGTGCGGGTGGGCCATGAGGTACGCGACGAGGACGAGGAGGAAGGCTCCGGGAGCGACGAGGAGGAACGTGCGCGCCGTCCGGAACATCGTCAGAGCGCCGCGCGCGCGAGCGGCGGCGGCGGGCCCCACAGCGCAAGCACGCGTTTCACGTAGTCGAGGGTTTCGCGGTACGGCGGCACGCCGCCGTATTCCTCGACGGCACTCTCGCCGGCGTTGTAGGCCGCCAGGATGAGATCCGCGTTCGTCTCGCCGAAGCGTTCGGCGAGCTCCGCGAGGTACGCGACGCCGCCGCGAATGTTGTCCCGCGGGTCGAACGGGCTCCTCACGCCGAGGCGCCGCGCCGTAGCCGGCATGAGCTGCATGAGCCCGCGCGCTCCCTTCCGGGACACGGCATGCGCGTAGCCGTTCGACTCGACCTTGATGACGGCCGCGATGAAGGCGGGATCGACCCTGTGCTCCTTCGCGGCCGCGAGGATCTGCGAGGAGTAGGGGGACGAGAGAGGAGAAAAGGAGGAGGAAGGAGACTCCGCGAAGGCGCGGACGGACCGGCCCGCTTCCCCAAGCGGTCCGGCCGCGATGCGGTCGGCGTCCTCCGGTTTGGCCGGCGCGGGGCGCTCGTACTCGTCGTCCACGATGCGTTCGACGACGTCGAGGGGAATCGTCATCGAGCCGCCGCCCATGAGCCCTATCGTGAGCCGTTCGCCCTCCACGACTTCATATGTCGCCACCCGGATGTGACGCCCGTCCTCGAAGACGACGAGCGTGGCGGCTGCAGGCCGTGCGAAAAGAAAGACGCCGAGAACGGCGAAGGCGAAACCCGCGGCAAGGGTCCCTCTTCCTTTTCTAAGCAAATCTTTCTTCTTTCTCTCTTTTCCGGTCATGGCGCTAGGCCCTGGGGTGCGTCCGGTCGTAGACCTTGCGCACGCGCGAGCGGGAGACGTGTGTGTAGATTTCGGTCGTGGCGATGTCCGCGTGGCCGAGCATCATCTGAACGGCCCTGAGGTCGGCGTCGTTGTCGACGAGATGCGTCGCGAACGCGTGCCGGAGCACGTGGGGAGACACGGCGGAGGCCGGAATGTCCGCCTTGCGCGCCGCGGCCTTCAGCGCGAGGAAGACGGTCTGCCGCGTGATCGGCTTTCCGCGCGCGCCGGGAAACACCCATCGCCCCGCGCCGCCCGGCTTCCCGGCCCGTACCGTCTGCAGGTAGCGCGCGACCCAGCGCGCGGAGGAATCCGCGATCGGGACGACCCTTTCCTTCGCGCCCTTGCCGCGCACCACGATGAAACCTTCAGGAAGGCGAAGCGCTTCGACGGGCAGGCCGGCGAGCTCGGAGACCCGGAGGCCGCAGGCGTAAAGAAGCTCGAACAACGCGCGATTTCGGAGGCCCTTTGGCGTCGTCACGTCCGGCGCGTCCAGGAGACGCGTCACGTCGTCCGGCGACAGGACCTTCGGAAGCATCGCCCATCGGCGGGCGTTCGTGAGGTCGGCCGTCGGGTCCGCCTCGAAGACCTTCTCCGCGGCGAGGAATCCGTAGAGGCCGCGCAGCGAAGACGTGATCCGCGCGAGCGTGCGGGGCGACATCCCTTCGGCGCGCCGGACGCCGAGATACGCGACGACGTCGCCGCGCGTGACCCGGGACGGATCGGTCCGCGAGGACGCGAGATGCGTCCCGAACGCCGCGAGATCGCGGCGGTAAGCCTCGAGCGTGTTCGAAGAGAGGCCCTTTTCCGCTGAAAGATAGTCGAGGAAGAGCGGGAGGTGCTTCTGAAGGAAGACGCCGGCCGGCGTTTTGGTAGGAGATCCCGAACTCACTCGACGATTCTACGGAAGCCGGGCCTCGAGCGTCGGGTCACGGGTCCCGGGGGTCCTTGGCGGCCATCTCGGCGGC
>DASVJU010000333.1:0-27157 GCA_036385755.1 Thermoanaerobaculia bacterium
GCCGTCCGTACCCCGGCGGCGCGGAGCGCCCGGAGGACGCCGGCGGCCTCGGGATTCACGCGGATCGCGTCGAGGCGCTCCGCGAAGAAGCGCTCGTAAGCCGCGTCGATCTCCGGAGCGGAGCGTTCCTTCATGTACGCCTCCCGGTCGGCTTCCGTACCGTTTCCGTAGATGGCGTCGAAGTCCTCGCGGGAGATGGCCGCGTGGCCGAACCCGGTGAGCGTCGCGTTGTAGACGGCGAACCACGCGTCCTCGGAAAAGACGAGGACGCCGTCCATGTCGAGGAGAACGGCCCGCATCGTGCGATCTTCACACGGCCCCGTAGAATCCCCGCCAACATGGAAACGTTCGATCTCTTCGTCCTGGGCACGGGTCCGGCCGGGCAGCGCGCCGCCGTCCAGGCGGCGAAGCTCGGCCGGAGGGTCGGCATCTGCGAGAAGCGCGAGGTCGTGGGCGGCGTGTGTATCAACACGGGCACGATCCCGAGCAAGACGTTTCGGGAAGCCGTGCTCTACCTCTCGGGCTACGCCCAACGCGGGATGTACGGCACGTCCTACTCCGTGAAGGAGAACATCACGGCCCAGGACCTCCTCTTTCGGTGCCAGTCCGTGATCAAGCGCGAGATCGACGTCATTCGCGCACAGATGAAGCGAAACGGCGTGACCCTGGTCGGGGGCGCCGCGAAATTCACCGGGCCGCACGCCCTCACCGTGACGGGCCTGGCCGGAACGACGGAGGTCGATGCCGGGAAGATCGTCATCGCCACCGGCACGCGGCCCGCGACGCCGCCCGGTGTCGCCGTGGACGAAGAGACAATCCTCGATTCCGACGGCATCCTCGGCCTGAAGACGCTTCCCCGCTCGATGATCGTGGTCGGCGGCGGCGTCATCGGCGTCGAGTACGCCTCGATGTTCGCGGCTCTCGGCGTCGCCGTGACGCTCATCGACAAGCGGCCGCGCCTCCTGGAATTCGTGGACGGCGAGATCTCCGAGGCGCTGTCGTACGCCATGCGCAACATGAACTGCACGCTGCGCCTCGGTGAGGACGTCGCCGACGTCCGCCTCGAGGGCCCGCGCCGCGCCGTCGCCCTGCTCAAGAGCGGGAAGAAGATCACCGCGGACCTGCTTCTGTACTCGATCGGCCGCGTCGGAGCGACGGCCGACCTCGACCTCCCGGCCGCGGGCCTCGAAGCCGACGACCGCGGGCGAATGAAGGTCAACGAGCACTACCAGACGGCGCAGGAGCACATCTATGCCGTCGGCGACGTCATCGGATTCCCGGCCCTCGCTTCCACCTCGATGGAGCAGGGGCGCCTCGCCTCCTGCCACGCCTTCGGGGTCGCGTGCACGTCCATGCCCCACCTTTACCCGATCGGCATCTACTCCGTGCCCGAGCTTTCGATGGTGGGCAAGACCGAAGAGGAGCTCACGAAAGACGGGGTGCCCTACGAAGTCGGGGTGGCCCACTATCGCGAGATCGCGCGCGGCGCGATCCTCGGCGACGACACCGGCATCCTGAAGATCATCGTGCACCGCGAGACGCGGCAGCTTCTCGGCGTGCACATCCTCGGAACGGCCGCCACGGAGCTCGTCCACATCGGACAGGCTTTCCTGACGTTCGGGGGAACGCTCGACGTCCTCGTCGAGACGGTCTTCAACTACCCGACGTTCGCCGAGTGTTACAAGGTCGCGGCGCTGGACGCCTACAACAAGCTGCGGGCGGAAGCCGCGGGCTGAGTCACGACGTCATGCGAGCGCGGCCGCGAATTTCCGGACGATCTCGCCCGCCGGCTCGACGGACGTGATCGTCGCGACGCTCTTCCCCGCCTGCCAGCAGTCCGCCGACGTCGCGCCCTTCACGGACGCGCCCCGGAGCCGGAAGGCGGAACGCAGCGAGTACCAGCCGCGGATCCAGTGCTTCGTCTTCCGGCCCTTGAGCATGAGGCGTCCGAGCGGCCCGGCCTTCGTCCCCATCCGCTCGATGAACGGCGTGTTGATGACGGCCAAAGGGACGCCCGTGATGCGCTCGGTCGGGACGATGTCGTCCTCGTCCGCGCCGAGGATCGCGTTCTTGTAGTCCGCGTGGGCCGTGCACTCGGTCGCCGCGATGAAGCGCGTCCCGCACTGGACGCCCGCGTAGCCGATGTCGAGCATCGCGCGGAACTCCTTCGGGCTGCCGACGCCGCCCGCGCAGACGAGAGGAAGCCCGAGAGCGGCGAGCTCGGCGAAGAGCTCCTCGGGGCTCTTCTTCCCGAGGTGCCCGCCCGCCCGCCGGTTCACGCAGATGAGCCCGCCGACGCCTTCGGCCGCCGCCTTTTCGGCCCAGCGCCGGTCCACGACGTCGTGGTAGACGACGCCGCCCGCACTCTTCACGCGGTCCACGACCCAGCGCGGGTTGCCGAGCGCCGTCACGAAGAACCGCACGCCCTCCTCGAGCGCGATGTCCACGTACTCCGACATCCGCTTGGCGTAAATCGACGAGAGCGATTTCTCCGTGAGGACGTTGAGGCCGATCGGTTTCTGCGTGAGGGAGCGGATCTCTTTAAGCCCGGCGCGGAAGTCGCGCTTGTGGACGAAGACGAGGGAGAGCGGCTGGACGATGCCGATCCCGCCCGCCTGAGAGACGGCGGCGACGAGCTCGGGGTTCGAGCAGGGATACATCGCCCCGCAGATGAGCGGCACTTCGATACCCGCGGCTCCGGTGAGCGCGGTCTTCATGCCTTCACCGGCCCGGCGAGCCAGACGGCCCGCCCCTTCGCGACGACCTCGCCCGACTCGTCCGTGAGGACGCTCTCCACGAGAACCTCCTTGTCGACGATCTCCGCGAAAACCGGAGCTTCGCTCGCGGCCGTGATCGTGCCGCGCGCCTTCTTGAGGAATTCGCACTCGACGCGGACGAGAATCGTCCGCATTCCGTCGGGCAACCCAAAGCCCAGCGCGAGGCCCGTCGTCATCTCGGCGAGATTCGCGAGCGCGATCGCGTGGATCGACTTCAGGTGGTTGCGGACCGCGCGCCGGTCGCGCAACGCGATGACGGCCCGCCCGGGCTGAAGGACCTGGATCAGCGGCCGCACGCTGCCCGAATACGGGATCGCGAGGCCGAACAGGCGCGAGAAGAGCCACGGGCCACCCGGCAGGTCCCGGAACCGGACCCATCCCGCCCGCAGGTCGCTCGCCGAAGCCGCCATCCCGTCTCCCCTCGCGCGCGGATCTTAGGGGAAGCGCGTTTCGCCCGGAGGGCACGCAGAGTGGCATGCTTCGTGAGAGGACTTCCCATGCGCCTCCCGCTTCTTCGCTCCGCCGCGCGCCTTCTCGTCGTCGTCCTTGCGCCGCTCGCCCTCGACGGCTGCGTCTCGATCGGCGTTTCGCGCGCGGACTTCCCGCTCCCCCCCGAGCAAGGGACCCGGCCGAGCGGGGCCGTGACGGTCGCCGTCTACGAAAGGCCGGCCGACCGCGAGGCCGACCGCCACGCGGACTTCCCTGTCCTCTCGGAACTCGTGCGCGTGGACAAGGGCGAGACGCTCGTCGCGCGCTCGATGAGCGCGACGTGGACCGCGAAGGACCTGCCCCCCGGCCGCTACCGTCTGCGCGTCACGAGGCGCATCGACGACAAGGGCGACATCGTCGTTCTCGACCACCCCGGCGACAAGGCGTTCGACGTGATCGCGGGCGAGCGGATGGTCGTCTCGGTCGTCCTGCACAAGGTCCCCGTCTTCTGGATCGTCGTCGCGGCGATCACGGTCGTCGCGCTCGTCGTCCTCGCGATCATCGGCATCCACAAGGGAGACCTCCCGCGGCCTCCCCCGCTGCCGCCACTTCCGCCGGCCGCGATCGTCGTCCCGCTGGGTCCCGGCGGCGAAGAGGCATCGGCGGCGCCCGCGCCCGCCGCGGTCGAGGTGTTTCCCGCGCCAGGCTCCGTCGTGGCCGCCCGGCGCGTCACCGTCACGTTCCTCCTCTCGATTCCGCTCGTCGCCTCAGGTGTCGAGGACGGCGCGGTCCTCGCAGTCGGCACGGCCTCCGGCGACATCCGCGGGAGGACGGCCAACCTCCCGGACGAGCAGCTCCTGCGGTTCACGCCTTCTTCGGACTTCGTTCCCGGGGAGGAGATCACCGTCACGCTCGATCTGTCGAAGCTGCGCGGCGAGGCCGGAAGGACGGGCACCGGACGCGTTTCGACGGCGTTCCGGATCGCGCCGTGAGGCTTCTTTCCGTGAACGTCGGCCTGCCGCGAGACGTCACGTTCGGTAGGCGAAAAATGCGGTCGGCGATTCTGAAATCGCCCGTGAACGGCGCCATTTCGCTCGCGCGCCTCGGCCTCGAGGGCGACGGACAGGCGGACCCGAGATTCCACGGCGGACCCGACAAGGCCGCGTACCTCTACCCGTTCGAGCACTACGCGTACTGGGCGGAGGTCCTCTCACGCAAGGATCTCGACCCGGGCGCCTTCGGGGAAAACCTGACGACGGAGGGCCTTCTCGAGACGGAGACCCGTATCGGCGACGTCTTCGAGATCGGGTCGGCGCGCGTGCGGGTCACGCAGCCGCGGACGCCCTGCGCAAAGCTCGGCGCGAAGTTCGGCTCGATGGGCTTCGTGCGTGTCTTCGCGTCGGCCGGGCGGCCGGGCTTCTATCTGAGCGTCGTGCAGGAAGGCATGGTCGAGGCCGGCGACGTGATCATGCTCGTCTCGACCGATCGGCAGCGTCCCACGGTGGCGGAGGTCTACGGCGCGCCCTGAGGGGGGTTACGCGCTCACCTGTAAACTTCCCCTCGCTGATGACCCACTGGGAGCGCAAGGAGATCGTCCTCCGCACGAATGCCGCCGGCCAGGCGATGACGGCGCCGGTCTTCTGGTGCCATGGGCGCAACCCGCGCCCGCTCGCGTATCTCCAGGCCAACGTGCACGGAGGCGAGCTGCAGGGAAACGCCGCCATCCTCGCGCTCTTCGAGCTCCTCGAGAAAGAGCCGCCGCGCGGAAGCCTCGTCCTCGTGCCGCGCGTCAACCCGATCGCCGCGAGCCAGCAGATCGGCGACTACGTCGCCGGCGTCTACGATCTCGCGACCGGCGTCAATTTCAACCGGGGCTACATCAACCTGACGGGCCCCTCGCGCGGAAGCTCCGCCTGCTACGTCGACGTGGACGCTTTCGCCGCGGTCCACCGCGACGCGACCCTCTCCGAGATCCGGGACGGCTTCCGCGAGGCCCTGAAGGCCGCGCTCGGAGCCGTGCGCGACGCGGCCGGCCCGTGGGGGATGGAGGCGCGCCTCGAGTTCGCTCTCGCCATCCAGGAGGTCGCGACCGAGGCCGACGTCGTGCTCGACCTCCACACGGGAGACCGGGCGCCGCGCTACCTTTACGCGCCCGAAGGGGCGACGGCGGCGACGCGCGCCTTCGGAATCCCGTTCGTCCTCGAGGTGCCGCCTCGCTTCGCCGGCGCGCTCGACGAGGCCTCCTGGGTGCCGTGGAACGACCTCGCCGAGGCCTTCCGTCGCCTGAATCGCACGGACGTGCGGCGCTTCGTGGACGGATTCACCCTCGAGCTGGGCTCGATGAACGCCTTCTCGATCGCGCAGGGCGTCGAAGACGCCAAGCGCATCGCTTCGGCCCTGCGCTATTACGGGGTCCTCGACGGTGAGCCCGACGATCCCGCGTACCGCATCGTGGCGTGCAGCGTGAACGACTACAAGTCGATCTACGCCCCGGCCTCGGGCCTCGTGGACGCCACGCTCTCCCCCGGCACGCCCGTGAGAAAAGGGGACCTCATCGCCCGCATGGTGGACCCGACGCGCTGCACGCTTCCGCCCCGGACCCAGGATGCGGTCGTGGAAGTGCGCGCGCCAGAAGACGGAGTCGTCCTCCTCTTCCACGCCTTCTCGTCGATCCCGAAGGGCCTCCGGCTCCTCTCGATGATGACGAACACGCGTGCGCTCTAGCCCCTATCTCAGATAGCCCCTATCTCAGATAACCCAAGCTTCTGAGGTTCTCGACGTACTCCTTCGGGTCGATGGGCGGCCGCGAGTCCGCGCGCCTCCGGCCCCAAGACGCCACGGTCTCGCCGTCGACGGCTCCTATCGCGAGGAGATCGCCCCTCACGCGCCCCGCGATCTCCCGCGAGGCGGGAACACCGAGCACGGAGAGGACCGTCGGGGCGAGGTCCGCCGGGGCCAGCGTGACGTCGGCTCCCGCGCGCGCCAGGGGCCCGGACAGCCGCACGAAGCCGCCCCCCTCGCGTCTTCCCGCGTCGAGGACCTGAACGAGAAGGTCGGGGGCTGGTTTGAGATCGGCGTCGAGGAGGAATGCGCGGAGCTTCGACGTCTCCTCTGTCAGGGCCGCCGCGAGCGCGAAGCGGTCCGCCGCGCCGCGCTCGGGGTCGGCAAGGGCGGACGAGAGAATGTCCGGCCCCGGCAGGTAGAGGAGAGCGAGTCGCGGACCTTCGCGCCGCCAGGCGTCCCGAAACGCCGCCAGCGCGAAATCGTCGAGCCCCCCCGCGTCCGCGACGAGGCGCTCGAGCGAGCCGGGCTCCGGCGCGATGCGCGGGGCGAGGCGCGCCGCGCGTTCCGCCGCGTCGGCCGGCCAGCCCTCCCCCGCGAGCGCTCCCCCCGAGCGGGCGGCGAAGAAGAGATGGTTCCCGAGGATCGTCCCGCCCCCCTCTTCCGAGGGGTACGTCGTCCACCAGTTCACCGTAAGGCACGGGATTCCCCCGCGGCTCGCGATCTCCCAGAGGGCCGGCACGCGCCGTGCGCTCGCGGTGACCGATTCGCGCCGCGCGACGCGCAAAGCCGGGAGGACGCTTCGGAGGTACCACCCGGCGCCGGCCAGAGGGCGCACGGGCGCGCCGACACCCGCAATGCGCACGAGATCGAGCGAGCCGATTCCGTGGCGCTTCACGCCTTCTCCGGTCGCCACCGTCGTCCAGAAGGCCGCCGGATCCCGCGCCTCCTTGACGTAGGAAGCGCGCGCGCCCTCGCCCGGCAGCGCTGCGGTCCACCCATCCACGCCGACCACGACGACGCGGCGTCCGTTCGCCGACACGACGAGGGGAGAGTCTCCGACCACCGGGACGCGAAAGAGAACCGCCGAGACGCCCACGACGACGAGCGTTCCGCCCGCGAGTGCCCACGCGGCGAACGTGCGTGAGGGACGCGTCACGAAGAGCCGCCCCGAGGCGGCGAGGACCGTGAACGCGAGGCCGCGCGCGACGCGTACGGCGATCAGCACCGCAAACGCGACGGCGGCGAGGACCGCGGCCGCCGCCGGCACGCCGGCGCTTTCGAGCGCGGGCCGGGCGGCGAGGATCCCCGCGACGCCGGCGAGAACGCCGAAGGCCACGGCGATCTCGGTCGAGCCCTCTTCCGCGTTGCCGCGCATGCGGGACCGGAGAAGCGCGAGGACGACGAGCGCAAGCACGACGAGGGAGGCGACGACCGCCGCGCCCGCGAACAACCAGAGGAAGAGCACGGCCGCGTCGCGGAGAGGCAGCGCCGAAGACACGGCGACGAGTACGGTCTGGGCGAGCGCCACCGCCGCCGCCAGGAACGCGGCCCCCGTGGACGCCCCGAGAAGGAACGCGCGCGTGCGCGTCCGCGCGGCCAGCGCGCCCTTGAGCACGGCGCCCTCCACACCTCTTTCGAGGTAGCCCCTCTCCCGCAGCCGCTCGCGGGCGTCGTCGAGCGAAATCACTTCTTCCGGTCCCGCAGCATTTCGGCGAATTCCCGGAGCAGGTCCGCCTTCTTCCCGAAGGACCTCAGGGAGTCGAGCGCGTGCTGCGTCAGCTCGGCGACGAGCGTGCGGGCGCCCGCCTCGCCGACGTGGCGCACGAACGTGGGCGCGGGCGCGCGGCGGGATGACTTCCCGGTTTCGCCCGCGTCGCCGCGCGACTCGAGGAGGTCGTCGACGATCTGGAACGCGAGGCCGACGTTGCGCGCGTAGGAGCGAACGGCGCTCAGCTCGTTCTGGCGTGCTCCGCCGAGCACGGCGCCGAACTCGGCCGAAGCCACGAAGAGGGCTCCCGTCTTGCGCGCATGAATCGTCTCGAGACGGTCGAACGTCGCGCCGGTCTCGTCCGTTGCGAGGTCGAGCGCCTGACCCGAGGCGAGCCCGAGAAGGCCCGAGGCGTCCGCGAGACGCGAAACGAGGTCGAGCGCGAGAGAACCCGGAAGGCCGCCGCGGCGCGCGTGCAGTCCCGCCTCCGCCAGCAGCCCGAAGGCGCGGGCGAGAAGCGTGACGGCGGCCAGGATCGCGTTCCCTTCGCCGTGCGCCACGTGCAGCGCCGGCCTGCCGCGCCTCAGTGTCGCGTCGTCCATCGACGGCAGGTCGTCGAGGACGAGTGAAGCCGCATGCACCATTTCGATCGCGCACCCGGCGTCGATGAGTCGCGGGCGCGGCGCCTCGAACAGGTCGCCCGAAAGGACGACGAGCGCCGGCCTCACCCGTTTCCCCGGCGACAGGAGAGCCTCGCGCGCCGCGGACGGGAGAGGATCCCGCGGATCGGCGACGCCGGCGTCCGCGGCGAGAAGCGCCGGAAGCCGCGCGTCGACCGCGGCGCGGACCTCGTCGAGGAGCCGCGAAAGGGCGGGAGAGGAAGCGGAAGAAGCAGCGGGCGCGGCCACGTCGTTCACCGGCGGGAAAGACGGCCGCCGCGCCCTCTCGAGGACATCAGAAGCTCGCGAGCGCGTCCCTCTCGTTCGTGAACACGTCGAACACCGTGATGAGCTGCGTCACCGTGAGGACGTCGCTGATCTTGGGGGGGAGGTTCACGAGCTTCAGCTTCGCGCCCTTGTGCGTGGCGGTCGTGTAGCAACCCACGAGCTCGCCGACGCCCGAGGAGTCGATGGTCGTGACGTCCTTCATGTCGATGAGGAGCTTCGTCGCGCCTCCGTTCACGGCCGCGTGGATGGCCTCCCGCATCTGCAGGTCGCCCGCCCCGATCGTGATCTTGCCGTGGAGCTCGACGATCTTGACGTCACCGACGTCGCGCGTGGTCACCGTTGTCTTCATCGTGTTTGCACTCCCTTCTTCTGGTCTCCGCCAAGGTGCTTTCTCATCGTGAGGACGGTGCCGCCGCGCGCGCCGCGCGAGAACGTCACGTCGTCCATGAACGTCTTCATGTAAAAGATGCCGCGGCCCGAAGTCTTCATCTGGTTCTCGGGCGCGAGCGGATCCGCGACGGCGGACGTCTCGAAGCCCTCGCCCTCGTCGCCGACGACGATCTCGAGGTCCTCCGCCGAGCCTCCGAGAGAGAGCATGACGCGCCGCGTCGGATCCTGGCGGTTCCCGTGTTTGATCGCGTTCGCGAGGGCTTCGCGGAGCGCCACGCCGATCCAGTGTTCGGCGTCGTTCTCGATTCCCCGCACCCGGCATACGTATTCCAGCACGGCCTGGCCGAGCTCGAGGTTCTCGAACCGGCTCGAGAGCCACAGCACGATCGGTCCCGGCGAAACGGACGATTCCATCATGGCAGATGAGCGAGGAGACGCGCTGCTAAGCTCGACCCTCGATGGTTACCTCCCCGTTATCCCGGAACGCGGGCGCATGATACGCGAGCGCGCCGCGGGCAGTCCATCGATCCGGCCCTTCGCCTTCGCGCTCCTGGCCGCCCTCCTTGCCGCGGCCAATCCTTTGGCGGCCGAGCGCCCGCTCGCCGAACGCCTTCCCGAAGCGGTGGCGGGCGCCCAGAAGCTCGTCGAGAGAGTGCGGGGCGTGCCGTTTCCCGGAACGGTCGCTTCGGCGATCCTGCACGAGAAGGACCTCGCCCGCGTGCTCGCGAAGAAGCTCGTCGAGGACCTGCCGGCGCCGTTCCCTCGCTACGCCGCCTCTCTCGCGGCCGCCGGCTTTTTCGACCCCGAGGCCGGCCTCGAGCAGAAACTCACGACGCTCTACGCGCGCCAGGTGGCCGGCTTCTACGATCCCGCCGAAAAGAAGTTCTTCATCGTGCCCGAGCGGACGGCCGAGACGGGCGCGGCCGGAACATCCGCCCTGGGCCTCTCGGCCGAAACCCTGCTCGAGGACACACTCCTGGCCCACGAGCTGACGCATGCGTTGCAGGACCGTCGCCTCGACCTCGTGCCCCGGCTCAAGGCGCTGAAGGACTCGTCCGACGGCCTCCTCGCGCTCGAGGCCTTTCTCGAAGGAGAAGCCACCGTCGTGATGATGGACGCGCTCATGACCCGGCTGCCGGACGAGTCGAAGGAACTCTTCGGCGAGGACGCCCTCGCGACCATGATGGCCAGCCTTGCCCAGGGCGCCACCGTCGAAGGCGCAGAGGGAGTGCCGCCGTTCTTCGTCAAGGAAATGCTCTTTCCGTACGTCGGGGGAACGGCGTGGATCCAGGCGCGGAAGAAGGCCGGCGGCTGGCCTGCGGTCGACGCCGCGTATGCCCGGCCTCCCCGGACGACGTCGGAAATCCTCCACCCGGAGCGCGCGAGCGCGGCGCACGTCCTCCTCAACGCCGGTGACCGCCCGACGGCGGCGAGCGTTCCTCCGGGAATGCGCCTTCTCTACGAGGACACCTTCGGGGAGTGGATGCTCGGAGCGCTCCTCGAGCGCGCGGGGGCCGCGAACGCCGCCGCACTCGCCGCCGAGTGGCAGGACGATCGCGTCGTCTTCTTCGAGCCGAAAGAGTCGCTGGGCGCCGGCACGCCGCCGGTCGGATTCGTGTGGCGCCTGCGCGCGACATCGCCCGCCGCGGCGAAACGAATCGCGACCGCACTGGAATTGCTCTACGCCCGCCCCGACGGCCGTTCCGCCGCCACCGTGACCGCCGTCGCCGATCGCGTCGAGGTCGTGCGCGGCCGGACCGCGGCACGCGCCTCCATGCCCGAGAGGACGCTCAGTTCCCCGCCAGCAGCTTCAGCGCCGCCGGAAGGAAGATGAAGAGCTGAACGGCGTCGAACGTGCCATGCGCGAAGATCGACGTGACGGCGTTTCCGGTCTTTCGGAAGGCCGCCGCCAGGACGGTCGTGATCGCGAGCAGGCCGACGAAAAAGAACGGCTCGCCATAGCCGGCGTGCGCGAGCAGGAACAGGATCGAGGCCGGGACGGCCCCCAGGCGGCGTTGGAGGAACGCCCGGAAGTGAAACTCCTCGAGCGTCATGGCCAGGAAGACGAGGAGCCCCCTCTGCGCGGCGGGACGGGCGGCGAGCCAGCCCACGAGCGGAGGCAGCGCGCGTTGCGGGTCGTAATCGAAGGCGCGAAAGAACACGGCCGCCGAGACGCCCACCACGATCGTCAGCGTCCAGCCGATGAGGCCCAGCGCGACGCCGGCACCGGCCTGCGCGAGAGGGCGCTTCGAATCGAGCCCGAGAAAGGAGCGCAGCGGCGGCCTTCCGCTGAGCAGCCACCAGCCGAGCAGGAAGCCCGCGAGAAGCGCCTGCACGGCGAAGACCTGGGAGAAACGGAGCGTCGAGACGTCCGGGGCGCGTCCCCCGCTGGCCGCGGGCAAGAGCGTCGTCGCGATCAGGACGAGAACGAGGAGAAAAAGCGCGGCGCGCTTCCGCAAGGGCGACGAGAACGCATCGCGCCGGAAGGCCCCCTTTCGGTCGGCAACGAAGACGATCGCGACGACGAGCGGCAGGCCGGCGCCAAAGAGGAGGGATCGGTCGAGCGCAGTCACAACGGAATCCGGACGCGGCGGACTGTAGCAGAGCGGCGGCCTTGCCCTTCGCACGCGAGGGATGTGGAGCGCTACACTCGGACCCCTTGGAGACACCTTGATGCGAGCGGAACTCACACAGATCGACCTGTCCCCCATAGGCGAGCTCGTCCGGATTCGCAAAGAGGAGACGGTTCTCGAGGAGCGCCTCGCGAAAATGGAGGCGAAGCACGATAACGTCTCCCCCGTCGTGTACGCGCACGTCAAGAGTGACTACGAAGCGCGCAGGAGCGAGCTCGCGCGCGGGTCGCAGCCTCTCAAGGAGAAGGCCCTCCGCGAGTATCAGCGCCTCAAGGCCCTGCGCATCGAGGTCGAGCGCGCCGTGCAACAGGTGTCGCTCGAGAAGGAAGAGCTCGAGTTCCGCAAGGACCTCGGCGAGTTCCCGGACAACGAGTTCACGAAACGCCTCGCGGACTGCGAGAAACGCCTCGCAGACGAGCGCCGACAGCTCGAGGACATCCTCCAGATGCGCAACACGTTCGCGGGCGCGTTCCGCTCGGAAGAGGAGCTCGAGTCCGGAACGCTCCCGTCCGGGCCTCCCGCTTCCGGGCCTCCTCCGCCGGCACCCCGCGCGCCTCTCGCGCCGCAGGCGCCTCCCGCGGCGGTCCCTGCCCCGCCCGCGTGGCACACGCCCGTCGCGCCTCCCCCGCCTCCCGCGGTGGTCGCCGCGCACCCGGTGGGAGACGACCTCACGCCCGACGGGACCGTGATCACCGCCGTGCGGCCGCAAACTCCCGGCGCCAGGATCCTCTCCAGTCCGGGGGTGCCGGTCGCCGGGCCGGCGGCGGCGCCGTCGCACAGTGCGACGATCGTCCTTCCGCGCGCCCGGCTTTCGCTTCTCGAGGGCGACGAACCCGTGAGGGAGTTCCTCCTGAAACCCGGCGTTTCGGTGATCGGCCGTCTCGCGCAAAGCGACATCCAGCTCCCCTCCCCGGACGTTTCGCGCCGGCACGCGCAGGTCTCCGTCGGGCCCGACGGATTCTTCGTCTCCGATCTCGGCTCCGAAAACGGCGTGGCCGTCAACGGCCACCGCGTCGAGCGTCACCGGCTCGAGGACGGCGACGTCATCGTGCTCGGCAAGCAGCGGCTCATCTTCCGGACGTGACGACCGGCGCCGGGATGCGCCGCGCCGGCCTTCCCCCGTTCGGCCCGCCTTCTTGACGGCGCCCCGGGGGAATCCGATCATCACCAACAGTGCAAGAGGCTGGAACAGTGCAAGTGCCTGGAGCGATCGAGACCGTGCGACTCCTGCCGCCGGCCGGGACGAATGCCCCCTTCGGCCTGCACGTCGTCCTGGAGGTCGCCGGGCCCGGGGCCGGGCGCAGCCCCTGGGTGCGACTTTCGGAGGCGGACGACTTCGCGCGCGTCTACCTGGCCGCGGTCAAGGGGGACGACGGCACCCTCCTCGAGCTCTGCGCGCTGAAGCTGCTGCCGGACGCCTGGCCGGAGGGCGCGACGCCAGCGGCCCTCGGCGTGACGAACCGCGACCTCGAGGAACGGTGGGAGAGGGAGAACGCGCGCCTCGTCGAGCTGCGCGCGCTCTCGCCCTACTTCCCGCGCCTCGTCCGCCTCGACGCTCCCGACGGTGAAATCGCCGGCCGCCTCCCTCCTCTTTTCTATGCGCATCCCGCGCGCTCGTTCTTCGTTCCCCCCTGCCCGCGCTGCCGCAACCCGCTCTCGCTCTGCCGTGACGAGGCCTGGCTCGCCGGTGCCGGACTCCCGTCCTTCGCGTCGACGCTGGAGCGATTCCTCTGGTGCGAGCTCTGCGCCAAGGGACCCGAGGCGCCCACTGTCTACACGACGTCGCAGATCAGCGCGCCGCGAGCTGCCGTCCGTTCCGCAACCGACCTCCTCGACGATCTGGGTCACGCGCTCCGCGAGGTCTGGACGCCGGAGGAAGCAGCCGCTCTCGTCGGCGCGGAGACGGCAAAGGCGGCGCGCGCCCTTCCCGCGGGCTCGGCCGCCGGCGCGGCGGGCGGCGATCTCTTCACGCTCTTCACGCCTCTGACTTTTTATGGCTCGCCGTTCCTCCTGACCGTGGCGGCACCGCTCGACCTCGAAGCACTCGCCGACGCTCTCGGTGGCAGGCCCTGGGAGGAGCTCCCGGTTCCGGGCCCGAGGGCAGGCCCCGAATTTCCTCCACGCTGGGCGTGGCTCGTCCGTCCGCCGGCGCCGACGCGACGACTCCTTTTTCCCTCCGAGAGCTCGGGCCTCGACGTCGTCGAAATCTTCTTCCTGAAGCTGACCGCCTTTCGACAGATCGTCGAAGGGCTCATCGACTATTACCGCGCCATTGGACGACCGCACCTCGACCTCCACCCACGCCACCTCCTTTTCGAGCTCTCGGGAGCCGGAGACGGTCTTCCCGTCTTCTGGACGCTTCAGGCGCGGATCCACGGCCTCGCCGCGGCCGCAGTGCCGCTCCCGGCCCCGGGCTCACCGATGGTCGTCCTGCCCGGACAGGGCCTGGCCGTTCCCTACGCGGCCCCCGAGATCCAGGAATTCCGTCTTGCCGGCTACCGGCCGGGGGAGTTCGTCTTCACCGACATCGCCGAGGAAGGGACCGCAGTGCGACGCTTCCGCCTCCGCGGCCGCCTGTCCGACCCTTACGGTCTCTATCCCGCGCCGCGGCCGCGCGACACGATTTTCCTGTCGATCCCGGATCCGACTCTCGGTTTCGGCTTCACGGGCCTCGCCGTCAGGGCGACGCCCGGAGAGATCCACTCCGACGAGGCGGCGTTTGCCAGCGACCTCGTGGAGCTCGAGGAGAGCGGCCTTCGCCGCCTCCGCATCGCGCTCGGCACGAAGCTCCCCGGCTCCCGCTATCGTGTCTTCCCGGATTTCGGCACGCCGACCGATCTGCACGCCCTCGGCGTTTCCCTGCTTCGACTGCTCCTCCGGAACGATGAACAGGATCTGGCCGCCGTGCTCAAGGCCACCGACAGGCTGGGGCGAGAGGCGGCCTCGGCGCCGCCGGAGGCCCGGCGGGACGTTACGCTCGCCGCCCTTCTCAAGCGCGCCCCCGACGCGGCGCCCGCCTTTTCGAAGACGCAGATTCTCTGGGGCAAGGACGACCGCCGGGGAGGCCGGCCGAACGCCGTTCCGGACGGACTCTGGGAACGGGCGCTTCTCCTCGCTCTCCGCCTCGTCACGCGCGTGACGGGCTTCTCGGTCGCGGCCGGCCCCGCCGACTTCGATCCTCTGTTCCGGGAAGAGAAGCTCGAACGCATCCTGCCTGAAATCGTCGGGATCCTCGCCGAGCTGCAATCGCTCCTCTTCGAGCGGCAGCCGCTCCACCTCGAGATCCAGCAGGTCCTCGCCGAGATCCGTGAGGACGAACGCGCACCCGGGGCGACGTCGTGAGCCGTTTTGTCGCCGTAGAGGTCTGGCTCGGACCGATGGAAGGGCTGCGGCACGTGACCCCGGCCGGCGACGGGCCCGCCACCGTCCATATCGGCAGGGTCTCGGTGGACAAGAAGACGAACACGAGGAACGAGTTCGTGCTGTCTTACGGCTACGGCGTTTCGTCGGCCCACGCCGAGGTCCGCCTCGAAAGAGGCCGGCTCTTCCTGAAGGACCACGGGAGCACGAACGGAACCTCCGTCCAGTCCGGAGCTGTCACCGGGGAGGTCGAAATCCACTCGGGGGACGTCTTTCTCGTGTCTTCGACACCGGTGAAGGTCCGCCTTGTCGACGCGACTCTTCCTGAGATGCCCTTCCCGCGCGTTCTCAGGGGAGAAGCGTGGCCGGACCCGGCCGTTCAGAGCATCGTGCGCGGCGCCCGCGAGTCGGCCACCCAGCGCGGAGAGCTCTTCGCCGACACGCGCCACCTTTGCGACGCGCTTCTCCGCTCGCGCAGCGCGAGCGTTCAACGGATTCTGAGGGACGCGAACTGGTCGCGCGAGCAGGCGCTGACGGAGCTCTGGGAAGGCCGTCTCTTCGCGGGCCCTTACGAGTGGCTGAATGACCTCTTCCTTCAGCCGCTCGGCCTCAAGACCGGTTCCGACGAACTGATCCTGTCGCCGAAGGTCGGCTTTCTTCTCGAGGAGTGCCAGCGCCGGTCCATCGAGTCTTCGGCGATGGACCTCGAGACGTTGCTCCGGCACGAGTTGTTGAAGCTCCTGCGGCAGGACGAGGAGAGCGCCGTCGGCTCGTGGCTCGCCCGGCGGCTTCCGGCCTTCGCACCCAGGGAGGAACCGCCGGCGCCGGCACCGGCACCGGCTCCCCGGCCCTCTCGGCCTGCCGCCGCCGTCCCCTCCGGGCCGGAGGCGATCCCGAAAGCGGTCGCGGCGCGGCGCCCCGAAGCGCCCGTGCGCGATCGGGTGCCCGAAGCCGCCGCTCCCGGCGCCCGGATGGCCGTCTCGCCGCTCACCCAGGACGAGATCGCCCTCGACCGCAAGGCGCGCGAGCTGGCCGACGGACTGCTCCGCGAGTCCGCCGCCTACCGCTTCTCGACGCCGGCCGACCGGCGGGAAGCGCTCAAGGCGCTCGTCGTGAGAGAGCTCCACGCTCTCGCGCCGGGCAAGAGGCCACGCGTCCTGGAACAGCTCCAGCTGCAGTTTCCCGTCGCTCTGTCCGGCAGCGTTCCGAACCTCGAGGAACTCCGGCTCCGGCGCCGCGTGGCCGAGCTGGAGCGGCGCCTCGCCGAGGCAGCCGCCCAGCCAGCCGCGGCCGCCCCGAAATCGGCCGCCGGCGCGCCGCTGCCCTGGCGGAGTCTGCTGACGCCGGATGACGGCAAGGCCTCGAGCCTCGAGCCCCGGCTCGCTGTCCTGCGCGATGTCCTTCGCTTCGCCCAGGACGTCGAAACATTCACCCTCGGCCTCGTCGAAGCGATGACGATGCCCGGTGCCGAGACCGCGAGCTTCCGCCTGCCGAACTTCCGCGACCGTCTGAGCGGCTTCCTCGCAGCGGCCGCCGAGGGGAAGGACGTGAACCCGGACGACGTGAGGGACTACCTCGGCGAGCTGCGGCGCTGGCAGATCGCCATTTCGGCGGGGCATCACGAGGCGCCGAAGTTGTGGTTCACCAGGCTCTGGAAGAGAATCAGCCCGACAGTCATCGAAGCAGGGAAACCGGGAGCGGGGTGGAAGCTCCGCGGGGAGACGGCGGAATGGTGGAACCAGTATCGCGACCTCGTGAAGGACCTCAACCCCGATCTCGTTCAGGATCAGGTTCTCCAGGCCGCGGCGCACTTCTCGCAGACGGAATTCCAGAAGCTCAACAAAAGGAAGTAAACGCAATGCCGACCTTCGACGGAAAGCCCGACCGGCGCCTCCGACTCGCCGCCCTCGCCCTCGCGATCTTCGGTGCCGCGTTTGCCGGAGGGTGCGGCTCTTCTGCGGCGACGGTCGCATTCCACTGCGCGCCCGAGATCAACGGCGGAACGCTTCTCACCGTCGACGTCATCCGGGCCACCGAACCCGAAGTCGAGAGGATCCGTGCCCTTGGCGAAAAGTGGTTCTACGATCCGCTCCGGGATTCCCTCAGGGACCGGACGCGGACCGCCACCTTTTCGCAGGCCGAAGGGCGTTGCGAGAAGGAGCTGACCGTACCGGCGAGCAAGGATGACAAGTTCCTCGTGATCGTGGCGGACTACCGCTTCCAAAGCGCCGACCCGGGGCGTTACCTCGTCGTCCTGCGCAGGGAACAGTGGAAGGGCCGGAGGATCCGGGTCCAGGTCCGCGACCGGGAATTCTCGATCGTCCAGCCGTGAAGAAGAACCGGCCTGTCCTCTGGGCCGAGGGGATGTTCCTCCGGCCGCATCACCTGCAGGCAGCGGAGCGGTTCCGGGAGGAAGCGCTCCATGACGAGGTGCGGCGCATCCAGCCCTTCTTCTGGGGCGTCACGCGGATGGACGTCGCGGCGGATCAGATGGAGAACTACGTCTTCGAGCTGCGCGACATCGAGGCGAAGCTGAAGGACGGATCCGTCCTGTCGGCCGGCTCGAACCTCCGGATCTTCCCGCGCCCGTTCAAGGTCGAGCTCGAGCAGGCGGGGGGGCGGATGGACGTCTTTCTCGGTGTTCCGGTGTTCCGCGAGGACGCGCCGAACACGTTCTTTCCCGGCGAGGACAGGCGCGGCCAGGACCGCCGCCTGACCTCCGAGGTCCTCGAGGTGCCGGACGAGAACACCGGGGCGAACCTCCAGCCCGTCGAGACACGCCTCGTGAACGGGCGCCTCTTCTTCGGGAACGAGAACCGGGACGGCTACGAGTGCCTGCCTCTCGCCATCGTGGAGCGCTCGGGCCAGGGGAAGAACTTCCCCGTCCTGTCGAAGGACTTCATTCCACCGGTGACGGAGATCGGAGCGTCGGCGGCGCTCCAGACCCTCTGCGAGTCGGTCACGAACCGGCTCGAAGCGAAGCACCGGCTCGTCCTGACCGAGGTGGCTTCGGGACGCCTGGCCATCGAGTCGGAAGGCACGTCGGGCTGGCAGACGCTCATGAAGCTGAAGATCCTCGGCAGCTTCGTCTACATTCTCCAGCAGCTCACGCGGATCCCGCGCGTGCATCCGTTCCCGATCTACTGCGAGTTCGCGCGCCTTCTCGGAGATCTCGCCATCTTCGACGAGGGGCGCCGGCCGCTGAAGGTGCCGCTCTACGACCACGACCGTCTCGGTCCGTGCTTTTTCGACCTCTGCCACAACATCGAGCTGCTCACGGAGAAGGTCGTCGCTTCGCGCTTCATCCGGGTCGAGTTCGTCCTCAGGGAGGACCTCCTCGTCGCGGACCTGCAGGCCGAATGGTTCACGAGCGAGGCGGAGTTCTTCCTCTCGGTGGAGACGGATCTCCCCGAACGGGATCTGAAGGAGCGGCTCAACACGATGAAGGTCGGCGCCGTGCACGACATTCCGCTGCTCCGGCAGCGGCGCCTCTTCGGCCTCGACCTCGAGATGCTCAAGCGCATCCCTTCCGGGCTTCCGGCCGGGGACGACCACTACTACTTCACGATCGAGAAGGAAGGAATCTACTGGGGCAACGTCGTCAAGGACCATGTGATGGCGGTCTCGGGCATGCTCGACCCGAAGCTCAAGTTCTTCCTCTACGTCGTCAGCAAACCGCTGAGTGCGACCCGTGGATAGCACGAGCACGACCGACCTGTTCCGGGTCTGCTCCCGCCTCTTCCTCTTCCTCTGCTCGTTCCGGCAGAAGGTCCGGCGCGGCGTCCGGATGGAACCCGACGCCGTCGCCGCCGACCTCGAGGAGATCTTCGACGAGCAGGCGCGCGCCGTGAGGAGCGACCCGCGGCTCGACGCGCTTTACGAGAAGGCGCGCTATCCGCTCGTCGTGGTCGCGGACGAGATCCTCCTCCATTCCGGCTGGGACCACAGCGCCGAGTGGGAGCAGCACATCTTCGAGGAGAAGTACTTCAAGACGAACATCGGCGGCGATCAGTTCTTCTCGATCGCCAAGGATCTTCGTCCCGACGACGTGGAGCTCGCGGCGATCGTCTTCACCGGGCTGGCGCTCGGTTTCCGCGGCAAGTACCGCGAGCGCCCCGAGAAAGCCGTCGAGGTGAAGAACCGTGTCTACCGCCTCCTGGCGGAATATCTCGCGGACGTGGGCGAGAAGATCACGCCTGAGGCGTATCACGTCACGGCGGCGCCGGCGCGCAAGCTTTCTCCCGCGGTCACGCTCGCTCGCGTTGCGATCGTCGGCCTGGGCATCCTCTTTCTCTACTACGCGATCACGTGGCTCATGTGGGCCCGCTCGGTCGACGAGCTCCGGACCGTGGTTCAAGGGATGGGGCTGGTCTAGTCGCGATGCAGGAATTCCTTTCGCTGCTGCAGGGTCTCCCGAAGCCGCTCAAGTACCTCGGCGCCGCCGTCCTCTTCATTCCCCTCGGCTACTTCCTCATCAACGCTCTCGGGCTCCAGAAATACTGGTGGCTCTTTCTGGTCGGATTGCTCCTCATCGTCGTGGCAGTCGTTCTCTTCGAATACCTGCGAAAGGGCCGCGAGAAGCAGAAGGGCCAGGCGTTCGAGGGCGAGCTCCGGAAGGACTCGCAGTCCGCCGGCGCGTCGAAGCAGGAGGTGCGCGAGGCGCTGAAGGACCTCTCGGTCAAGTGGCTGGAGGCGGTGCAGAACCTGAAGGGGGCCGGGCTCGACATCTACTCGCTGCCCTGGTACCTCCTCATCGGCGAGCCGCAGTCGGGGAAGAGCACGACGCTCAAGAACTCCGGGCTGGAGTTCCCCGTCGGGGGAGACGCACTCTCGGGCGCCGGCGGGACGCGCAATTGCGACTGGTGGTTCGCGAACGAGGCCGTCATCCTCGACACGGCCGGGCGCTTCACGTTCCAGGAGGAGGCGGCCCCCGACGCGTCGGAGTGGTCGAGCTTCCTGAAGCTCCTGAGGAAGCACAGGGGCTACTGCCCGATCAACGGCGTTCTCGTGGTCATTCCGGCCACGTCGCTCCTCGAGGACACCCCGGAAGAGCAGGACAAGAAGGCGCAGAACATCCGGGCGAAGCTGATCCACATCCAGCGCCTTCTCGACATCCGGTTCCCGATCTTCTTCCTGATCACGAAGGCCGACCGCGCGCTCGGCTTCTCGGAGTTTTTCACGAAGCTCGACCCGGTCGAGCAGCGCCAGCTTTTCGGCTGGTCGAACCCCGCCGGCCCCGAGAAGCCGTACGACCCAAACGTCGTGGACGCGGCCTGGGACCAGATCGTCACGCGCGTCCACAAGCTCCGGCTGAAGTTTCTCTCGGGCGAGGAGAACGTCGCGAACGCCGACCGGTTCTTCGTCTTCCCCGAGGAGCTGCGCGCCCTGAAAGAGCCGGTCCGGCGCTATCTCGACGGCATCCTGACGCAGAGCCGCTACGACGAGCCGTTCGTCTTCCGCGGGTTCTACATCTCGAGCGGCGTGCAGCAGGGACGGCCGATCGCCCAGGCCACGCGCGACCTCCTCAAGGGCCCGTCCGGGTCGGCGGGCGACGTCATCGAGAGCCTCGAGAACGTCTTCAAGAAATCGCGCGCCTTTTTCATCAAGGACTTCTACGAGAAGAAGGTCTTCCCCGAGCAGGGGCTCGTGGCGAGGACAAAGGCGGCGGCCGAGCGCGAGAAAAAGACGACGCTCGCTTTCCGGATCCTGACGTGGGCGATCCTGCCGCTGATCATTCTCACGATGATCCCGGCGTTCCTGTCGCTCCGGCGCATCCTGAACCCGATCCGCACGCACGCCGCGCAGGCGCAGGCCTGCATGAAGGTGCCCTGCACGATCGCCCAGAAATACGAGCTGACCCGTCTGCTCTATGAGGACCGCGTCAGCCTCGGGCAGCACCCCTTCCTTCTCGGCCTCTTTCTGAGGGGCGCGAAGTCGAACGAGATCCACACCCTCCTCGCGACCGTCCAGCAGAAGCTCTTCTTCGACGGAGTCGTCCGGCCGCTCCTGAAGGAGTCCGAGGCGCGGATGGCCGTTTTGAACTGGGAGACGTTCTCCGACTACCCCGCGTTTTTCGGCTCTCTTCAGAGCTTCCTGGCGTGGCGCGGCTTCGACCAGTCCCTCAAGAAGGCGGACGGCACGGACGCCTTCCGCGCGGAGGACCTCCGCCTCCTCGGCCTCGTGACCTTCGCCCAGAAAACGAAGGGGCTCGCGGGGAGCGAATATGCGGCCGAGATCGACGAATGGGCTGCTCAGATCACGCCGGCGGACCCGCGCCCGGATCAGTTCGTCACGCAGCTCGCCCGCGGGCGCAATGCCGCCGACCTGAAGGCCAGCGTCCCCGACCCGAGCCGTCCCATCGACACGTTCGAGCGCTACTGGACCGTCGCGAACCTCGCGCGGTGGGATTGGAAGCTCATGAAGGGGCTGGAAGAATGGGTCCGGCTCTACACGGCGCTTACCGGGATCGTCGATCCGCAGCAGGCGAGCTACCTGAAACGCACCGCAGACACCGCGAAGCCGTTCAAGGCGAACTTCGACGCGCTCGCCAAGCACCTCGAGTCGTCGCGTCCCGGAGAAAGGGGCTTCCCGGGCTCGAACGTCGAGCAGTGGCAGCGCTACCTGAACGAGTCCTATGCGCAGCTCCTCCTGGTCGGGCCGCCCGCCTCGCCCGCAGCGGCCATTCCCGCCGCGGCAGCCCCCGCGACGGCCGCCGGCACGGCCGCGCCGCCGCCTCTCCCGGCGCTTCCCCCGCCTTCTCTGCCCGGCGCCTCGATCGCCCCGACGTTCCACCCGGCGGCGCAGACGCGCGTCAACACGTCGCGGCTCCAGGAGCTGATCGGACGCCTCCAGGTCGACTCCGCGAACCTGGGCGCGCAGAAGAGCGGCTTCGCGTTTCTCCTCGACGAGACGTCCGTCCCCGGAAAGACGAAGCTCGCGAACGGGACGGTTCTCGTCAGCGGGCTCCTCTCGGACGTCGGCGCGTACTCGGACCTCGAAGCCTTCCGGGCGAGCGACGACGGAAAGATCCTGATCCAGGTGAACACGATCTCGTCCCTGGACGGCAAGAAGCAGAAGCTCGAAGAGTGGCAGAAGCGGCAGGAGGACCTGAAGAACGCGTCCGTCGCGAAGGCGGTGGATTTCGAGAAGACCATTCCGGACGGGCGCTTCCGCTGGAGCGACGTCGGCCCCTTCGCGCGCCGGACCGCGGAGCTCGCACTCCTCGCGCGCGTGCTTCCCCCGGTGCAGGAGTTCCTGACCGCGTCCATCGGCCCGGGCTGCAACCCCGCCATCTGCTTCCAGAAGCCGTTCACTCAGATGATGATTCCCTACGGCAACGGCGTCGTCTCGCTCGCCGAACGGCAGACGAACGCGCTCGCGCGCGACGACGCGAAAGGCGACGTCAAGGCGCTCTCGCAGGGAGAGATCGACTACCTGCAACGCTTCCTCGACGCCACGGGCGCCCCCGTGAGGTCCGGAGGCGGCGGGTTCTCGATCCCGGGATCGGCGCTGACGGCCCGCGCCTGGCGCACGTTCCAGATCGCCGTCGGGACCTGGTCTCCGGCCGGAGGAGGCGGAGGAGGAGGCGCGCCCGACCAGGCCGGGCAGCTGACGCTCGCCGACCTGCAGGGCTTCGTCCAGACGAACGCGAACCTCAACCCGGTCATCGGCTACTACAAGAGCCGATTCGAAGTGCGCGCCGCAGCCAAGCCGGCCGTGATTCCCGACTACCTCCTCGCCGCCGCCGAGACTTTCAAGAAGACCGTCGGTGCTCTCGGCGACAAGGACGAGCTGAAGTCGTGGAAGCAGCTCGCGACGGGAGCCGAGGGGGCGACGCTCCGAGGGTGGCACGCGTTCACGGGCGACCTGAGGATCAAGGGAGGTCCTTACGGGCGGTCGCTGAAGAGTCTCGAGGACCGGGGCGCCAGCCTGATCAAGACCGCGATCCAGCCGCAGTTCAACCCCAGGTGGGACGCCCTCTACCAGCGGCTCTCGTCCTGCTGCTCCGGGCAGTTTCCGTTCATTACCGAAAGCCGGATGAAGCTCGAGCGCGCCGAGTACGCCGCCGAGCGTGTCTCGGGCGCGCTGTCACTCCGCCGGAACCTGGGCACGATCGGGCAGGCCGACGTTCTCGGCGTCCTGACGGAAGCCGGTGTCCTCTCGGATGAATACGCCGTCGACCCGCTCCTCGGCGGAGGCGAGCCGTCCTTCGACTTCATCCAGCAGAACCGGGGCGCCCTCGCGGTGGCCCGCCTCTGGCAACGCTTCATCAGCGGCGCAAGCAGCGGGGCGCCCGACTCGCTCGCCGGCAAGCCGGGGGGCACCGGCGGGCGCGAGATCAGTGTTCTCGCTCTCGACCGCGAGCCCGGCCCGGGACGCCGTCCGCTCAAGGACCGCGTCTCGCAGATCTCGCTCTTCGACCGGGGCGTGATCCTGCGCCCGTCGACGGACATCAAGTCCCAGCGGGTTCCGCCTCCGTTCGTCTGGCGGCTCAGCTCGGCCGACGCCCTCCTCACGATCAGCGGCCGGAACGAGCAGTCCGGGGAAGGGGGATGGACGAGCACCTACGAGGTGACAGGCGGGCCCCTGAAGCTCTTCTACTTCATCCGGCTCGCGAGCGAAACGCGCACCGACCTCTCGGATCCGAAGGTCTGGACCATTCGCGTTCAAATCCCGGACGGGAAGAACCCGCGAGATCTCCTCGAGGGAGCGTTCCAGATCCGGCTCGACGAGCCGATGCCGCCCATCCTCTCGAACTGAAGGCCGGAGCGCTCCGATGGGTTTCCTGTCCCCATTTCGCAAGCGATCGGCGGACGATCCGCCCCCGACCGAGTCCTGGCCTCTCTTCGCGTTCGGAAAGCTTCCCGTCTACAAGGACTTCATCTCCGCGGGGCTCACCGACGACGCCTCGCGCGAGTTCCGCGACTGGCTGTCCAATGGATTCAGCCGCCACTGGTCGTCCCGCGACGACTGCCGTTCGGCCGAGATCCCGCTCCACGCCTTTCTGCTCCGCCTGCCCGAAAGCCGCAAGATGGCCGTCGGCGCCCTCTGGGGGAGCACGGACCAGGGAGGCCTTCGGAAGTTTCCCTTCGCGCTCTTCACGATCCTGCCCGCCGGAAAGCCGGCGGCCTCCGTGCTGCCGGCGCTCGACTACCTCCCCGTCTTCGAAAGCCGCGCCCGGGAAATCCGGCGGAAGTACGACGCGGTGGGCAATCTCGCGGCGGTCTACCAGGAGCTCCGCGGGGCGAGGATCGAGGTTCCTGTCCGGAAAGAGGAGCAGATCCGGACGCGGCTCGCCGAGGCGCTCGCCCGCTCACGCATCGGAGCTCTTGCCACGGCCCTCTTCGAGAGCGGCGCGCCGACCCAATGGGCCGCGCTCCTCTCCGGCCTCGAAGCGGCTGCCCGACGGCCCACCGCGGGAGCAGCGGCGTTCCGCTTTCCGCTCGCCGAAGAGAAGACTCCCCTTGATCAATTGAAGCTCTGGACCGTCAGACTCACGAAGTCCTCGCCGGCGGGCGCGGTTCCGTCGGGCGTTCTCTACAGGACCGGAGGCGAGGCGCCTCGCGGCGTGTTGTTCTTCCGCGACGCGAGAGTCGAAGACATCCTCCTCTTCCACCCGGCGGCGATTCCCACAGATTTCGTCGAGGAGATTCCGCCACCCGCCCGGACCGTGGCGGGGACGTCGGCGATCGAGCCGGCAGTGATCGAACCGGCGGCGACCGAACCGGCAGCGACCGAACCAGCAGCGATCGAACCAGCGGCGATCGAACCAGCGGCGATCGAACCGGCTGCGATCGAACCAGCGGCGATCGAACCGGCGGCGATCGAACCGGCAGCGATCGAACCGGCAGCAACCGAACCAGCAGCGATCGAACCAGCAGCAGCCGAACCGGCAGCAGCCGAACCGGCAGCAGCCGGTGTGCCGCCACCCCTCGAACCAGAATCTCCCGTGCGTTTTATTCCGCAACCCGAAGCCGCCGTGCCCGCCGGGATTCCGCTCGTGGAAGGAATCATCCGTCTCGGAGCGGCGGCCGGAACCGTCGAAATCCGGCCGGCCAGTCTTCCTGCCGGGGCAGAGCACGAGGCGGCTGGGGCGACGTCCGCCGCTCCGCAACTCACCGCTCGGGGACCCGCCGACGCTCCTGTCCCGGCCACCCCCGCCGTCGCCGTCGATGCCCCTCTGCGCACGCCGTCGCCCCCCGCGCCCGTTCCTCAGGCAGGGCCCGCCGGCTGGGATCTCCCGCTCGCCTCACTCCTCGAAGGAGCCTGAGCCCGCCAAGCTCCAACGACGTGTCCCCGCTCACGTTTCCGAAATACTCGACTGTCATATGATCCGCCCAGAATTTTTCCGGACGAGGGGCGTGAAAGGAAACGGCCGTGGCGCAAGTCGACATGTTCCTGAAGCTCGACGGAGTCGAAGGCGAAAGCGAGGATCCCAGCCACCCGGGCGAGATCCAGCTCGAGGGTTTTCGACAGAGTTTGATGAGCCCCCGCGATGCCTCCACCGACCAGGCCTCCGGCAAGCGCAAATGGTCGCACCTTTCGCTACGCGCCAAGGTCGACAAATCGACTGCGATGCTTTTCAAGAAGCTCGCTACCAACGAGAAGATCCCGACAGCCACCCTGAAGTGCTACAAGGCGGGCGGCCTGGCAAAGGTCGAATATCTGACGATCACGCTGTCCGACGTCTACGTCGTGAAGGTCCAGGCCGGCGAACTTGAATCCAACGCAGGTGAAGTGATCCCACACTGCGATTTCGATCTCTCGTTCGGGAAGATCGTGATCACCTCGGGTAAGCAGACGGAAAAGGGCGGAGGGTCGGGCACGATCGTGTGTCAGGACAACCTGATGCTTAACACATGATCGCCGTCACGCGTCTGTCGGGGTGGGGTTGAATTCCCTGTTTGGCGGCCTATCTTTGCAGGCGAGATCGAGCGACGACAGAACGTCATCAACAGAAACCACTTCATTACGAACATCCACCCGGTCGGGTGAAAGGAGCAGCCAATGGCAGCAGTAGACTATTTCCTGAAAATCACCGGAGTCGATGGTGAGAGCAAGGACTCCAAGCACAAGGGCGAGATCGAGATCCTGAGCTGGCAGTTCGGACACCAGCAGACGGGCACGGAGTCCAGTGGAGGTGGAGGAGGCGCCGGAAAGGTCCTCGCGGGGGACTTCAATTTCACGATGAAGGTCAGCAAGGCCTCGCCGAAGCTGTTCCTCGCTTGCGCGACCGGCGAGCACTACAAGACGGCAGTCGTGGTGGCCCGCAAGGCGGGCAAGGAACAGCAAGAGTATCTGAAGTGGACGTTCACCGACCTCCTCGTGACCAGCTTCCACACGAGCGGATCGGGCGGCTCCGACATCCTCCCGACCGACAATGTCTCGATGAACTTCGCGAAACTGGAGGTCGAGTACAAGGAGCAGAACGAGGACGGCTCCCTCGGCGGCGCGACCAAGGCGGGCTACCACTACAAGGAGAACAAGGTCGTCTGAGTTCCTAGACGACGCTTCTCGTCCCATCCCAAGAGACCCTCGCGGCCCCGCGAGGGTCTCTTTCTTTCTCTCGTTCTTTCTTTCTCTCGTTCTTTCTCTTGCGCTCAGGCGACGGCGGCAGGAGGCAGCGGGTGGAACTCGAGCTGCCGGGCTTCGAACAGCGCCGCGTCGTCTTCGTCCACCTGGAACGTCTTGAGCCCCGCGCCGCGGGACAGGTCGTCGGCCAGCTGGATCCAGGCCGTCATCCTCCCGAGCCGGAGCTGGTCGTCCGCGTTCCGGCACGTTCCCACGTAGAGAGCCGGCACGTACACGTCTCCGACGGTGCCGTCCAGGGCCTCGACCTTCGCCCGGGCCCAGACGAGGTCCCGGAGCTTCGATGGGGGGCTGACCTCCAGGCGGCGGATCTGCTCGAACGGAAGCCACGTGTACTTGTCTTTCACGATCAGCTCCAGGACGGGCCCGATCACGTCGTCGCAATCGCGGAAGTCCGCAAAGGGCCGCCCGTTCAGCGTCCCCGGGAGCGCGGGGCGCTCTTCCTCGGCCCGGTCGAGGAGGACCCGGGCTTCGGCGAAGTTTCCCTCGCGAATCCGGTTGATGGCCTCCAGGTGCCGGTCCACGTACGGGGGTGGCTCG
>DASVJU010000334.1:0-9834 GCA_036385755.1 Thermoanaerobaculia bacterium
GTTCCCGCCCGTCAAGCTGCTGCGTGCCGCTCCGAAGAGAGACCGCGAGAGCGACCGCGAGGAGTTCCGGCAGACGATGGAGCTCATCGCGGCCAAGTGCCTCGAGTTCGGCGTCGAGGGCACGGTGGACGCCTACACGCCGGGGCCGGTCGTCACGACGTACGAATTCAAGCCGTCGCAGGGCGTGAAGGTCTCGCAGGTCACGTCCCTCGAGAACGACCTCGCGCTCGCGCTCGCGGCCGAGAAGGTGCGCATCGAGCGCATGGCGGGCCGGGCCGCGGTCGGGATCGAGGTCCCGAACCGGAACCGCGACCTCATCGCGCTCCGCGAGGTGATCGAGAGCGAAAAGTTCCGGCGCTCGCCTTCGCTTCTCACGATCGCGCTCGGGATCGACGTGCACGGCGAGCCCGTCGTCTCGGACCTCGCGCGGATGCCGCACCTCCTCGTCGCGGGCCAGACGGGCGCAGGCAAGAGCGTGGGCGTGACGGGCATGATCACGTCCATCCTTTTCAAGGCGCGCCCGGACGAGGTCAAGTTCATCTTCGTGGACCCGAAGATGAACGACTTCAAGGACTACGATGATCTCCCGCACCTCCTCGTGCCCGTCATCACGGACCCGAAGAAGGCCGCGAACGCCCTCAAGTGGGCCGTGGACGAAATGGACGGCCGCTACAAGCTCCTTTCGGAGTGGCCCGGCGTCCGCAACATCGAGCAGTACAACGCGGCGATTCGTGACCCCCGCTCGCTCGCCGAGGTGAGGGAGAAGATCGGTGATCGGCTGAAGGCGGACGAGAACGGCGTCATCGCGCCGATGCCGTACATCGTCATCGTGATCGACGAGCTGGCGGACCTCATGATGACGGCTCCCCGCGACATCGAGGAGTCCGTCGCGCGGCTCGCCCAAAAGGCCCGCGCCGTCGGAGTGCACCTCATCCTCGCCACACAGAGGCCGTCCGTGGACGTCATCACGGGCACGATCAAGGCGAACCTCCCCTGTCGCGTCGCCTACACGACGCGAACGAGAATCGACTCGCGGACCATTCTCGATTCCATGGGAGCCGAGTCGCTCCTGGGCCAGGGCGACATGCTGTATCTCGCGGCGGGCACGTCCTACCTCCTCAGGGTGCATGGCGGCTTCATCAGCGGTGAGGAGACGAGAGAGATCTGCCGCTTCCTGAAGAAGCAGGGCAAACCGATCTACGACGAGACCGTGACAGTGGACCGCGAAGCCCAGACCGCGGCCAGCGGGCTGCGGTCCGACTCCGACGACGCCGATCCGATGTTCGATGGGGCGGCGCGGCTCGTCGTGCGCGAACGCATGGCGTCCATATCGTTCCTGCAGCGCCGGCTCGAAATCGGGTTCTCGCGTGCCGGGAAGCTCATCGACATGATGCAGCGCGACGGGATCGTGGGACCGCCCGCGGGCGGGAGCAAGAGCCGCGAGATCCTCGTCCCGGCGGACTACTTCGAAGAGATCGACAGGAACAGAAGATCCTGATGTTTCGGATCTGAAGGTCTGCGGCCCTGGGGCCGCAGACGTTGGGGAACCCGAAGCGCGGGTTCCCCAAGCCCCTCCGCGCTACTTCTTCGCGCCGAGGATTGCGTCCTTGGCGGCTTTCGCGACGCGGAACTTCACGACGCGCTTCGCCGGGATCTTGATCGCTTCACCGGTCGCGGGGTTGCGGCCCATGCGCGCCTTGCGGTTCACGAGCACGAGTTTGCCGAGACCGGGCATCGTGAAGGAGTTCTTCGCCTGCTTGTAGGCAAGAGCGGCGAGCTCCTCGAGAAACTGCGCCGACGCCTTCTTCGTGAGGCCCGACTTCTCCGCGAGGTGCTCCGCAATTTGTGATTTCGTCATTCCAGCCATTTGATTCCGTCCTTTCTTAATTTCGCTCCCGAGTCGGGATGCGCACATTCTAGAGGGAAAACAGGGTTTCGTGTCGATACACTGTCGCCGTGCAAGTCGTTTTTTTCGGATCGCCGTCTTTCGCGCTGCCGAGCATGGAGTCTCTCCGTGACGCCGGGCACACCCTCGCCCTCGTCGTCTCGCAGCCGGGGAAGCCGGTCGGACGAAGGGGAGAGGTCACGGATCCGCCCGTCGCCGCGCGAGCGAAGTCGCTGGGAATTCAAGTCTTCCAGCCGCCCACGTTGAAAGACGACGAGGCGGTCGCGCGCCTCAGGGCAGCGGGCGCGGACGTGTTCGTCGTCGCCGCGTACGGGAAGATCCTCGCGCAAAGAGTGCTGGATCTTCCGCGTCTGGGATGCGTAAACGTCCACGGTTCGCTCCTTCCGCGCTGGCGGGGGGCCTCGCCGGTGCAGGCCGCGATTCTCGCGGGCGACGCGGTGACCGGAATCTCGATCATGAAAATGGACGCCGGGATGGACACCGGGCCGGTCTACACGACGCGGGAGACGAAGATCGGGGAAGAAGAATCTGCTGAAGAGCTGGGCGCGAAGCTCGCCACGATGGGGGCTGATGCGCTCGTCGAAACGCTGATTTTCTTAGAAGGTGAAGGGAGGGTGGCTCTTCCTCAAGATTCTTCTTTTGCGACCTCCTGTCCGAAGATCACCCGCGAAGACGCGCGCGTGGACTGGACGCGGCCGGCCGCCGAGCTGGCCCGTCGCGCGCGAGCCTTTACCCCCTGGCCGGGCCTCTTCACCATTCGAAGAAATACCCGCGTGAAGTTGTCGCGCCTGTCACCCATCGCCCTCGAACCGTCGGTGCGAGAGGGAGCAGAAGAACATTCCCCGGGGACGGTTCTCGAAGCGGGTTCGCGCCTCGTCGTCGCGTGTGGCGAAGGGGCGGTCGCGATCGGGGCGCTGCAGGTGGAGGGGCGCCGCGCGCTGCCCACGGCCGAATTCGTCCGCGGCGAGCGCATCCAGCCAGGCGAGCGCTGGGGCTGATGGCCGGGCCGCGATCCGTGCGGGAGCTCGCGCTCGGCGTGCTCGTGCGCGTGGCCCGGGATGGCGCTCACGCGGCTCCCCTCGTCGACGCACGCAGCCGCGATCTTCTTCCCCGCGATCGCGACCTCCTTCGGGCGCTCGTCAGGAAGACCTTGCGCGGCGCGCTCCGCCTCGACCACGTCCTGTCCCGCCATCTTCGGCAGACGACGGAGTCTCTCGATCCGCCGGTGCTCGCGGCCCTCCGCCTGGGCGCCGCCCAGCTCCTGCTGATGGATCGGATCCCCGCGCACGCGGCGGTCGGGGAGACCGTCGCGGCGGCACAGGCCTTTGCGCCGAAGGCGGCGGGCCTCGTGAACGCGGTCCTCCGCCGGGTGGCCGAAAAAGAGGCGCGTCCGGGAGCCGTCGTGCTTCCCGCCGGCGCGGACCCGATCAGCCGCCTGGCGCTCGAGACGTCGCATCCGGAATGGCTCGTCGCGCGGTGGGTGGCGGCGTTCGGCGCCGCGGCCGCGGGCGCGGCCCTCGCCGCCGACGAAAAGGACGCGCCGATGGACCTCCTCGCGGATCCTCGCGCGGGGTCACCCGAGGAGATCGTTGCGCGGCTGGCTGCGGACGGCGTCGAGGCCATTCGATCCCCGTGGGCCCCTCTCGCGCTCACGGTGACGGGCGGGGCCGCCGCCGCGCATCCTCTCGTCGCGTCCGGCGCGCTCGCCGTCATCGACGTCGCCGCGCAGGCCATGGTGGAGCTGGTCCCCAGGGCGGACGTCGTTCTCGACCTGACGGCTGCGCCGGGCGGCAAGACGCGCACGCTTCTCGCGACGGGGCGCGCGCGGCGCGTCCTCGCGCTCGAGCGCACGGCGTCGCGCGCGCGCCGGCTCGCCGCGAACCTCGCCGCGGCGGGCCGCCGGGAAGAAGCGCTCGTCATCCGGGCGGACGCCGGGAGAGCGCCGCTGCCGCCGCGCCGCTTTGCTTCGATTCTCCTCGACGCTCCGTGCTCTGGAACGGGCACGCTTCGCAAGAATCCCGAGATTCGTCTTCGCCTGAAGCCGGAGGATCTCGCCGGCTTCGCCGAAACGCAGCGACGCCTCCTGGCGGCCGCGCTCGAACTGGTCGCGCCGGGAGGCACGCTCGTCTACGTGACCTGTTCACTCGAGCGAGAGGAAAACGAGGACGTCGTCGAAGCGGTGCTCGGCGAGCGGCCCCACTTCGCCCGCGTCGTCCCGGACGCGGTCGGCCTGCCCGTGCCGCTCGCGGCGGCCGTTGCGCCCGACGGCACCGTGCGAGTCCTTCCGGGAGCCACGCATGACGGTTTTTCGGGGATCGTCATGCGTAAGGAAACTCTCCGTTGACAAGGGTTCTAGCCGAGCCTACATTCCCGGCGTTTCCCGGACATCGCCGTACGTGAAAGGCGGCAGGAGGTTCCTCTCATGGCCGGCAAAGCCGACATCGTGGATGCCATTGCGAACGACACGGGTCTGACGCGGAAAGACGCGGCGGCGGCTCTCGACTCGGTCGTCAACGCGATCGCGGGAAGCCTCAAGAAGGGCGAGCGTGTCGCACTTCCCGGTCTCGGGATCTTCCACGTTGCGGACCGCAAGGCCCGCGCAGGCGTCAACCCCCGCACGAAGGCCGCCATCCGGATCGCAGCCGCGAAAGTCGCGCGGTTCCGGGCGGGCAAGGACCTGAAGGAACTGCTGAACAAGCGCCGGAAGTAGCGGCCTCGCGCGCGCTTATCATGCGCGCGTGATTCCGCTTCGCGACACGATCTCGACCCGGACCGTGCCTTTCGTGACGCGGCTCCTGGTCATCGCGAACGTCGCGGTCTTTCTCCTCGAGCTCGTCCAGGGAGCGGACCTCGATGCCTTCGTTCAGACGTATGCGTTCGTGCCGGATCGCCTCTTCCGACCGGAGTCCTGGGGATGGACGCCGGGCGCCGCCGCCATCACGATTCTCACGTCGATGTTCCTCCACGCGGGCGTCCTGCATCTTCTCGGGAACATGCTGTTCCTCTGGATCTTCGGCGACAACGTCGAGGACGCGCTCGGACACTTCAGGTACCTCGTCTTCTATGTGACGGCCGGCGCGGGCGCGATGCTTCTCCAGGCGTTTCTCTCTCCCTCCTCGACCGTCCCGAACCTCGGCGCTTCGGGTGCGATCGCGGGAATTCTCGGGGCGTACTTCGTCTACTACCCGCGCGCCCGCGTCGTGACGGTCATCCCGCTCTTCATCCTGTTTCCCCTGATCGAGGTGCCGGCCGGCCTCTATCTTCTCGGCTGGTTCGCGCTCCAGTTCTGGATGGGCTCCCAGCAACTCACGCGCGCCGGCCGCGCCGCCGCAGGAGGCGGAGGCGTCGCGTTCTGGGCGCACGTCGGAGGGTTCGTCATCGGCGTCGCCTGGGCGCTGATCTTCCGCCCGGCGCGCGAGCCCGCGGCCCGGTACCGGATCTGATGAAGACTCGCGGCGGGACGGTTCTCGCCTGGAGCCTGTACGAGCTCGGAGCGACGAGCTTCGCGATGAACCTCCTCTCGCTCCACCTCCCGCTCGACATCGCGGGGCGCGTGCCGCGAGGCAGCGAGAAGTTCTCGCTCGCGTTCGGCCTCTCGATGGCGGTCGTGGCCCTCGCGGCTCCGTTCCTCGGACATCTCGCGGACCGCGCGGGCAAACGGCGGTTCCTCGTCCCGTTCGTCCTCGCCGGCGTCGTCCTGACCGGGCTCGTGGCGGCGCCGGGGCCCGTGCCGCGGGTCCTCGTCTTCTTCGCGCTCGCGAACATCGCGTTCCAGTGCGCGTACGTCTTCTACAACGCTCTTCTCCCGGACGTGTCCGACGATTCGAACTCGGGGCGCGTGTCGGGCTTCGGCGTCGCGGCCGGGTACTTCGGCTCGCTCTTCGGAATGTTCCTCGTGCTGCCTTTTGTTTCCGGAGAGATCCGCGCGAGGATGCCGTCGTTCGTTTCTTCGATCTGCGATGCACTGTCTGTCGCTGCTGTTTCTTCGAATGTGAATGACGCCTGGGTGCGCCGAAACGCCTACCTGCCGACGGCTCTGTTGTGGCTCGTCGCGGCCGTCCCGCTCCTCTTCTTCGCGCGACTCCCGAAATCTCCTTCTTTCTCTTCACCTTCCAAGAAGTCTTCTTCCTCTTTCCGGCAGGTTCTCGAAACGATCCGCTCCCTGCCTCAGACGCCGTCGCTGCTCTGGTTTCTCGTGTCGAACTTCCTCTACGTCGACGTGATCCACACGATCCAGATCCAGATGGCGACTTACTCGCGTTACGCGGTCGGACTGAACGACGGGCAGGTGCAGATCCTCCTCCTCGTCGCGACGGCGGTGGCGGTCGTTGGCGGCCTCCTCTATGGATTCCTCTGCCAGCGCGTCACGATCCGGACCGCGACGCTCGTCGCCCTCGCGAACTGGGTGCTCGTCTTCGTGCTCGCGCTCGTCGTGCGCGACCCGAAGGTTTTCACGGTCGTCGGCGTGCTCGCGGGCATCGGCCTCGGCGGCATCAAGGTGACGGGGAGGCTTGGCCTCATCGCACTCGTTCCGAAAGAAAGGACGACAGAGTTCTTCGGCTTCTTCACGCTCGCCGGCGAAGCGGCCTCGGTCCTCGGGCCTTTTCTGTGGGCGGCGACGCTCGCCCTCTTCCCGGACAAGAACCCGGCCGGCTATCGAGCGGGAATCGCGGTCCTCTTCGTCGTCCTCGTGTTCGCGATCGGCACTTTCCTGAAGGTGCGATTCCCCGCGAGGGAGCAGCGGGCGGCCGCGGCGGCAGGGGCGTGAGGAGCGCCTTCGTCCGGTTCGTCCGTTTTCTCGTCGGCCTCTTCTACCGGCGCATCGAGGTCGCAGGGAAAGAGCACGTGCCGCGCGAGGGGCCGGTCCTCCTCCTCGCGAACCACAGCAACGGCCTCGTGGACCCGATGGTCGTCCTCCACGCGCTCCCGCGCCCCGTCGTCTTCGTCGCAAAGTCGACGCTCTGGAAGATCCCGCTCCTGCGGTCGCTCCTCGATCTCCTCGGCTGCGTCCCGGTGGTGAGAAAAGGGGAGGGGGAGCCGGGGATTTCCTTGAAAGGGGAAGAGAGAAACAGCGCGGCGTTCGAGAGGCTCGCAAGAGTGCTGGAACGGGACGGCGCGGTGCTCGTCTTTCCGGAAGGACGCTCGCACTCGGACCCGCGCCTTTCGGAGATCAGGACCGGCGCGGCCCGCATTCTTCTCCTTTCGAAGAAATCCCCGGTCGTCATTCCCGTCGGCCTCTGGTTCGAGCAGAAAGAGGTTTTCCGGTCCGACGTGCTCGTGAAGGTCGGCGCGCCCGTGCCGCCGCCGGCGAATCCGTCCGTCGAGGCGTGGACGGAGGCGATGGGCGCCGCGCTCGAGGCCGTCACCCTGAACGCGGAATCCTGGAAGGACCACGAGGTCGTCGCCGCAGTGGATGCGCTTTATGGGGAGAGGATCAAGAAGGATTTCTTTGAAGGTGAAGAGGGGCTGGAGCGCGTGGGCCGTTCGTTCCGCGTCCGGCAGCTTCTTCTGGGGGCGCGGGCGGCTCTCGAAAGGACGCATCCCGGCGAGGTGGCGGCCGTCGCGCGGAGAGTGCGTGCCCTCGACCACCTTCTAAGAAGAATTTCTCTCTCTTTTTCTTCCCTCGACGCTCCACCTCCCGCCCGGACGATCCTGTGGCACACGTTGAAAGCCCTCGCCGTGATCGTCCTCGGGCTCCCCGTCGCCGTCCTCGGTGTCGCCGCCTGGTGGGCGTCGTACCGCCTGTGCGGAATCGTTGCGAACCGCGTTTCCGGCGCCGCGAAGGAGCGCGACCAGGTCGCGCTCTACAAGCTGGTCGCGGGGGTCGTGCTCTTTCCATTCACCCTCGCGGTCTGGACTGTCCTTGCCTGGACGCTGGGCGGTGCCGCGTGGGGCGTCCTCGCTCTCGTCTCTCTTCCACTCGCAGGAATTTCTTCTCTTTTCTTTTTCGAATACGCCTCGTGGCGTGAGCGGCAGGCGCGTGAGCTTCTCGCACTCGCGTTCGAGCCCGGGGGAATCGCGCGCCTGCGCGCGACGCGGGATGCGCTCGTCGCCGAATGCGACCGGCTTGCGGACGTCGTCCGGGTCCTGTCGGATAATCCGCGCACATGACGTCGAAGATCGAGGAAACCGCGGTGCGCTGCGAGCGGGCGTCGGAGATCCTCGCCGCAGTCGCGATCCTGTGCGTCCTTTTCTTCCACCTCGTGCCGGCGCTGTTCGCGGGATTTGTCGCCCACATGCTCCTGAAAGGCGTGGCGCGGCGTCTCAAGGGAGGTCGCGTGTCGCACGGCGTCGCCCGCGCCCTCGCCGCATCGCTCCTCGGCCTCCTCGCCGGGGGCGTCGTCGTCGGGGCCGCGCTCCTGCTCCACGCTTTCGTTCGGGGGAGGCTCGGTGACCTTCCCGGGCTCCTCGCCTCGGTGGGCGAGACGTTCAAGCGGCTCCTTTCCTCTCTCGAGGGGCTTGGGATTCCGCTTCCCGTGTCCGCGGGCGACGACGAGGCGTCGAAGGCCACCTGGGTTTCGACCCACTCCTCGGAGCTGCGCCATGCGGGTGTGATCGGCCTCCGCGGACTCGTTCACGCGCTCGTCGGCGCGGTGCTGGGGGTCCTCGTGTTCTTCCGCGCGCCGGAAAGAATCGACACGCCTCTCGGAGCGGCTCTCTCGAGCCGGATCGCGCGCTTCGACGCCGCGTTCCGGTCCGTGGCCAAGGCGCAGATCGAAATCTCCGCCGTGAATACGGTTCTGACGGGACTCTACCTGCTCGTCGCGCTCCCGCTTTTCGGAACCCGCGTGCCGCTCGCGGGCACGCTCATCGCCCTGACGTTCGTCTGCGGCCTCCTGCCCGTGGTCGGCAACCTCGTCTCGAATGCCTTCGTCGTGCTTCTTTCCCTCGGCGTCTCGCCGTGGGTGGCGATCGCGTCGGTCGTCTTTCTCCTCGTCGTCCACAAGCTGGAGTACTTCCTCAACGCGAAGATCGTGGGGGCGCGCATCGGCGCCGCCATCTGGGAAACGCTCATCGCGATGATCGTCCTCGACGCGGTGTTCGGCGTGTCCGGGCTGATCCTCGCTCCCGTCGTCTACGCGTGGGCCAAGTCCGAGCTGTCGGCCCGCGGGCTGGTGTAGCGTAGGCGCGTGACGATGACCATCGCTCCGCCCGCCATGCCCGTCCCTCTCCTCGACCTCAAGAAGCAGTATGCGACTCTGAAGGACGAGATCCTCCGCGTCACCGCCGAGGTTTACGAGAGCCAGGGCTTCATCCTCGGCCCGCGCGTCGAGGCCTTCGAGAAGGCCGTCGCGGCCTACGTCGGCGCCAAACATGCGGTCGGGATGTCCTCCGGCACCGACGCGCAGCTCGCGGTCATGATGGCGCTCGGGATCGGGCCGGGCGACGACGTCGTGACGTCGCCGTACACGTTCTTCGCGTCCGCGGGCGCCGTCGCGCGCCTTGGGGCGCGGCCCGTCTTCGTCGACATCGAGCCGGAATCCTTCAACCTCGACCCCGCGAAGCTCGAGAAGGCGCTCACCCCGAAGACGAAACTCATCCAGCCCGTCCACCTCTATGGCCAGTGCGCCGACATGGACCCGATCCGGGACGTCGCGAAGCGGAGGGGGATCCCGGTCCTCGAGGACGCGTGCCAGTCGCTCGGATCTGCCTACAAAGGCGTGAAGGCCGGCGCGCTCGGCGAGTCGTGCGCGTTCTCGTTCTTCCCGTCCAAGAACCTCGGCGGGTTTGGAGACGGCGGCATGGTCACGACGAGCGACGACGCCTTCGCGACGACGCTTCGCGCGATGCGCATGCACGGCGAGACGAGCCGCTACCACCACAAGTTCGTGGGCGGCAACTTCCGCCTCGACGCGCTGCAGGCCGCGGTCCTGCACGTGAAGCTTCCGCACCTCGACGGCTGGGCCGAGGCCCGCCGGACGAACGCG
>DASVJU010000335.1:0-4679 GCA_036385755.1 Thermoanaerobaculia bacterium
GGCCGCCGAGATCCGCAAAGCCACGGGCGCCACGCGCCTCGCCTTCGACGTGCAGACGCGCGACGGGAAAGTGCGGCTCGTCGGTCGCTCTCTTGCCGCGCCGACGAAAGGATCATCATGAGCATCGATCGACGCGCGCGCCTCGGGGGCGCTCTCGCGCTCACTCTGGCCGCGGCGCTCGCCGGACCCCTCGCCGCCCGGGACGTCTACAGAGGCTTCCTGGACCCGAGCATTCCGCAGCACCGCGCGACGCTCGATCTCCTCGAGCGCCTCAGGAAGACGCCGGACGACGCCGCGCTGCACAACGATCTCGCGTGCCTCATCGCCCGGGACGGCTTCTGGCGAGACGCCCTTCGGGAGTTCGGTGTCGCCGCGAAACTCGACAAGAAGGACGGCCGCGCGCTCTACAACGCCGGGCTCGTCCACGCGACGCGCGGTGAATGGGGGAGCGCCGCCTCTTCGTTCAGGAAGGCCGTGTCGCGCTCGCCCGGGAACTGGACGGCGTGGTGGATGCTCGGATACGCCGAGGAACGGCGCGGGAACGATTCCGCCGCGATCGCGGCGTACAAGACGTCCTTGCGCGTCGACACGTCGCTGTTCGACGTGCGCCGGAACCCCTTTGCCGTGTACACGCGCCTCAAGGGGCGCGTCCTCCTCGAGACCCTCGAGGGGCGCCTGACGCGCGCCGCTCTTCCGGTGACCGAGCAGATGGCAGAGGCCGGCCTCGTGGGCTCGTTCCAGCAGGGCCACGTCGCGGTTTCGGCCGTGCCCGGCGGACTCGCCCCCCCGGGGTTCGTGCCGACTCCCGCGCCGGCAGGCGGCACGGGTGCAGACGACCGCGCCATGAGGCCTGGGCCGGGCGGAGCGGTGGTGACGTCCGTGCCTCCCGTGAGCACGAGCCGTCCCGCGCCGCCTCCGAATGCGTCGTCCGCGCCCGCCACGCCCGCGTACACCCGCGCGAACGAAATAATCCCGTCGGACATCCCCGAAGAGTCGCCCGCCGGACCGGCGAAAAAGCGCACGCCCGCCCCCAAGGCCCCGGAGGGCAGTCCCCCCGCGCCCACCCCTGCTCCAGCCCCGCCCCGTGCTGGACCCGGGGTCGGCTGAGCTCGCGGGGAAGCGCCGTCAGGCCCCCTTCCACTTCGGAACGAAGAGGGTGGGCGCGCCTGCGCTGCCCGTGCCCGAAGGCACGAACCGGAGATCGTCTCCGACGGCCGAAATGGACCGCAGAAACTCGGAAAGCCGGCCCTCGACGAGCGTCTCGGACACCGCATCTCTCGCCCGGCCTCTCTCGATCCAGTAGCCGGCGGCGTGCAGGCGGAAGCGGTCGCCCGGAAGATCCACCTCCGGGCGCGAGAGGAGGACCGCGGCGTAGAAGCCGCGCGCCAGCGCGCGCAGAAGGTCCAGCGGCGGGACTCCGGCCGACGGGTCCACGAACAGGTTCGTGATGCCGATCGCGGGCGGCTCGGTGTACGCGCGGCGCACGGCGTTGCCGGTGGGTGGCTGTTCGAGGCGCACGGCGGCGGCCGCGTCCGACAGTCGGCCGGCGGCGATCCCGCGCGAGACGAGGACGGTGCGTACGTGCGGCGTTCCCTCTCCGTCGTGCGTCGCCTTCACGGGTCCGCCGGGGACGGCCGCGTCGTCGACGAGCGAGAAAAGAGGAGCGGCGAACGCGTCGCGTCCGTCGCGCGTGCGCGACGCGAGGAGTGCGTCGCCGTCGTCGCCGAAGAACGCGGAGGCGAGACGGCCGACGATCGAGGCTGCGACGTTCGGATCGAGGAGAAGGTCGCCTCGGGCCGGCGCGAGTGGCCTGCCGCGGAGCGGAAGGAGCACGCGGTCCACGGCACGGTGCGCGAGACGGGCGAGCGGGAGCTCTTCGGGCCGCGCGGCCGACGCGAGAAATCGCGCCGACACGCTGCCGGCCCCGGTCCTGCCCGTGACGGTCGCGACGAGCGTCGTGGTTCCGCTGCCGAAAGCGACGTCACGCCCGGCGGTCGTCGCCACGCGCTCCGTGCGGGCCCCGGTCGTGAGAATCGCCTCGGTGAGCGACACGGCGCCATCGCCCTCCGCGAGGAGCTCGCTCCGGAAGGAGGCGAGAAGCTCTCGGGCCGATTCCTCGTCCGGGGTCGGAGGCGGCGCGAGCACGCAAGCGCCACCGCCCGGGACCGGCCCCGCCGCACGGACTCCGCGGCGCGTCCGTGCCCGCCCGAGGAGGAGGCGCGCCGCGTCCGGCAGGCGGTCCACGGCCTCCGGCACCGACGCCGCGAACGCGGTGCGCCCCGAACGGAAGAGTCGCAGGGCGAAACCGCGCTCGGTGACGACGGAGAGCCGGGAGCCCTCGGCGTCTTCGACGATCTCGATCGACGTCCCGCGCCGTTCGTAGGCCTCCGCACTTTCGCCTGCCGCCGCGTCGCACCGCGCGTCCGCGAGGAGGCGCTCGAGGAGATCGTCCCGTCCTGCGCTCATGAACGGCCCCGCAACGCGGTGAGGCCGCGAATGAGAATGGCCGGCGACGCTCCGCCCACGGCCACGCCCTCGCCTCCCTTGACGCAGAGTCCGAGACCGCTCGCGGGATGCGTTACGTCGCCGCTCTCCGCGTGAAGGTTGCGGAGCGCAGTGAGGACGTCCGAGGTGAGGACGAACGGGCCCAGGGGCGCGCCGAGTGCGCCCCTCCGCACGAGGTCCGCGCTCTCGACGAAGAGGGTGAATCGGCCCGACTCGGGGTCCGCGTGCCCGGCGGAGATCTCACGCACGTAGAGCCCGTTGCCGCAGGCCGCAAGAAGCTCCTCGCGACTCGCGTGGCCCGGCGAGACGACGAGGTTGGAGAGCCGCGGACGCGGCGGGCGGCGAAAATCGCCGCAGCGGGCGTGGCCGTTCGACGCGCTGCCGGCCGTCCTTCGGTCCGTGACCTGGCCGTCCACGCAGCCGTCCGTCAGGAGCGCGACGGGGCGCGCGGCCGTGCCCTCGTCGTCCGCGAGGTAGTGGCCCGGAAGGTCTCCTCGGGTCGGGTCCGCGGTCACGAAGACGCCCGGGGGCGCGACGGCGGCGCGCGGCACGCGCGTGAGGACGGAGCCCCGCTCGCCGCTTCCCGCTTCGAGGGGATGGCCGACCGCCTCGTGCCAGAACACGGACGCGGCGCCGGGAGAGAACACGACATCCACCGGCCCTTCGGCGGCCCGGTGCGCGGGCACCGGCCGCGCCGCCTCCGCGAGGGCGCGCGCGAGGGCGTCGAGCGCCGGCGCCCACGGGGCGGACGTCTGGAACGCGAACGGCCGCGCCGTGTGAGCCCGCCGGAGGAGGCCGGCCGCCTCGAGCCGCCGGACGGTTCCGCACGTCATGAGCTCCTTCGCCGTCACGACCGCGCGCGAGACGGTGACGCGAGCGACGTGGAGCGTGAGCGAGATCCCGCGCGGATCCGGGAGGGCCCGGTGAAGAGCCGCGCCCAGCTGAGCCGCGCGCTCTTCCTCGTCGTCCCCGGGCCCCTCGGCCTCGGTGCGCTCTCTCTCGAGGCCGCGGGACTTGAGGAAGGGAGACCCGCCGCCGCGGCGGGAGGCCTCGCGCACGGCTTCCCGGAGCGCCTCGGGACCGTCTCCGCCCTTCGCGACCAGAAGGGACTCGCGGCCTCGGCGAAGACGTACGGCGGTGCCGCGTTCCTCCGCGAAGGCGGGCGCCAGGAGGCCGGCTTCGGTCGCGGTCCACGAGACGCGTCGCCGCCTTTCCCGGAAGGCCTCGCCGCCTTCGCCCCGGCGCAGCAGTCCGGAAACGATCCGGACGGCGTCCTCGGCGTCCTGGCGGAAAGTCTCGACGACGTCGCTCAACGGGGGGATTGTAGGAGCGCGCCGGGATCCCGGAGCGCCGCGCGGGCGCCGGGGTGCGATATCCTCTTGGGTCGATGGCCCTTTCGGACGCTCGTCTCCTGGCGCAGGCGGCCTTCGTCGCACGTCGCCTCGTCGCCGAGGGCCTCGTGAAGGCCGCCTCCACCGCCGACGTGCGGCACGCTCTCGAGGCCGCGCTCGCGGAGGACAGGGATCGCGAACGGGCCCTCGACGAAGAAGTGAAGCGGCTTCTCGAGAAGAACGCGGCGGCGATTCGCGGAGCCGACGTCGACTACGCCGAGATGTTCCGGAAGGCGAAACGGATGCTCGCCGAGAAGAAGAAGATTCCCCTCTAGAGACGAGAGGCACGAGAGAGAGCCCCATGACACGTTCGATCGAAGATCGTCTGCATGCCCTCGGCGCCCTTCGCGCGAAGGCCCGCGCCGGCGGCGGAGCCGATCGGCGCGAAAAACAGCACAAGGCGGGCAAGCTCACGGCGCGTGAACGCGTCGAGTTGCTCGGCGACCCGGGATCGTTCGACGAGATCGACCCCTTCGTCGTTCACCGCGCGCGCGATTTCGGCATGGACGACGAGTCGAATGCCATCCCGGGCGACGGCGTCGTCGCGGGTGTCGTGCGCGTCGAGGACCGTCCCGTTTTCGTGTTCGCGCAGGACTTCACGGTGTTCGGCGGGTCCCTGTCCGAGACGAACGCCGCGAAGATCTGCAAGCTCATGGATCTCGCGATGAAGGTGGGCGCGCCCGTCGTCGGGCTCAACGACTCGGGCGGCGCCCGCATCCAGGAGGGCGTCGCGTCGCTGGGCGGCTACGCCGACATCTTCCTGCGCAACACGCTCGCCTCGGG
>DASVJU010000336.1:0-8044 GCA_036385755.1 Thermoanaerobaculia bacterium
ATCCAGAGCACGGCGCCCGCTCCGACGAGAACGACGGCCACCGCGGTCGCCGGCGACCGCAGCCGAAGACGCACGTCGACCTGCGCCTGCGCGAGGATCGCCCGAAAAACGCTCACGCCGCGCGCTCTTCGCCCAGTGTCGCGAGGAGGTAAGCATCCTCGAGCGTCGGGTCCGCGGGACGCGAGCCGGGAAGCGCGTCGGCGCTCCCTACGTAGCGCACGTGGACCCCTTCGGCGCGGCGCGCGAGACCGGAGACGGGCACGGCCCCCTGGACCCGCGCCACCTCCGCCGACGGCACGACAGCGGTGAAGACGCGTCCGGCGGCGCGCTTGAGGAGGTCTTCCGGAGCCGCGACATCCACGAGCCGCCCGCCGCGAAGGATGGCGATGCGCGTCGCAACCGCCTCGACATCCGAGACGATGTGGGTGGAGAGGATGACGACGCGCCCGTAGGCGATCTCCGAGAGGAGGTTCCGGAATCGCACGCGCTCCTCGGGATCGAGGCCCACCGTCGGCTCGTCGACGATCACGAGCTTCGGATCGCCGAGAAGCGCCTGCGCGATGCCGACGCGCTGACGCATCCCCCCGGAAAACCCTCCCAGCCTCCGGTCGGCGGCTCCATGAAGGTTGACCAGCGTGAGCAGCTCGCCGACGCGCCTCGAGAGGGAGGCGCCCCGGAGCCCCTTCAGCCGTCCGAGATAGACGAGGAATTCGCGGGCCGTGAGCCTCTCGTAGACGCCGAAGTCCTGCGGAAGGAACCCGAGGACCTTCCGCACGGCGAGGGGGTCCGCGACGGCGTCCTTGCCTTGCCAGAGAAAGGTTCCCGACGACGGCCGCGTGACGGTCGCGAGGATGGAGAGGAGAGTCGTCTTTCCGGCCCCGTTCGGACCGAGAAGGCCGAGCACGCCCTCGCCCAGGGAGAACGTGACGTCCCGAAGGGCGACCGCGCCGCCCCGGTACGTCTTCCCGAGACCGCGCACGTCGAGCATGGAGACCTCCGGCGGGAGAAACGCATGCCCAATCGAAAAGTTCTCGGTCCGGCGCCCTCGCGGAACTCACTTCAGCGCGTGATCAGGGCCTTCTCCTCCGGGTGGATGGCGCAGCGGGATGGGCGGCGTCGCCGCGCAGGGAGCTCTCCATCGGCCGATTGTCGCAGCCTGCGTGCTAGGCTGAACGCGCACGGGGAGGCCGCTTGCGCAACTTCCTGATCTTCGTCGTCGTGGCCGTCATTGCCGTGTGGTATTTCCGCAAAGGCGCGCACGAAGCCGCAACCGTAAGACCCAGCGGCGACGCCAACGCGGGGTCTCGCGGCGCCGGCTGCCTCTCGGCCGCCGAGGGCGCGAACCGGTCCCTTTCCGAGGCCACGCGCATCCTGCTCTCGATGCCGGTCGACGCGTCGAAGTGGAGCGAGGCCGAGAGCGGGGTTTCCTCCGCGATCGCGAGCGCCGAGTCGGCATGCTCCGGCGGCGAGACGGAGGCCGAGCGCGCGGGCATGGAGAGCGCGCGAGACGCGCTTGCGCTCATGCGGACGACGCTGCAGGAAGGCTCGAAGGCGGCCCTCGGCGCGGGCGGCTTCCAGGGGGCGATGCGGCAGGAAGCGATCGACAACCGGCTTGCCTCCGCGCGCGGCAAGCTGGGGCTGCGGTAAAGCGCCGGAGCGCGCCCGGCCGGGCTCAGTCGACGTACTTGTAGCCGGTGCCCGTCTCGAAGACGACGACGCGCTCGCCGCGGTCGACTTTTCCCGCCGCCACGAGCTTCTTGACCGCCTCCCAGGCGGCCCCGCCCTCGGGCGCGGCGAAGAGACCCTCGAACGACGCGAGCTCTTTTGCGCCGCGGCGCATCTCGTCGTCCGTGACCGTCACGGCTTCACCCTTCGACGCCCGGAGGATCCTGAGGATCAGATAGTCCGCATAGGCCTTCGGGACGCGAAGACCCGACGCGTACGTGTGCGCGTTCTCGAAGCGGACCGAGACGTCCTTTCCCTCGGCGAAGGCCTTCGGAATCGGGGCGCAGCCCTCGGCCTGCACGGTGACCATCCGCGGGCGCGCCGCGCCGATCCACGAGAGACGCTCCATCTCGTCGAACGCCTTCCACATCCCGATGAGGCCGGTTCCGCCTCCCGTGGGGTAGACCACCACGTCGGGCAGGGTCCACCCGAAATCCTCGGCGAGCTCGTAGCCCATCGTCTTCTTGCCTTCGACGCGGTACGGCTCCTTGAGCGTCGACACGTCGAACCAGCCTTCCGCGTCCTTCCTCTGGCCCACGATCCGGCCGCAGTCGTCGATGAGACCGTCCACGAGCGTCACGTGCGCGCCGTAGGCTTCACATTCGATCTTGAACACCCTCGGCGTGTCCTTCGGCATGAAGACGTGACATTCGAGCCCCGCGGCCGCCGCGTACGCGGCGGCCGCGCCGCCCGCGTTCCCCGCGGTGGGGAGGGCGATCTTCCGGGCTCCGAGCGCCTTCGCCATCGTGACGGCGGCACCGAGGCCGCGCGCCTTGAACGACCCGGTCGGATTGCCCGCCTCCTCCTTGATGTAGAGCCGCGGCATCCCGTTTCGCGCCCCGAGGCGCTTCGCGTGGAGGAGCGGAGCGCCTCCCTCGCCGAGAGACACGATGTCCTCGGCGCGGCGCGCCGGCATCATTTCGTGCCAGCGCCAGATCGTGCGTGAACGTCCCGCCGTGGCGTCCCGCGACAGCGCCGCGGCGGCGTAGTCGGCGAAGAGGGCGCCCGCGCAGCCCGCGATCGTGCAGACGTTGAGAAGAGGGCCCACCTCGTAGCGCGCGCCGCATTTCGTGCAGGACAGGCTCTCGAGGAATGAGAATGGCATTCGGCGATTACGGGTCGACGATCCCGAGCGCCTTTCCCGTCGCGCAGTCCAGTCGAAGGTAGTGCCGCGGATCGACGCCGTACCGGGACCCGAGGGCGTACTGTTCGCCGAGCACCTGATAGTCGCCGATCCCGTCTTTCGAGCGCATGAGGTTCAGGGTCGTGCCGTTTCGCGGGTCGATCAACGGGTTACGACAGCCTTCGCCGGCCTTCGGCTCCTCCATCTGGGAAAGACCCGACGCGGAGACCATGAAATGATCGGGGAGATCCTTCGCCTCGGCGACGATCGGTCCGGCCATCGAGCTCGTGCCGGACGTGCAGGCCGCGAGCATCGCGGCGGTGCCCAGGACCGCGGCAACCATCACACAGGTTTTCTTCATGCGGGAACACTAGCAGAGGCGGCGGCCCGCGGTCAGCGCGTTTCCGTCACCTTGCGGAGGCCGCGCGGCCGGTCGGGGTCGAAGCCCCGTGCGAGCGCCGCGTGGTAGGCGAGAAGCTGGCCGGGAATCACGGAGACGAGAGGCGCGAGAAACTCGGGGACGACCGGGGAAGGGATCGCGCCCTGCCCCCGGGGTCCGATGCGGATCACGGGACTGCCGCGCCGCGCGAGGTCGCGGGCGACGGCGCGCATCTCGGCCTCCGGACGCGTCGCGGGAGGCGACACGACGATGACCGGGAGGTCCTTCTCGGCCATGGCGATGGGACCGTGCCGGAAGTCCGCCGCCGAAAAAGGCTCGGCGGAGAGGACCGCGAGCTCTTTCAGCTTCAGGGCGATCTCGAACGCCGTCGGATAGTGGACGCCTCGCGCGAGGACGACCGCACGCTCCGCCCGCGCGAGCGTGCGCGCCGCCCGGTGCGCGGCCGCCTCGGAGAGAAAAGCCCGTTCCATCGCGTCCGGCACCTTCAGGAGCGCGTCGAGCTCTTTTCTTCTGCGCGCGAACGACAGCACGAGGAGGGCGACCGCCGCGAGCTCCGCCGTGTACGTCTTCGTCGCCGCGATGCTCCGCTCCTCTCCCGCATGAAGAGGCAGAACCTCTCCCGCTGCCCGCGCAAGCGGACTTTCGGCGTCGTTCACGATGGCAAGCGTCGGCGAGCCGGCGCGGCGGGCGGACGCGATCGTCTCGACGATGTCCGGAGAGCGGCCGGACTGCGAGATTCCGATCACGAGCGCGCCCTTCAGGCGCGGCGGCACGCCGTAGAGCGTGACGAGAGACGGCGCCGCCAGGGCGACCGGGAGGCGCGACGCGAGCCCGAAGGCGTACTGCGCGTAGCGCGCCGCGTTGTCCGACGTGCCGCGCGCCGCGATGAGGACGAACGGGATGTCCGCGCGGCGCCAGCCCGCGGCGAGCACGGCCGCGTGCCGTCTCTCGCGCTCGAGAAGGCGCGCGACGGCTTCGGGCTGCTCGCGGATCTCCCCGAGCAGAACGGAACGCGCGCCGACTTCGGACATCATCCCTGCGCCGTACCACCCCGCCGATGGTAAAGTCGCGAATGCATCATACGGGAACTGTTCCTCTGGAGGCTGTGCCGTGGGCGTGAAGGAACAAATGCTTCAGATTCTCGGAAGCGACGAAACGCGCAGGGTCCATTTCGGCTTCCGCGGCACGAACGGCTCGCAGATCACCGTCGACCGGACGAGCTTTCGGCGCGTGGCCAACGCTCTTTCGAGCGGCCAAATCGGCATCGTCGAAAACCGGTTTACCTCAGACATTGCCATGTACAGCGCCTTTGCCGATTTGAGCAGCAATTCGGCGGCAAATACTTTCTATCTCGGGCGAAATCCACGATGGTCGAGGACGTTCAACGCACTCATCGTCCACGAGTCGGTTCACGCGTCATTCGACCTGACCCACTCGACCATCCCCTGGGTCGACAACGAAGCCGCCGCATACATCGCGCAGGGGTACTACCTGCGAAACTCCGGCTATCCCCGCTCCGGCCTCGAATTGGGCTCGGAGACGAGCGTCGGCTATTTGATGGTCGACACGATCATCGCAGGCGGCGATTCAGATTACTTTCTGGGCGCTCTTCGCGACTTGCTGAGCGCAAACCCGCGCTATCACAGTTACATAAGCGGGAGCTTCGTGGGCGACGGCTAGAGCCGCACGCGCGCGGCTCGATGTCCGTGTTCTCACGCGACGCAAGGAAGACGCACAGGCGGAGGACGCCGAGGTTTCTGAGACCCGTCCTGCGCCCCATGGCCTTCCGCGTCCTGCCGCGCTCCCTGCGCCCGACACGCGTGTGGCGCCTCGCGGAGCCGCTCCTCGAGGGCGTGAGAGACCCGGAATTCGAGGTGCTTCTCCGGCGCATCGACGCGGCGCCGATCTACCGTGGCAACGACGTCACCGTCTTTTTCGAGGGTCCTCCCGCGTTCGCCTCGATGTGCGCCGCGATCGCGGCCGCAGAGCGCGAGGTCCTTCTCGAGGCGTACATCCTCAAGGACGACGCCACCGGACGCGTCTTCGTGGACGCTCTCGCGGCGGCTGTCCGGCGCGGGGTCGCCGTGCGCGTCCTCGCAGACGCATTCGGCTCCAGCGACACGCGGCCTCAGTTCTGGCGGCAGATGGAGGAAAAACAGATCGAGGTGCGCCTCTACCACCCGCTTCTCCCCTTCCTCTGGTACCAGCCCTACCGCGATCATCGAAAGATTCTCGTCACGGACCGCCGGGTCGCGTTCACGGGCGGCATGAACATCGGGGACGAGTACGGCTCGTCGCTCAAGGGCCGCGGAGGACGCCTATGGCGCGACACGCACGCGCGGCTCGAGGGGCCGGCCGCCTGGGAGATGGCCGTCGTGTTCCAGGAAGGCTGGGACCGCGCCGGAGGAACGCCGTTCGAGATCTCGTCCCTCGAGCTGGCACCGGCCGGCGTGCCGGCTCCTTCGGGGGTGTCGATTCTCGTCCTCGATTCGAGCCCGGGCCGCGGACACGAAGAGACCGCCTCGGTCCTCGCCGCCATGGGCGCCGCCGCACGCCGGACGTTCTGGCTCACGAACGCATACTTCGCCCCGCGCGCGGGCGCCCTGCCGCTCCTCGCCCGGGCCGCCGCGCGCGGCGTCGACGTACGGCTCCTCCTGCCCGGGACGAGCGACGTGCCGCTCGTGAGACACGCGGGACACGGTGTCTTCAGGTACCTGCTCGAACGGGGGGTGCGGATCTTCGAGTACGAGGCCTCGATCCTCCACGCGAAGACGGTCGTCGTCGACGGATACTCTTCGATGATCGGGTCGACGAACATGGACTTCCGCTCGTTCCATTTCAATGCCGAGTGCAACATCGTCGCCCTCGGTGCCCCGGTTGCGAGCGCGCTCGAGCAGCAATACGCCGTGGACCTCGCCCACGCGCGCGAGATCACGCTCGTCGACTGGAACCGGCGGCCCCCGCTCCACAAGCTCGGAGACGCCCTGGCCCGCGCCCTGTCCCCGGCCCTGTGATAATCGGGGCGTGAAGAAATTCGCCACTCTCGTCGCCATCGTTCTCGCGACTCCCGCGGCGGCCCAGAAGATCACCACGATCGCCGGCAACGGGACGCACCGGTTCTCGCCCGACGGCAGCGTCGCGGCCACGTCCTCACTCGCGCTCGCGACCGACTCGATCGTCAATGTCGTCCTGGATCCCGAAGGGAACCTGGTCTTCTCCGAGGGCAACGCCTCCCGCGTGCGGCGCATCCTGAAGACGACGGGCGCCCTCGAAACGCTCGCCGGAAACGGCCGGGCGAGCTTCGCGGGGGACGGCGGTCCCGCCACTTCGGCCGCTCTGAAGTCTCCCTCCGAGGTCGCCTTCGACCGGGACGGCAACCTGTACATCGCGGACTCCGCGAACTACGTCCTCCGGCGCGTCGACGCGAAGACGAAGATCATCACGACGATCGCCGGGATCCGCAAGAACAGGTTCACGGGCGATGGGCCGGCCCTCGCGTCCGCTCTTGCCCGGCCCGGAGGACTCACGTTCGACCGGGACGGCCGGCTCGTGATCGCCGACACGATGAACGCGCGCATCCGGCGCCTCGACCTCACGACCGGCCGGATCGAGACGCTCGCCGGCAGCGGCGACATGTTCTTCTCCAGGCCGGGCCCCGCCCTGGAAACGGGCATGGCGTGGGTGAACGCGCCGCGCTTCGATCGCGCGGGCAATATTTTCTTCTGTGACACGGGAAACAACCGCGTCCTGAGGCTCGACGCGAAGACCGGTCGGGTCGAGGTCGCCGCGGGGAGCGGCCTGACGCGGTACAAGGGAGACGGCGGACCCGCCCTTGCCGCCGAGATGAACCAGCCGGCTTCGCTGGCCGTCGATGCCGCGGGCAACGTCTTCATCGCCGACACCCAGAACCATGCGATCCGCCGCCTCGACGCGAAGACGGGGGTCCTGACCACCATCGCAGGTGACGGCGAACCCGGATTCGCAGGAGACGGCGGCCCCGCCGCGAAGGCTCGCCTGAACTTCCCGGCCGGCCTCGGCCTCGACGGCAAGGGCAACCTCTACGTCGTGGACTCGGTCAACGCGCGCATCCGGAAGATCGAGGGCGTCGCGGCGAAGTAGCGCTCAACGCCTCAGAGTTTCGCCCGCGCCGCATACCGGACGATCTCGACGTTCTCGAGCGTCATGAGAACCCCGCAGCCCGCCTCCGTGAGAAGAGGGTCGATGCGTTCGAGAAACCCGCGCACTTTTTCCTCCGCGTCCACGATCTCGACGACGACCGGCAGATCGGCGGAGAGCTCGACGAGACGCGCGCGATGCACCACGCTGGACGCCCCGTAAGACTCGACGCCGCGGAGGACGGTCGCCCCCGCGAGGCCGGCGTCGCGCGCCTCCAGCACGAGGACCTCGAAGAGAGGCCGGTTGTGCAGCCGGTCGGCCTCGCCGATGTGGATGCGCAGAAGCTTCGCGGTCGCGACGTCTTTCATGCGCCAACCCTCCCGATCGCCCGGCCGAGCACCGTCCCGAGAAGACCCAGCACGACCGAGCCTCCCACATAGAGGGCGGCCCGGAGCACGTCCCGCACGCTCAGGAGGCCGAGGGTCTCCCACGCGAAGGACGAGAACGTCGTGAACCCTCCGAGGATTCCGACCATGAGGAACGTGCGCGCTTCCGGAGAGAGCGCCGCGCGCTCGAGCCCGAGCGCGCCAACAACGCCGACGGCGAAGCATCCGATCAGGTTCACGAGGAGCGTCCCGAACGGGAACCCTTCGGGGGCGTTCCGCTGGACCGTCGTCGCG